>CAJCIO010000172.1 GCA_903970465.1 Gammaproteobacteria bacterium
TCATGCTCGGCCAGCCGTGCCAGGCCCTCACCGCCGGTACCGGCTTCCTCCACATGGAACCCGTGGTGCTCCAGCACGCGGCGCACCGCGTAACGGGTCGCCACGTTGTCATCCACGACGAGGATGCGATCAGGAATCGCCATTCACGGCCTCCGTGGCCAGGGTCAGCGGCAGCACCACGTAGAAGTTCGAGCCCGTCCCGATTTCGCTCTCGACGCCGACATGGCCACCGAGCAGCTCGGCGAAGCGTTTGCACAGCGACAGCCCCAGCCCGGTGCCGCGCAGGCGCTTCTGCAGCGGGGTATCGACCTGCACGAAATCCTCGAACAGGGTCGACTGCAGTTCCGCCGGTATGCCGATGCCGGTATCGCGCACACTGAAGCGCACCGCGTTCTCACCCTCCAGTTGGGTCGATACCACCACCTGGCCGCTGGGCGTGAACTTCAGCGCATTGGAAATGAAATTGCGCAGGATCTGCGCCACCTTCTTGTCGTCGGTATACAGCCGCGGCAGGCCTACGGGCTCTTCGAAGATCAGGTCCACGGCACCGGCATCGACGATGGGCCGGAACATCCCGCGCAGGGCGGCGAACAGGTCGAACATGTCAAACCAGGCCGGAGAAATGGTGATGCGCCCGGCTTCGATCTTCGCCAGGTCCAGCAGGTCGTCGACCATGTCGCTGAGCTCGCGCGCCGAAGTGCTGATGAATCCCACCTGCTTGTGCTGCTCGGGCCCCAGCGGGCCATCCAGCTCGTCGGCGAGCAGGCTGGTGATGCTGAGGATCGAGCCCAATGGGGTACGAAACTCGTGGCTCATGTACGAGAGAAACCGGCTCTTGAGGTCCGAAGCCTGGCGCAGCTCCTCGGCCTGGTTGTCGAGCTCGGCATAGAGCGCCAGCACGCCCTGATTGGTTTCGTCGAGCTCGGCGCGCAGGGCCTCGGCCTCAGCCTGCAAATGCTTGATGAGCGCGGCACTGGCGACGGAGTCGAGTTCGGGAGTGTCAGACATCGGATGCCTCCAGCGCGATAACCAAGACCGTCACGTCGTCTCGTCCTCGACAGAAGTCGCGGTGCAAGACGGTGGCGATGACGGCCGGGTGACGGTGCACCAGGCCGGGATAGTCCAAAAGATTCCAGCGTGATTGCAAGCCGTCGCTGAACAGAATCAGCAGTTGGCCTGTGGATTCCGGAAAATCGAAAGTTTGCGCACGTCGAAACTGCGTGCCGACGATGCCCGGATGAGAGGCCATGCCACGGCTCTTGGCGGGCGACACCAGGCAGGCGCCGATGTTGCCGATACCGGTGAAGCGCAGTTGGCCGGTGTTGGCGTTGAATTGCGCCAGCGCCACGGCGCCTCCGCGAGTGCCGTTCATGGCTTGGTGCATGTCATCAAACAGCAAGCCCGGATTGCCATGGGGCGCGCGGGCGAAGGCCTCGCAACCGGCCTGCGCCGCCAGTTCGGCTTCCGGACCATGGCCCAGACCGTCGACCACCAGCGCGCTGAGCAGCGCGCCCTGACGGGCGATCTGCCAGGCGTCGCCACAAGCCGGGTCGTTGTGCAGCGAGTGCTGAGTGATACCTACGGGCCAGTCGCTGGTGCGATCGCGCTTGGCGAACAGGCGCACCAGTACCACCGAGCCACGTGCATCGGCGTAAACGTCGAACACCTCGGATTGACGCACCAGCGCCCCCAGACCAATCCCCTGAGTGCCCCGTGTGGACATACCATCGGGCAGGCAGTCATGCAGGTCGAAACCCGGCCCGCGATCCACGGCTATCAACTCGATGGCCGCCAGCGCTGGCAACGCGCGCAGATGCATTTCGCCATGGCCTGCGTGCTTGAGGGTGTTGCTGGCCAGCTCGGTGGCGACCAGCGCCACGCGCCCGCAGTCATTGGTGTCGAAGCCGGCGAGCTCGGCGAGTTTTTGTGCGGTACGGCGCGCTTCGCCGATCTGGGTCTGATCTTCCAGTCGGACGACCTGGGTCAGCGCGCTGTGAAGGGTCAAGTCCATCGGGCGATCGTCACACGGGTACCTTTGCCGGGGGCGGTGTCCAGTTCGAATTCTTCGACCAGACGGCGTGCGCCTGTGAGACCCAGACCCAGGCCACCGCCGGAGGTCCAGCCATCGGTCAGCGCCAGCTTGAGGTCGGGGATCCCGGGGCCTTCGTCACGGAAGGTCAGACGCAGGCCGACGCGCGGGCCATCCTCCAGGATCTGCCAGTCCATGTCGCCGCCGCCGCCGTATACCACGGTATTGCGCGCCAGCTCGCTGACCGCTGTCACCAGCTTGGTCAGGTCGATCAGGCGCATGCCGCATTCCTGGGCCAGCTTGCGGGCGCTCTGGCGGGCCAGCACCACGTCCTGCTCGATGCGCACGGGCTGGGTGCCACTGCTGCGCACGTTCATGACTGTGCCACGCGTTCTTGCAGCAGCCGCATGCCGCGCTCGACGTTCAGTGCGGTGCTGACGCCGGGCAGGGTCATGCCCAGCTCCACCAGGGTGATGGCCACGGCCGGCTGCATACCCACCAGCACGGTTTGCGCGTCCATGATGCGCGACAAACCGGAGATGGTGCCGATCATGCGGCCGATGAACGAGTCGACCATGTCCAGCGCCGAGATATCGATCAGCACGCCGCGGGCCGAGGTCTTGCTGATGCGCTCGGACAGGTCGTCCTGCAACGTCAGGGCGAGCTGGTCATGCATGTCCACCTGAATGGTCACCAGCAGATACGGGCCCATCTGCAGTATCGGGATACGGTCCATAGGCTCAGACCGCCTTGCTGACGGTCACGCCCAGGCGGCGCAGTGCCAGCGCCAAGGCATCGGCCAGGTTGGCCTTGGTGACCACGCCTTGCAGATCGAGGCCCAGGTGGACGATGGTCTGAGCGATTTGTGGACGCACGCCACTGATGATGCAATCGGCCCCCATCAGGCGAATGGCGGTAACGGTCTTGAGCAGATGCTGGGCCACCAGGGTGTCGACGGTAGGCACGCCGGTGATGTCGATGATGGCGATTTCCGAGCCGGTATCGACGATGCGCTGCAGCAAGGACTCCATCACCACCTGGGTGCGCTGGGAGTCCAGAGTGCCGATCATCGGCAGGGCGAGTACGCCATCCCACAGCTTGACCACCGGGGTGGAGAGTTCGAGCAGTTCTTCTTGCTGGCGCTTGATCACCGCCTCGCGGGACTTCTGGAAGGTGCGGATGGTGTGCAGGCCCAAGGCGTCAAGCAGCTCGGAGACTTGCAGCAGTTGGGTGGCCAGCGACGCAGGATCGGTTTCATATTCACGCTGAAGGGCCTCGAACAAAGGGCCCTTGAGGGAGAAGATGAAGTTGGCGGTTTGATGCGAGTCGTGACCCAGTAGAGCGCGGCTGTTGGAGAGTTTTTCCAGGAACAGACGGGCTTCATCCCAGTTGCTGCTCGAGACGTTCAGGGATTCGCCGTTCTCCAGACCGCTGACCAGCGCGTGGAGGAAATCGCGGGTTTGCAGCTTGACGTCGTCTTCCTTGATGTTGCGCAGTGCACCTCTGGCCTCCAGGTCAGTCAGCCAGACGCTGGAAATCGCAGGTTGATGCTTCTTCAGTGTTTCGACCGTACGGGCGTGCAGCGCAGCCATGTGTGAACTCCTGGACTTTCTGGGTAGAGATGCGGCAATGAGGTGGCGGATTATCAAGCAAATAGGGGGCGCCGTCGATTCATGCTTTTGGCCGCCAAAGTTATAACTTAGCAGGTCATGGACAATCGAGGATGGTCGCAGAGAATCGTTCCATTACAGGCAATGGATTCCTGTGCCCAACGGCCATGCTAATCTCGCCAGCAGGCCATTTGCGCCGCGGTCCCTGCAGTGCCATGCACGCTTGACCCATGCCCCGTCGAGGGCCCACTTAAAAGGACATCCCCATGAGCTGGTCTGCCAAGCAATACACGATGTTCGAACAGCAGCGCACGCGCCCGGTCCGGGACCTGGTCGCGGCCATCGCCACCCAGCATGTTCGGCATGCCGTGGACCTGGGTTGCGGCCCCGGCAATTCAACCGAGGTACTGGCCCAGCGTTTCCCTGGCGCCCAGGTCCGGGGGCTGGACAGTTCTGCCGACATGCTCAGCGATGCCCGCGCACGCTTGCCTGCGTTGGAGTTCGAACTGGCGGACATTGCCGATTGGATAGCGCCAGAGCCGGTCGATGTGGTCCTGGCGAACGCCTCGCTGCAATGGCTCCCCGACCACGCCACGCTGTATCCGCGGCTGGTGGATCAGTTGACGCCGGGCGGCACCCTCGCAGTGCAGACGCCGGACAACCTCGAAGAACCGTCCCATCGCCTGGCACGGCAGGTAGCGGCCGAAGGGCCCTGGGCAAGCAAGATCGGCAACGTCAGACACCCCGATCGCCATGCGCCCAGCTATTACTACCAGCTGCTGGCCGGCCATTGCAGCAGTGTCGACGTGTGGCGCACGACGTATCTGCACCCCT
This sequence comes from Gammaproteobacteria bacterium, assembly GCA_903970465.1. Classification (GTDB taxonomy): domain Bacteria; phylum Pseudomonadota; class Gammaproteobacteria; order Pseudomonadales; family Pseudomonadaceae; genus Aquipseudomonas. The sequence goes on from CAJCIO010000172.1 coordinate 4,474, forward strand.
TGGCCGGCGGCCATCAGGCAGTGGTGGATTGGTTCACGGGCTCGGCGTTGCGCCCCTATCTGCAAAAGCTGGAGGAGGGTGAACAGGCGGCCTTTCTCGCTGCCTACCTGACGCAGATCAAGGCGGCGTATCCGGCACTGCCGGACGGTACGGTGCTGCTGCCGTTTCCGCGGTTGTTCATCGTGGCCACGCGTTGACCGCCGTGCTGCAATAAAAATGCGCGATGACTCGGCAAGCCCCGCGATACCCGCGCATGTGAACTGCCCATAGCAAGCCTTCGCAACTTTAATTAGAATGTTTCTCATTCATACTATTTATCGTTGCGCAGGCCCCCTCGCATGAGTGATACAGCAGCATCCCGACATGCGCTTCACGATCTCTATCGCGATCACCACAGCTGGCTCGAAGGCTGGCTGCGGCGCCGGCTCGACAACCGCTGGGATGCTGCCGACCTCAGCCACGATACCTTCCTGCGCCTGCACGCCAGCGACCAGCCACTCCACGAACTGCGCGAGCCTCGGGCCTATCTGCTGACGCTGGGCAAACGCCTGCTGATCAACTTCTACCAGCGCCGCAGCCTCGAGCAGGCCTATCTGGATGCCTTGGCCTTGCTGCCCGAAACCTGCACGCCGTCGCCGGAGCAGCGCTGGATTCTGCTCGAAGCGCTGCAAGCCCTCGATGCCTTGCTCGACGGCTTGCCTGGCGCGGTACGCCGGGCATTTTTGCTGGCCCAGCTGGAGGGCCTCAGCTACCGGGAGATCGCCGAGCAGTTGTGCGTCAGTGAGCGCACCGTCAAACGCTACATGGCGCAGGCCTACGAGCACTGCCTGTTGGCGGATCTATGAGCAGCCTCGCGCCCGGGGTCGAAGCGCGCCAGGTAGCTCGGGCTGCGGCTCAGTGGCTGGCGTTGCTGGAATCGGGCGGAGCCAATGCGGGCGACCACGCGCGGTTGCAGCATTGGCGTGACAGCGACAGCCGCCACGAGCAAGCCTGGCAAAAGGCTCAGCAACTGCGCGAGCGCTTCGCTGGATTGCCGCCGGCCCTGGCGTTGGCCAGCCTCGATCGACCGGCGCTCGACCGCCGCCAACTGCTCAAGCGCACCCTGGCCGTGGCCGCTGCGGTGCCCGGCGCCTGGCTGGTGACGCGGCAGATGCCGTGGAGCAGTTGGACCGCGGATGTGCGCACCGCCACTGGCGAGCGGCGCTCTATTGCGTGGCTCGATGGCGGCAGCCTGCAGCTCAACACCGCCACGGCAGTCGATCTCGATATCGCGGCGCGTTCCATCCGCCTGCTCGAAGGCGAGGTCGCGCTCAGCGTCCCTGGTCCGCAGACCACCACCGTGCTCACGGCGGTTGGTCAGGTGCGGGTCGGTCAGGGTGAAATCTGCGTGCGCCAGTGGGAGCAGGGCTGCGAGGTCGCGGTCGTGCGGGGCAGCGCTCAGGCAGTGCCCCTGCAAGGTGCACCCGTGCTGCTGCAGGCCGGTCAGCAAGTGCGCCTGCTCGCTCGTGGGGTCGGCCAGCCTAGAGCCTTCGATGCGCTGCAACTGGGTTGGCGCGACGGCGTGCTGACGGCATTGAACCAGCCGCTGGGGGATTTCCTTCAGGCGCTGAACCGCTATCGCCCCGGCATATTGCGTTGGTCACCGGACGTCGCGGCGCTGCGGGTCACCGGCAGTTTTCGGCTGGACGATACCGATCGCATCCTCAGCTTGCTCAGCGCTAGCCTGCCCATCGAGGTGCAAGCGCGTACCCGCTATTGGGTCACGGTGCAGCTGCGCGGGCCGGTCACCTGACATCGAGCGGCCACGCGCACCCCTCGCTCACGCCAACGCGCGCCGGTCAGCGAACAGCAGTCCGATAATCGCACCGATTTCGCTGCAGATATTTTCCTCCGGCCCCAACTTGCGGCACGCTATGGGTCAAGATGACAAGCGTGCCTGCCCGGCCGCCTGCCGTCGCAGCCGACACCCTGTCGGCTGCGCTGATAACAAGAGCTGAAGACGTGGCCGAGCGTTGTTCATGGCCTGCGCCTCGATCCATTCATACTCCAGGAAAACCAGGAGCTCGCTTTGATCAATAAAACCTTTGAGTCCGTCGCTGCCGCGGTGGAAGGGATCGCCGACGGTTCAGTCATCATGGTGGGAGGCTTCGGCACCGCCGGCATGCCTTCGGAGCTGGTCGATGGCGTCATCGCCACTGGCGCTCGCGACTTGACCATCATCAGCAACAACGCCGGCAACGGTGATCTGGGCCTGGCGGCACTGCTCAAGGCCGGCAGCGTGCGCAAGGTCATCTGCTCGTTCCCGCGCCAATCCGACTCCTACGTATTCGATGCGCTGTACCGCGCCGGCAAGGTCGAGCTCGAAGTGGTGCCACAAGGCAACCTGGCCGAGCGCATCCGCGCCGCCGGTTCGGGTATTGGTGCGTTCTTTTCGCCCACCGGTTTCGGAACCCTGCTGGCCGAAGGCAAGGAGACCCGCGTGATCGATGGCCGTAACTACGTGCTGGAGATGCCTCTACACGCTGATGTGGCATTGATCAAGGCCTACAAGGGCGACCGTTGGGGCAACCTGGTGTACCGCAAGGCGGCACGCAATTTCGGCCCGATCATGGCCATGGCGGCCAAGACCGCGATCGCCCAAGTCAACGAGATCGTCGAACTGGGTGAGCTGGACCCGGAGCACATCATCACCCCGGGCATCTTCGTCCAGCGCGTGGTCGCGGTGCAGAGCTACGCCATTTCTTCGTCCGCTAAAGCTGTCTGAGGCCTGCCATGACTGTCACCAAAAAACTCTCGCGCAACGAAATGGCCCAGCGAGTGGCCGAAGACATCCTCGAAGGCGCCTACGTCAACCTCGGTATCGGTGTGCCGACGCTGGTGGCCAACTATCTGGGCGACAAGGAAGTGTTCCTGCACAGCGAAAATGGCGTGCTGGGCATGGGCCCGAGCCCGGCGGAAGGCCAAGAGGACGATGACCTGATCAACGCCGGCAAACAGCACGTGACGCTGCTCACCGGTGGCGCGTTCTTCCACCACGCCGATTCGTTCTCGATGATGCGCGGCGGTCATATCGACATCGCGGTGCTGGGTGCTTTTCAAGTGTCGGTCAAGGGCGACCTGGCCAACTGGCACACCGGCGCCGAAGGCTCGATCCCGGCAGTGGGCGGGGCGATGGACCTGGCCACTGGTGCGCGCCAGGTATTCGTGATGATGGACCACCTGACCAAGACCGGCGAAAGCAAGCTGGTGCCCGAGTGCACCTATCCGCTGACCGGCATCGCCTGCGTCAGCCGCATCTATACCGATCTGGCGATTCTGGATGTGACTGCGCAGGGCTTGAAGGTGCGCGAGATCGTTGCGGATATCACGTTTGAAGCGCTGCAAGAGCTCAGCGGCGTACCGCTGATCAGGTAGCGACCGGTTGGCGAGCAAGCCCCTTCGCTACGGTAGACAGGTGTAGCGAGGGGGCTTGCCCTCGATTGTTTTACAGGCCCGCAAAAAACCGTTGTACCTGCTCAGGCTTCAATTCCGCCATGCCGCGATGTCGCCATTTCGGCAGCTTGTCCTTGTCCACCAGCAGGGCTCGAATGCCTTCGATCAGGTCGCCGTGCTCAAACCATTGCTGGCCCAGATGCTGTTCCATATCGAAGCAGCCCTCGATCGACAGGCCGCGCCCGCGGCGCAGCATCTCGAGCGTGACCGCCATCGCCAGTGGCGAGCGGGTTTCCATGAGTGAAGCGATGCCATCGGCCCACTTGTGGCTGTTGGCGACTGTCACCTGGTGCAACTGCTCGATCATGCTGCCGACATTCGGCTGCGAAAAGAAATGGTCGATGGCGGGCCGAAGACGATCCAGTGGCGCATCGGGCAGGGCCTGCACGCCGAGCTTGCTCAGCACGTTCTGCAAATCCTTGAGCGGCATGTCCGACCAATTGATGCGATCCAGGCGGTCTTCGAGCATCTCCAATTGATGTTGTGGCAGATACCAGTCGGCCAGACCGCAATACAGGGCATCGGCGGCTTCGATCTGCACGCCTGAGACGCCCAGATAAATGCCCAGTTCGCCGGGGATACGCGGCAGAAAATAGCTGGCGCCCACGTCCGGGAAATAACCGATGGCCACTTCCGGCATGCCCAGGCGGCTGCTGTCGGTGACTATGCGCAAGTCGCACCCTTGGGCCAGGCCCATACCTCCACCCAATGTGTAACCGTGCATGACGCAAAGCACCGGCTTGCGGTAGTGATGCAGGGTCAGGTCAAGGGCGTACTCCTCCTGGAAGAAGTTCACATGCTGAGAACCCCCCTGCAGGTGGCTGTCGTACAGGGCGCGGATGTCGCCGCCGGCACAGAATGCCTTGTCACCCTTGCCCCTGAGCACCACTGCCTGAATGTGGCTGTCCAGTGCCCATGCATCGAGAATGCCCTGCAGACTGCGCACCATCGCCAGGGTCAAGGTATTGAGCCCCTGCGGACGATCAAGCGTCAGATAGCCGATATGATTGCGTACCTGGCTGGTCACTTGACTGTCCAAGAGGCTGGGGGCATTACCCAGAAGCGATGAAACCTGTGCCGGCATGACTGACTCCCTGTTTGTAATTGGATGGCTGCACGGTGACTATCGATGCTAACGGGGATTCATTCCTGTGGACCGATAAACCTGCAGCGCGCCAAAGCCTTTATACCGGGTGCTTGGCCGGTATAAATGGGTAGACATGAGGGGTATGAGGTTGGTTCGAAGAAATACGCGGGTCGGACCGGCCCTTCACCGGGCCTTGCCCGCTCCCACAGAGGAATGCGACGACTGGGGAGCGGGGAAGACCCCGAACTGACCGGTGCGGTTGTCTTGAAACTCAGGCGACACTGTTGCCCTTGGCTTCGGCCAGGTAGGTACCGGCCGGAGGATTGCGCCCGAAGTAGCCGCTGACGCCGTCGAATATCGCCGTGGCGACGCTCTGCCGATGGCGCATGTCCATCAGCCGCTGGCAATCGCGGGCGTTGGAGATAAAACCGGTCTCTACCAGGATAGACGGAATATCCGGCGATTTGAGCACCGCAAAGCCCGCCTGTTCGACGCGCTCGCCATGCACCCCGGCCACCTTGCCGACGCTGTCGAGCACGATACCGCCCAGGTCGAGGCTGGCGCTGATGGTGGAGTTGAGCGACATGTCGAGGATCACGTTGGCGACCATCGGGTCCTTGTCCTTGAGATTGAGCAGCTGTTTGCTGCCGATCAGGTCGGCGCTGTTTTCCTGATCGGCCATCCAGCGCGCCATGGTCGAGGTGGCGCCGTGTTCCGACAACGCAAACACCGAAGCCCCCGACGCAGTGCGGCGTGGCGCGGCATCGGCATGCACCGAGACGAACATGTCGGCGTTGTATTTGCGGGCGACGTCGACGCGCTTGCGCAGCGGGATGAAGATATCGTCGTTGCGTACCAGGCGAGCCTTGTAGCCTTTCTGGCGATTGATGCGCGCGGCCAGCATCTGCGCGATCGACAGCGCCACGTGTTTTTCCTGCTCGCCATTGGCCCCCAGCGCGCCAGGGTCCTTGCCGCCGTGGCCAGCGTCGACCACCACGATGATGTCGCGCTGCCCAGGTCGGCGGTTGATCTCTGGCTGCGTAGTTTGCGCAACCACGGCCGGGGCGGCGGGCTCGATGGCTGCTGCGACGGTGGCGGGTGCGGACTTGGGCTTGAAGTCCAGCACCAAGCGGTGGCCCGCGTCACCGGAAGGCGGCAGCACGAAACTGCTGCTGTCCACCGGCTCGACGAACTCCAGCACCAGGCGCGTATCGCCGTTGCCGCGGTCGCTGCTGCGGATAGCCTTGAGGGGCGCACCCACCAGCGAGGCATCGTTGAGGGCCTTGGCCAGACGGGTGCCGTGCAGATCGATGATCATCCGCGGCGGCGCCTCCAGGTCGAAGGTTTGATAGCGCACGTCGCCGCTCAGGTCCAGCACCAGACGCATCTTGCCGTCGTGTCGCCAGCCGCGAGCTGCCAACACGGTTTGCGCCGCCTGGGCGAGGAAAGGGGCGGGCAGGGTGACACCCGCAAGCAGGAAAGTCAGCAATCGGCGCCGGTGCATGAAGGAACCTTCTCTAACGTTATTTCGAACTTTGAATATTAGCGGTAACAAGGAGTTAAGAGACAAAGCTGAGAGAAGTTTCATCTTGCCGGGCTAACTGCGGTTTTTTCGTGCGGCTGGACTGTAAGAACGCTATATGGCGAGGGGGCCTGCCGCCGAAAAAATGGTGCCAGCACCAAAAATGTGTCTGACCCAACTCATCGGCGGCAAGCCCCCTCGCTACACGGACGCTACGGTGCCCGGCGTCGGGCACGCAGCGCTACATCGTCTGCGCGGCATTCACCCCGGCAGCCGAAAGCTTGATCGGATAGTTGACCGTGGGGGCGCCACTCTCCTTGGCGTTGACATGCCCATGCTGGATCAGCCCGCGCGTCTGCAGGGCGCCGAGGGTCTCGAACACCGCTGTCTCGCCGCGGTAATTGTCGAGGATCTCCTTGCCCAAACCCTGAGGATGGGCGTGGAGGAGTCGGGTGAGCACTTCTTTCTCAAGCTCTTTATCAATGGTCATGTCTACCTCTGATGCAGTGGTTGAATGCATGCAATGCCCGCCAGCGCCGCGTGCCATCAAGCAACGGTCACCGCAGGTTGCATGACAGCTGTGACTCGGTTGCGGTGCGAGGATTCCATCGGTCTGCCCGGCGGTGCCTGCATGACCATTCATCCCATTGCCGGGCACCGCAGCGTTTTATCCGGTTCGAACGCAAACAGGCCCGGCGTGTGCGGCCTTCAAGCGAGGTGCTTATGGACATCAATCCCAGTTATAAAGGCGGCATCCAGTCACCCGACCCGGCGGTGCCCATCGCCGATGATCTGTACACGGCGCTTGGCCCGGCGGACAGCGCCGAGCAGACTGGCGAGAAGCAACCGATCGGCGGCGACGCGGGGCGGGTGCTGCGCATCGACTACCTGTTCAAGCACGAGCCCCACCACCACGATCTGCAATGGGCGGCGGCGCAAATGACTACCCCGGACGCGGCCCTGCATCTGTTGATGCTGCATTTTGGCGATGGTGAAAACAGCTTGCTGATGCCCAACGCTGAAGCGAGCGCCGAGCAGGTGCTGGCCCAGGCTGCGGTGATGGGCATCACGGATGTGCGGGTGCACGCGTTGTGAGCGCAGGAGTCAGCCAACTTTGTGGCGAGGGAGCAAACCCCCTCGCTGCAAAGCCAGTAGGCATCCGCACGATGGCTACGGAATCAACCGCGCCTCACGCAGCTGGGTGAACACCTCGAAGAAGGCATCGTCTGTAGCCTGGTAATCGAGGAAGCCCAGCTTGCGGCTCTTGGACATGTCGGTGACCACTTCAATGGGCCGGCCAAGGTCGGCGTCGGTGTGCCACGGCGAAATCAAGCGGGATATGTCCGCTTCGTGCAGTCCGTATTGGCCGGCCATGGTCTTCCACACCTCGGCGTCGTTGGCCATCTGCTGCTCCAGCGGCTGGGTTTCGCTGGGGAAGGGCGCGGCATGAATATCGAACCATTGCGCGATCCGGCCCCACATCCATTGCCACCGGAACACATCGCCATTGACGATGTTGAAGGCCTGATTGGCGGCGGCCGGCGTAGTGGCCGCCCACAACAGCTGCCGAGCGAGCTGCCGCGCATCGGTCATGTCGGTCAGGCTGTTCCACTGCGCCGCAGAGCCAGGGAACACGAACGGTCGGCCCGTGTGTTTGCAGATCGAGGCGTGCACGGCCAGCGTCGTGGCCATGTTCATGGCGTTGCCCACGGCCACGCCGATGATGGTGTGCGGACGATGCACGCTCCAGGTAAAACCGTCGCGCGCAGCGGCGGCGAAGACTTCATCCTCCTGGGCGTAGTAGAAGTTCTCTACGTCGAGGCGGCCTTGTTCTTCGCGAAACGGTGTCTGCGGCAAGGTGCCTTTGCCGTACGCTTCGAAAGGCCCCAGGTAATGCTTGAGGCCGGTCACCAGCGCCACGTGGCGCACCGAGCCATCGGCCGAGAGTGCGCCCAGCACGTTACGCACATGCGCGGCGTTGACGCGGATGTTCTCGGCTTCCGTGGCTTGGCGCGACCAGGTCGCCAGGTACACATAGGTCGGGGCCAGGCCCTTGAGCGCGGCTTTGAGCGCTTCGGGATCGTTGAGGTCGGCGACCACCGGCGTCACGCCGTCCTGCTCGGTGGGGGTGCGGGAGAGCCCGGCTACCTGCCAGCCGCGATCGACCAACAAGCGGGAAATGGCGCTGCCGACGATGCCGGTGACGCCGACAACCAATGCTGATTCAGACATCTATAAACCTCCGTGGCGACGAGGGTGACCGTTGCAGGCCCACCGCGCCGCGGGGTGCAAAAAAAGGGATTGTTGCTTACAGGCCCATGTCGATGGTTTCTGGGTCCGGACCCAGGCGCCCGGTCTGCCGAATGCCGTCGATGGCCTTGAGTTCTTCGCTGTTGAGTTCGAAATCGAACACGTCGATATTGGCCGCGATGCGCTCGGCATTCGAGGACCGCGGGATCACCACATGGCCATGCTGCAAGTGCCAGCGCAGAATGACGTGGGCCGGGGTCTTACCGTGGCGCTGGGCGATGTCGGCGAAGAGTGGCAGCTTGAGCAGCTCGCCGCCTTGACCCAGCGGGCTCCAGGATTCGCTGACGATGCCCTTGGCGCGGCACCAGGCATGGAGTTCGGTCTGGGCGAAGTCGGGGTGAGTCTCGATCTGGTTCACCGAGGGCGTGACGCCGGTATCCTTGATGATATGTTCCAAGTGTTCGACATTGAAGTTGGATACGCCGATGGAGCGCACACGGCCTTCTTCCTGCAAGCGCACAAAGGCCTTCCAGGTGTCGCGGTAGGTGCCTTTCTTCGGGATGGCCCAGTGAATCAGGTACAGGTCCAGGGTCTCGAGTCCCAGGCGCTTGAGGCTGGCATCGAAGGCGCGCAGGGTGTTATCGAAGCCTTGGTCCTCGTTCCACAGTTTGGTGGTGATGAAGATCTGCTCGCGGGGCAGCTCGCTTTCAGCCACGGCCCGACCGACGCCGGCTTCGTTGCCGTAGATCTTCGCGGTGTCGATGTGCCGATAACCGGCCTTGAGCGCCGCGGTGGACGACGCGTAGGCCTGATCGTCGTCGAGCTGCCAGACGCCGAGGCCGAGCTGGGGGATTTTTACGCCATCGTTCAGCGTAATCAGGGGGGCGGATGCCATTGGGGTCTCCTCGAAAAATAAAGGGTGCCCATTGTTCGAGGGGGCTGACACGATAAAGTTGCGAAAAGCTCGATGCGCACAGAGGTCGCACGCACCTGTGAGAGCGGGCTGTGCCCCCGAAGGGACACAAATAGCGACTCAATCCCCGACCGCAAACCGATAGCCATTGCGCCCCCGACGCTTGGCTTCGTACATGGCATTATCGGCATGGGTGAGCAAGGTCGCCGCTGCAATGCTACCGGCGGCGGGGCTCAGGGCGATGCCCAGGCTGGTGCCGATCTTCACGGCGCCCTGGCGTAACGCAAAAGGCGTCGCGATTGCCTCGCACAGGTTCTCCGCAATGCGCCCGGCGATCTCTGGACTCGGCACCCCGTGGGCCACCACCACGAACTCGTCGCCGGCCAGGCGGCAGACGAAATCGCCTTTGCGCACAGTCTGCTCGAGGCGCACGGCCACCTGCTTGAGCAGCTCGTCACCGGCGTCGTGACCGTGCTCGTCGTTGACTGCCTTGAAGCCATCCAGATCGAGAAAGAACAGCGCGAACGGTTCCGGCGAGTGAGCCGCGCTGCTGACGGTGTGCTCCAGGTGCTCATGCAGGGCGCGTCGATTGGGCAATTCGGTGAGCGGGTCGAGCATAGCCTTGTCGCGCAGGTTGCGTTCTACCCGGGTGCGGTCGGTGACGTCCTGGGACATGACGTAAAAGCCCACCACATCACCGTTGCGCAGGTCGGGCACGTAGGTCGCGGTCCAGATTCGACCCTGCTCAGGATTGTAGATCAGGCCGTCATGCACCACCCGCTCGCCGTCCAGGGCACGCTGGAAATTCGGCAGCAGCTCCGCAAACAGCTCCGGGGCCAGCACATCCTTGACATACTTGCCACGCAGCGTCGCCGGATCGACACCGAATACCTGGCGATACACCTCATTGTTGAACAAATAGCGCAGGTCTCGATCGATGTGGGCGATCAGGATCGGCATGTTGTCGGCGATGGCCTGCAAGGTTTCGCGGCTGGCGGTCAGTTCGCGGGTACGCTCGGCGACTTTGCGCTCCAGTTCCTCTTGATAGTCATGCAGTGCTTCTTCGCCGCGTTTGCGATCAGTGATGTCGAGAATGACCGCGATGAAGTGATCGGGCTCGCCTCGCTCGGTACGCACCAGCGACACGTTGATCTCGACCCACACCAGGGAGCCGTCACGGCGGATATAGCGCTTTTCCATGGCATAGGTGGTGTTTCGGCCGAACAACAGATCGGCGACGTGAAGCAGGTCTTTTTCGAGGTCGTCCGGGTGGGTGATATCGGCAAAGGTGAGCTTGAGCAACGCTTCTTCCGAATAGCCCGTGATGTCGCAGAGCTTGGGGTTGACCGCATTGAAGCGCCCTTGCAGATCGACGATCGCCTTGCCGCTGGGCGTCTGCTGGAACACCAGCGCAAAGCGCGACTCGCTGAGCACCTTGGCCTGGCGGTCTCCCTCCCAGGCCACGCGCATATCCTGAGCGGCGCTGCGGTGCAACAGGTCGCGTTCCACCACCTTGGCCAGGTCCTTGAACGCTGCCAAGGCCTCGGGCGGCAGTTCGCGAGGGGTGGTATCCAGAGCGCACAAGGTGCCCAGCACCAGACCTTCGTCACTGCGCAGCGGCACGCCTGCGTAAAAGCGGATATGCGGTGCGCCCAATACCAACGGGTTATCGCTGAAGCGCGGGTCGCGGGCAGCATCTTCAATCAGCAGGATGTCCGGCACATGCAGGGCGTGGGCGCAGAACGCTATATCTCGCGAGGTTTCGCACAATTCAATGCCGATCCTGGACTTGAACCATTGGCGGTTTTCATCGACCAGCGACACCAGGGTGATAGGCACGTGCAGCAGTTGGGCACAGACCCTGGTGATGCGATCGAAGTCTTCTTCCGGCGGCGTGTCAAGCACCTCAAGGCTTCGTAGCAGGCGCAAACGGGCTTCTTCATTGGTCGGATGGGGCGCGATCAACATGTGCGGTCTCGGCGGCGGTGCCAGTGTTGTTTGGTGGTTATCTACAAGGTATCGGAAAGGAGCGCACAAGCTGAAGGCCCGACCGAATATTGCTCGCAAAAACGCCTCCAGACGCCCCGGTGGAGTGCCATTGGTCGGGAACTGGCACCGCTGACTGAATTATTTTTCATCTGCGTTGACGGGTTTCAGCCAAAAGCTTGGCGCGGCACCTGCCCGCAGAGGTCCGGCGGGCTTGAATAGGCTTTTAAGTGCCGAAATGAGGGGTTGATAGCGCAATACTGGCCTTCCCGAGATATGCCAATTTAACGGCGTCAGCATTCTGGCCTTACCGTTTCAGCTTCGTCAGGGAGCGCCGATAACAGCATTGACCAAGCGGTGGGCACCCAGCCTGACCGTTAACGGCTAATCGCGCCCCCTTTGGAGTCAAACATG
>CAJCIO010000173.1 GCA_903970465.1 Gammaproteobacteria bacterium
TCGGTGATGTCATCCCAGTTGATCTCGGCCAGGCCCGAGCACATCAGCACGGCCACGAACAGCAGCGCCGGCGCGGTGGCGTAGGGCGGAACGCTGCCCGCCAGCGGGGCGAAGAACAGCGCCAGCAGGAACAGGATCGCCACCACCACGGCGGTCAGCCCAGTGCGGCCACCAGCGCTCACGCCCGCCGCCGATTCGATATAGCTGGTGGTGGTCGAGGTGCCCAGCAGCGAGCCGGCCATGGCCGCGGTGCTGTCAGCGATAAGGGCGCGGCCCATCTTCGGCATGTGGCCGTTCTTGTCCATCAGGCCGGCGCGTTTGGCTACGCCGATGAGGGTGCCGGAATTGTCGAACAGGTCGACGAACAGGAAGGCGAAGATCACGCTGACCAACCCGATATTCAGCGCGCCCTTGATATCCAGTTGCAGGAGGGTCGGCAGCAGCGATGGCGGCGCCGAAACGATACCGCCGAACGGGCTGAACCCCCCCAACGATCGAGACGATGGTCACCGCCAGAATGCCGATCAGCACCGCGCCCCGCACCTTCAATGCTTCAAGGCCGACGATCAGGAAGAAGCCCAGAATCGCCAGCACCGGCCCAGGCGCCTTGAGGTCACCGATCCCGACCATGGTTGCCGGGTTGCCGACCACGATTCCGGCTTCATGCATGCCGATCAACGCCAGGAACAGACCAATACCGGCGGCAATGCCCGAGCGCAGCGGCAGCGGGATGCTGTTGACGATCCATTCGCGAATGCGAAAGATCGACAGCAGAAAAAAGCACACCGCCGAGATGAACACCGCGCCCAGCGCCACCTGCCAGGTATGCCCCATGTGCAGGACCACGGTGTAGGTGAAGAAGGCGTTGAGGCCCATGCCCGGTGCCAGGGCGATCGGGTAGTTGGCGATCAGGCCCATCACGGTGGAGCCGATGGCGGCGGCCAGGCACGTGGCGACGAACACCGCGCCCTTGTCCATGCCGGTCTCGCCGAGGATGCTCGGGTTGACGAAGAGGATGTAGGCCATGGCCAGGAACGTGGTCACGCCCGCCAGGATTTCGGTGCGCACCGTGGTGTCATGCGCTTTGAGTTTGAACAGCGTATCCAGCATGGGGCTCCCCGGGGGTGCTCTTGGGCACCGAAGTTAGGCTGATAAAAGTTGACCGGGTGGTTAACTTAAAGGTCGCGGTGCTAAAGCAGGAAGCGGGCCAGCGCCAATGATTGCTGAATGAAGATTAGCCGCCCGCTAGTCTGATCAGCTTGCGTGCAGCCCAGTACCTGACCTTTAGGTCAAAAAATCGCGTTCAGGGCGTCGTCGTGAGATGTGGAGCATTGGCGTCGTGCCAACAGCTGCCCTCAAAAGGGGCGCAATCCATCCAGCCCCTGTCACTTTAGGTGCGCTGCCAGTGCGCTACCTATCAGATCTGCTAGGTTACCCAGCCGCTGAATTGGATTGATGATGGTCACCCACGTCCGCGATGCAAAGGAGTTGACCATGTCCAGAATAGATTCTTCCAAAGGTGATGCAGCGAACCCAGAGATTTTCACGTGGACCTTGAATCAGGTCACCCGCACCGCCGATGACTGCCTCAGTGAAGTCGTCGATAACCGAATACAGATCATTGGTGTTCAGTACAACACGGGCGAGAACAACCATTTGATTCGTTTGGACGTTCCGAACGGTAATGTCAGCGATGTGAACATCGTCAGGTTCGGGCAAGGGGCCGACCGTGCACATGGCACTCGCTATAACGGTTCGTCGATCACTACGTTCACCGCCGGGTACATCGGTTACATAGTAAGGGCCGATCGTAGTGTCGAAGGCGTGTTCACCGGTATTCTGGACCTTGCTTTTCCACCGTTGATCGTTGGCGTGTTCGATGTCGAAAACGACACTGCCAGCACGGTAGACCTGTTAGACAAGTTTGAGAGCGAGGACCCTGAAGATCTGGAGGTGTCGACAAAAGATCAGGCACGACAAGGACCGAGCGTGTGTGTAATTTCTACCCCTCATGCTGGTTTCGTTCACACACAGGACGCCAATATCCGTTACGCCGATGAGGTGTTGACCGTGGTGGCCAACTTCGCGAATCGCGAAGGCCCTACGGCAGATGCCGTCGAAAAGGTCACGTTCACAATCAACGGCGTGAAATCGCCATCGAGCGCAGACGTTGCTCTGCCTGACGTTACTGCGAAGGTTGAATACTATCTAAAGGGCCAAAAACTGCATGGGGAGGGGCGAATCGAAGCGCTCACCTACAATCGTGACCAGTCGGCCTGGTCTGGCGAGTTCACCTTCAACGCGTTCAGAGGGTTTTTCACGATTCATCCTGATGCCTGACTCACCGGCCCACAAGCTCCACGTTCTGGCTCGATCAGGTACCGCGCTCAATTCGTGGCGGTACCTGCCGATACATGGGCAGCACTTGCGGAGTGAATCTTGCAGTGCATTGATGGCACTTTGCTAGATTGGCAGGTGCGATCGCTTTTGGTCCAGTGGAGAATTCGGACATGCAGACCCTTCTATCCCCCGGCATTCGCCTGCTAGGGCGGTTTCAGTTCGCGCGCAAGTTCCAACTGTTGTTTCTGCTGTTCATGCTGCCTTTGGCCGGCAGCCTGTGGTTACTGGGGCAGGACTATCGCTCGCGGCTTCAGGTTATTTCCGGTGAGCGCACAGGGGTGGAGCAACTGTTGGCGCTGGAGTCTCTGGATGATCAACTGATCGCTCAGCGCAACCGTGCGGCGCGCTGGAAGGCCGTGGACATTCTCCACACCCCGACCGCTCAAGCGCAGCAAGCCATGAATGCACTCAGCGCCGCTAGCCCCGCCTTGCAAACGGCGGTGACCGAACTCGGACAGGCCTTGAAGAACAGCGGCGCGACAGGCGATGTGTTCAATCGCTTCGAGAAACTCAAAGCCGCGACCGCAGGCCTCGATCTCGACAGTCTGCGCAGCATCGGTTGGTGGCCAGACGGCTACGAACGCTTCACCGGCGCGTTGGCGGCCCTGCAAAATGTGCGCGATCAGGTGGGCATGGACAGCGGGCTGATGCTCGACTCGAGGATGGAGGCTTACCTGCTGATGAAGCTGTCGACGCAGCAGATCCCGGACCTGATCGAGCGCGTCGGGCGTACCGCCAGTGTCGGCGAAGCCTCCGTGGTGGCCGGGCAGTTCAGTTTGCAGAGCCGCTTGCAGATGCGCGACCTGCGCAACCGTATCGCCGATTCGCGCGAAGAAATGGTCAAGGCCGGTGCCTCGTTGCAAGGTCGCCTGCCGCCAGGTTTTGCCGCTTGGGCCAACCAGTACGACAAGACGCTACAGCGCCTCGACGCCGAGCTCAAGCGCCTGGACGACGGCTTGTTCTCTGGTGAATTGAAGCTGGGAGCTGGAGAGTTCGAGCAGAGCATGGATGGCCTGCTGGCCGATCTGTCCGCACTGCGCCGCCAATCGCTGGTCTCGCTGGACAGCCGCCTGGGCTTCTATCACGACCAGACGGTCAATCAATTCCTGCCCATCGCGGCCACCTTCGCGGTGATGCTGCTGTTGGCGTTGTACCTGTTCGCTTGCCTGCAGGCGTCGATTCGCCTCAGCGCGCGGGGCATCACCACCTTGGCCGAATCCCTGCGCGACGGCAATCTGTGCGTGCAAGTGGCGGTGAGCGGTCGTGATGAACTGGCCGCGATCAGCACCGCGCTCAACGTCGCCGTGGTGCAACTGCGCACCAGCCTGCAAGGCGTCGATCACGAGACCTCGCAGCTCAGCGGCGCAGTGCAGACCTTGGGCGATCACTCCAGCGGCACCTTGGTGGACGTCGAGGCGCAGCAATTGCAGATCAGTCAGATCGCCACGGCCGCCACGCAACTGGCCGCCACCTCCCAAGGGGTGGCGAGGAGTTGCGAGCAGGCCTCCGGCAGCGCCCAGCATACCCGCCAGATTGCCGAGGACAGCAGCCGCGACAGCCAGCGCACCACGGCCAGTATTCAACAGCTCAATCTGCGCTTGGGCGAGACGGCCTCGGCTCTGGGCCGGGTCAGCGAGCAGGGCCAGCAGATCCAGTCGGTGGTCGACACCATCCGCGGCATTGCCGAGCAGACCAACCTGCTGGCGCTCAACGCTGCGATCGAGGCCGCCCGTGCGGGTGAGCAGGGGCGTGGTTTCGCTGTGGTCGCCGACGAAGTGCGCAGCCTGTCCCAGCGTACCCAGGCCTCCACCGCGCAGATCGCCGGCACCGTGGACAGCTTGCGCACCACCGTCAAGCAGGCGGTGGAGTTGATGGAAAGCGCGTGTGGCCAGGCGCAGTCCGATGCCGCCGCTGTGACCGGGCTTGGCGAAAGCCTGGGGGCAATCGCCAGCGCCGTGCAGAGTGTGACCGATACCTTGGCGCAGATCGCCACGGCGGTGGAGGAGCAAGCCAGCGTCGCCGATGAAGTCAGCAGCAACATCCAGCAGGTCGATCAGGCTGCGGTACGCCTGCTTGAAGGTGCCCGTGCGGTGAACAGCGCGGCCGATCAGCTGAGCAGCGGCAGTCAGGCGTTGAGCAGCAATACGGCGCGTTTCAATCTGGTTTAACTGCTAGAAGTCGCGTTGCCTGACCGGGCCCCTTCGCCGCCGAACGCGCAGCCTTGCTCCCACATGCGTACGACTCCAGCTGTGGACAAAGCCTGCTCGCGACGGGGCGTACAGCCTTGGTCCAGCCGACACCGTGGGAGCAAAGCTTGCTGGCGAAGGGGCCCGCAAGCCCACTGCATCTCTCCCATGAAACTTGGCACCCGGCGCCACAAAATGGCACATTGTCGCACCCGCGCAGTGCGTGCCCTTTTGTGTTTGGATACCCACGTCATGTCCAGCAGTTCCACCACCCCCGCTACGGCCACCGCTTCGGTGGCCAGCCAAGCCAGTCCGCTGGTCATGCGCGTGATCGGCGCCTGCGCCCTCGCTCACCTGATCAACGACCTGATCCAGGCCGTGCTGCCTTCGATCTATCCGATGCTCAAGGCCAACTATGGCCTGAGCTTCACCCAGGTCGGGCTGATCACCTTGACCTTTCAACTGACCGCGTCGCTGTTGCAGCCGTGGGTCGGCTATTTCACTGACCGGCATCCCAAGCCGTGGCTGCTGCCGCTGGGCAGTGTCTGCACCTTGATCGGCATTCTCATGCTGGCATTCGTCGGCACCTTCCCGGCGATCCTGCTGGCCTCGGGGTTGGTGGGCATCGGCTCGTCGACCTTCCACCCGGAGACCTCGCGCATCGCGCGGCTGGCTTCGGGCGGGCGCTTCGGCCTGGCGCAATCGACCTTCCAGGTCGGCGGTAATGCCGGCACCGCGTTCGGGCCATTGCTGGCAGCGGCCATCGTCATCCCCTATGGCCAGGGGCACGTTGCGTGGTTCGGGCTGTTCGCCGTGTTCGCCATCGGTGTGCTCTACGGCCTGAGCCGCTGGTACCGGCACCATCTCAGCCTGTTCAAGCTCAAGGCCGGCGGCAAGGCCACCCATGGCCTGTCGAAGGAGCGCGTGACCTTCGCCCTGGTGGTGCTGGCACTGCTGGTGTTCTCCAAGTATTTCTACATGGCCAGCTTCACCAGCTACTTCACCTTTTACCTGATCGAGAAGTTCGACCTGAGCGTGGCCAGTTCGCAACTGCATTTGTTCATGTTCCTCGGTGCTGTGGCGGCCGGGACCTTCTTCGGCGGGCCCATTGGCGACAAAATCGGCCGCAAGGCAGTGATCTGGTTCTCGATCCTGGGCGTCGCGCCGTTCACTCTGGCACTCCCTTATGTCGACCTGTTCTGGACCGGCATCCTCAGCATGATCATCGGCTTTATTCTCGCCTCGGCGTTCTCGGCCATCGTGGTGTTCGCCCAAGAACTGGTGCCTGGCAATGTCGGCATGATCGCCGGCGTGTTCTTCGGTTTGATGTTCGGCTTTGGCGGCATTGGCGCGGCGCTGCTCGGACACTTCGCCGATATTCACGGCATCGAATACGTATACCAGCTGTGCTCGTTCCTGCCGCTGTTCGGTATTTTGACGATCCTGTTGCCGTCGACCAAGGGCGTTTGAATCATCGTGAAAAACGCCAAGGAGGTGCTGACAACGCTGGGCGTCGCTTTGCTGTTGTGCAGCGAGCAGGTCCACGCTGGCTCGTTGCGCTGTGGCACGGCGCTGGTCGGTGAAGGCGTGCAGATGGCCGCTGTGCTCGACAAGTGCGGCCAGCCTCCACGCCAGCACAGCCAGGGACCAGCGCCCAGGCCCTATGGCTACAACGGCTATTGGAACTCGGCGAAGATCAGCATCTGGGTCTACGGCCCGGATGGCGGCGCATACCAGTATCTACGCTTCGTCAATGACCGCCTGGTGGAAATCGAGATGCGCCGCAAGGCGCCGGGGGCGAGTCTGTTTCCGTGGGAGTGAGGTGGTTCTCGTGGGCGGCAATTTTTGATGACGTTGCACGCCAGCTTTGGAAATGAGCCCGATTAATCTATGGGAACAACTAGCGCGAAAGTGGGCGATGATTACTCATCGAAATCTATTCGCTCATTGAAGGGGCCTCTTGAAGGGAGATCCTGATCGACCGTTCCTGAAACTTGAACCCTTGCCCTGATTGCCTGCACCAGGCTCCCATTACTCGATTGCTTCAGCGCGCCAGGGGCAGAATGCAAAAACTCCCGCAACCGCTGCTGCAAATGCACCACCGCTCCGTCCATCTCCAGAAACGCGCGCACCGATATCACCTCCCAGCGCTGCCCCTCATCGCCAAATACGATCTGCTCGAAGGTCCCGGCAGGCACTTGCGCCACCAGGAACCAGGTGTCCAGCCCGTTCATGCCCTGACCCGGATAGACCCGCGCGCTGACCACCCATGCTTCGTCCAGTGTCAGGCTGAACTCCTCCATGGTTTCCCTGGCTGCGGTCTGCAGCGGAGTCTCGTCATTCTCGCGACCACCGCCCGGCAGGTCCCACATGCCTGGCCAGGGGATGCCCGGCTTGTCATCACGCAGATAGGTGAGCAACTGGCCGTCGCAGAGCAGGGCGATCTTGGCGCCGGAAAAGTTCGCTTGAGTCGGCATGGAGTGGCTCCCTGATAGTTGAGGTTCAGGGTAGCAAACCGATGCTCTGGGTGGCGATTGGCAGGCCGTCGATCACCGCGGCCTCGATACCGAGCGAGCGGATTTTGCCGGTGGCCTGATTGAAGCCGGTGGTGATGCCCTTGATCAGCAGCTGAGTCAGCACGTGGGTGTGGGTGATGTCGAAGGCGGCCAGCGTCTACAAGAACGCATCGCTGAGTTGGTACTTCAACCTCAGCGACCACAGAAACGAAAAAGCCCCCGATTAAGGAGGCTTGCGCGGGCCACTGGGTAACCCCGAGCTACAGTCCGTTTGAACGTCAGACGTTAAAACGGAAGTGCATCACATCACCATCCTTGATGACATATTCCTTGCCTTCCAAACGCCATTTACCTGCTTCCTTGGTACCCGCTTCACCCTTGTACTGAATGAAATCGTTATAGGCGATGACTTCAGCGCGGATAAAACCTTTCTCGAAGTCGGTGTGGATCACGCCAGCGCCTTGAGGGGCAGTCGCGCCGATCTTTACGGTCCAGGCGCGCACTTCTTCGACGCCGGCAGTGAAGTAGGTCTGCAGGTTCAGCAGCTCATAGCCGGCGCGGATTACGCGGTTCAGGCCAGGCTCTTCCAGGCCCAGTGCTTCGAGGAACATGTCCTTCTCTTCGCCGTCGTCGAGCTCGGCAATTTCGGCTTCGATCTTGTTGCACACCGGCACCACGATCGCGCCTTCTTCTTCGGCGATCCCCCGGACGATGTCCAGCAGCGGGTTGTTCTCGAAGCCGTCTTCAGCGACGTTGGCGATATACATCACCGGCTTGGTGGTCAGCAGATGGAAGCCGCGGATCACTGCCTTTTCGTCGGTGCTCATCTTCTTCATCAGGCTGCGCGCGGGCTTGCCTTCGGTGAAGTGAGTGATCAGTTGCTCGAGAAGGCCTTTCTGAAGGACCGCGTCCTTGTCACCACCCTTGGCGTTACGGGCGACCTTCTGCAGTTGCTTCTCGCAGCTGTCGAGGTCGGCGAAGATCAGCTCGAGGTCGATGATCTCGATATCGCGCTTGGGGTCGACGCTGTTGGACACGTGGATCACGTTGTCGTCTTCGAAGCAGCGCACCACGTGAGCGATGGCGTCGGTCTCGCGGATGTTGGCGAGAAACTTGTTGCCCAGGCCTTCACCCTTGGAGGCACCTGCCACGAGGCCGGCGATGTCGACGAACTCCATGGTGGTCGGCAGAATGCGCTTGGGCTTGACGATGGCAGCCAGGGCCTCAAGGCGCGGATCAGGCATCGGCACGATGCCGCTGTTCGGCTCGATAGTGCAGAAGGGGAAGTTCTCTGCCGCGATACCGGATTTGGTCAAGGCGTTGAACAGAGTGGATTTGCCGACGTTGGGCAGGCCGACGATGCCGCAGTTGAATCCCATGGTGCTTCCCTCTTCGAAGAGTCAGGCCTTTTGGCTGTGCAGGGTTTTCATCGCGCGATTCCACTCGCCGGCGAAGATGTCCGGCAGCACGCCGAGGGCAAAATCGATACTGGTGTCCAGCAGTTCCTGCTCGGCGCGCGGTGCGCGGCCCAGCACGAAATTGGACACCTGACTGGCAACGCCCGGGTGGCCGATGCCAAGCCGCAGACGATGAAAACCGTTGTTGTTGCCGAGCTGCGCGATGATGTCACGCAGACCGTTATGACCGCCATGGCCGCCGCCCACCTTGAGCTTGGCGACGCCGGGAGGCAGGTCGAGTTCGTCGTGCGCCACCAGGATCGCCTCGGGAGGGATCCTGAAGAAACCCGCCAATGCCGCTACGGCCTGGCCGCTGCGATTCATGTAGGTGGTCGGGATAAGCAGGCGGACGTCTTTGCCCTGATGGCTGAAACGCGCCGTCAGGCCGAAATATTTGCGATCAGGCACCAGCTGCACGTTGTACTTCTGGGCGATGCGCTCAACGAAAAAAGCCCCTGCGTTATGCCGGGTCTGTTCGTATTCGGGGCCGGGGTTACCCAGGCCAACGATCAGTTGTATGGCAGTCACGACAGGGGCTTTTCCTTTGGAGGGGTCAGTAACATCACGAAAACCGCACGTGGACGAAAAGGCGCATTTTACAACGTAATCCGCGTTATTTCGTCCGTTCGTTCGCGGGATGTTTTCCTCGCGATGTTACCGGCCCAACTCCGACGTGCGGAGTAATGAATTACTCGGCAGCGCCTTCTTCCGCTTCGTCTTCAGCAACGATGCGTGGGGCGTGGACGTTGGCAACAGCCAGGTCCTTGCCGTGTGCCAGTGCAACGAACTCGACGCCTTTAGGAGCTTTGAGGTCCGACAGGTGAACGATGGTGCCGATTTCAGCGTTAGCCAGGTCGACTTCGATGAATTCAGGCAGATCTTTCGGCAGGCAGGTAACTTCCAGCTCGGTCTCGGTGTGCGAGATCTCGCCGCCTTTCTTCACTGCAGGCTCTTGGTTCATGAAGTGCAGTGGAACGATGGCGGTCAGCTTCTGGCCGGCAACGACGCGGACGAAGTCAGCGTGCAATACGTGGCCTTTGGCTGGGTGACGTTGCAGGGCCTTGATCACGACGTTCTGCTTTTTGCCACCGATGTTCAGCTCGATGATGTGGCTGTAGGCCGCTTCGTTTTCGAGCAGTTTTGCTACTTCCTTGGCCAGCATGCTGATGGACTCAGGGGCTTTGTCGCCACCGTAGACCACTGCTGGAACCAGGGCGGCGAGGCGACGCAGGCGGCGGCTCGCACCTTTCCCCAGGTCGGAACGCGCTTCTGCATTCAGGGTAAAATCGTTCATGTGAATCTCCAAAATAACCACATTCGCCCTGCGCTTGCGACCGGCGCTAAAGGCGATATGGGCAAAAAAGCCCCGCCCGGACGGGATTCGTCTGGGCGGGGCGCTTTACGTCAACTCGATGTAGAGGAGGGCAGAGCCCTCAGCGGAACATCGCGCTGATCGATTCTTCATTGCTGATGCGGCGGACCGCCTCAGCGACGACCGGGCCGATATCCAGTTGACGGATACGGGCACAGGCTTGTGCGGCGGCGGACAGCGGGATGGTGTTGGTCACCACCAGCTCGTCCAGCACGGAATTCTCGATGTTCTCGATTGCCCGACCCGACAGTACCGGGTGGGTGCAATAGGCGAACACCTTGGCTGCGCCATGCTCTTTCAGGGCCTTGGCCGCGTGGCACAGGGTGCCAGCGGTATCGACCATGTCGTCGACCAGAATACAGGTACGCCCTTCGACGTCGCCGATGATATGCATCACTTCGGAGTGATTGGCTTTCTCGCGGCGCTTGTCGATGATCCCGAGATCGACGCCCAGCGACTTGGCCACGGCACGTGCACGCACGACGCCGCCAATGTCCGGGGATACGATCATCAGGTTTTCGAAGCGTTGATCTTCGATATCGTCAACCAGTACGGGCGAACCGTAGATGTTATCGACCGGAATATCGAAGAAGCCCTGGATCTGATCCGCATGCAGATCGACCGTGAGAACACGATCGATACCCACTACGGTCAGCATGTCGGCGACGACCTTGGCGCTTATTGCCACACGGGCAGAGCGCGGACGGCGGTCCTGACGAGCGTAACCGAAGTACGGGATCACAGCGGTGATTCGTGAAGCCGAGGAGCGGCGGAAGGCGTCAGCCATCACTACCAGTTCCATCAGGTTATCGTTGGTTGGCGCGCAAGTCGGCTGAATAATGAAGACGTCTTTACCGCGAACGTTTTCATTGATCTCGGCGCTGATTTCGCCGTCGGAGAATTTTCCGACAGAGACGTCACCGAGAGGGATATGCAGCTGACGTACGACACGCCGAGCCAGATCGGGGTTAGCGTTCCCCGTAAAGACCATCATCTTGGACACGCGCAGTACCTGCCGGCTGAGGGTATACCTGGATGAGTATAGGAATATGGCAGGGGCGGCTGGATTCGAACCAACGCATGGCAGGATCAAAACCTGCTGCCTTACCGCTTGGCGACGCCCCTGTAGCTGAATCAATTCGAGTGCCGAGCACCCGGTTCTTAGAACAGACTTTGCAGCTTGCGATGCAACATCGAAACGTTGCTTCCCTTTGCTACGAACCCTGGAAGGGACTCTGCAAGAAGGTGCGAAACTCTATCAGCTTCCGCTTTGCTTGGGAAGGCCCCAAACACACAACTTCCAGTTCCTGTGAGCCTTGCTTCAGTGAATTTGCCAAGCAGATTCAAAGCGTTACGAACCTCTATGTAACGACGCTCGACCACGGGTTGACAGTCATTTCGACTGTTTCCCTCGAGAACGGGGCGCACTTTAATGGGCGCGGAGTCACGTGTCAACAGCGGATCGGTAAAAATTTCTGCTGTACTTACAGATACTTGCGGAACGAGCACCAGATACCAAGGTTCCGGTGGCGCCACGGGGGTCAGGATCTCGCCGACGCCTTCAGCGAAAGCGGCGTGACCACGAACGAAAACCGGCACGTCGGCGCCGAGCTTGAGGCCCAGCTCGGCGAGTTGATCTTCGCTGCAGCCCAGCTGCCACAGGTGGTTGAGGGCCAGCAGGGTGGTCGCGGCATCGGAACTGCCGCCACCGATGCCGCCGCCCATGGGGAGCACTTTACGCAGCCAGATGTCGGCGCCCAGAATGCTGCCGGTCATGGCCTGCAGCTGGCGCGCGGCCTTGACGATCAGGTTGCTGTCGTGAGGGACGTTGTGCAGATCGCTGTGTAACTGGATGACGCCATCGTCACGAACGGCGAAGTCCAGCTCGTCGCCGTAATCGAGAAACTGAAACAGCGTCTGCAGTTCATGGTAGCCGTCGGCGCGGCGGCCAAGGATATGCAGCATCAGATTGAGCTTGGCGGGAGCGGGCAGTGTCAGGCGTGCACGAGTCATGAATCAGTGCCCCAGTTGGCGTGGTTGCCAGTCCTTGATCACCAGGGTGACGTCGAGATCCTGGCCATGCAGCTTGATGCGCTCGGGCAGCGAATAGCCGTTCTGCTCGGTATAGCTTAAATATTCCAGGCTCCAGCCATCCTGTTGCAGGCTCGCCAGGCGACCCATGCTGTCGACATTGAGCGTGCTCTTGCTGTCCGGCGCGGGCAGGCCGCGGACCCACCAGACCAGATGGGACACTGGCAGCTTCCAGCCCAGTTGTTCTTCGAGCAAGGCTTCAGGCGTAGGTGCTTCGAAGTGGCCCTGGTTGGCGACTTCCAGTACTACGTTGCTGCCGGGGCGACCGGTCAGGCGTGCAGCGCCACGGCCCAGCGGGCCGGACAGGCGAATGTCGTAGTAGTCCTGGCGCTGCAGCCAGAACAAGGTGCCGCTTCCGGAATCCTTGGGTGCACGGATACCGACTTTGCCATTGATCTGCCAGCCGTCGATCTGGCTGAGCTGGGCCTTGTGCTGGCTCCATTGCTGAGGAGTCCCCTGGCCTTGCAGGGCCTCCCGCGAACCGAATGTGGAACAGCCTGCGAGCAGGGCAATCAGGATAAAGGTGCTGCAGTGGCGCAAAAACATAAAATTAAAGGGTCTCGGATCCGGTCAGGCGCAGCACGGTGGCGCGCAGAATAGGGCTGTCGGGCTGGTCGTTGAGCGCTTTGATCCAGACCTGACGTGCTTCGCGTTGCTTGCCGGCGGCCCACAGGACTTCGCCGAGGTGAGCGGCCACTTCGTGATCTGGAAAAGCCGCAAACGCTTGGCGCAACAGGCGTTCGGCCTCGGGCAGGTTGCCCAGGCGATAGTTGACCCAGCCCAGGCTGTCGAGCACGGCGGGGTCATCCGGGTTGATCTGATGGGCTTTTTCGATCAGCGCCTTGGCCTCGGCATAACGGGTGGTGCGATCAGACAGCGTGTAGCCCAGGGCATTGAGGGCCATGGCGTTGTCCGGTTCGCGGGCGATGATAGTGCGCAGGTCTTTTTCGAGCTGGCCCAGGTCGCCGCGTTTTTCCGCCAGCATCGCCCGGGTGTACAACAGGTTCGCGTCGTCGGGATAGGCCTTCAGGCCTTTCTGCAAGACTTGCCAGGCTTGGTCGTTCTTGTCGCTGTTGGTCAAGGCCTCGGCCTCGATCAGGTACAGCTGCACGGCGTAGTCGGGCTCGGCGGTGCGCTCGGTGGCCAGGCGCTTGGAGGCTTCAGCGGCGCGTCCGTTGGCCACGAGAATATCGGCCATGCGCAATTGCGCCGGCAGGTAGTCGTTGCCCGGGGTCACCAGCGAGTACTGAGTCAGGGCGCCGTTGATATCGTTGCGTTCTTCGGCGATACGGCCCAGGTTCAGGTGCGCGGAGTCGACATGACTGCCGTGCTCGACCAGTTCCTGCAGCAGGCCGGCCGCTTCGTCCCAGGCTTTGCCTTCGAGGCACACCAGTGCCAGCGAATAACGCAGTTCGTCGTCGTCAGGGTACTGCTTGACCAGCTCGGCAAACTGCACCTTGGCATCCGCCAGGCGATTCTGTTCGACCAGCGTGCGCGCATAACTGAGGCGCAGGCGCTTGTCATCGGGATTCTCTTTGATGGCCTTTTCGAGCACTGGCACCGCTTCGTTGCCGCGATCAAGCACTTGCAGCAGGCGCGCGCGCAGCAGGATCGGAGCGACTTCCCCGGGCTGCGGGGGGTTATTTTCGAGCAGCGTCAAGGCACCTTTCGCGTCGCCGTCCTGCTGCATGAGCAGGGCCTTGCCGAAAATCAGCTGGCTGTTTTTCGGATACTTGACCAGCAGCCGTTCGAAGCTTTTCAGCAAGCCGTCGCGGGTGTTCTGGTCGGTATCGGCCGCCGACAGTGCGAGGAAGTCGAAATGCGTGTCACCCTGACCCTGCAGCACCTTCTCCATGTAGACCATGGATTCGTCATAGCGCCCGCCGCGAGCCAGTTGAATGGCCGCAGCGCGTTGCGCATCGAGATTGGTGGGGTCGTTTTTCGCCCAGATCAGCGAGGTCTGCAGCGCGACCTGATCGGCGCCCAGGTACTCGGCGATGCGAAAGGCGCGTTCGGCCACGCCTGGGTCCTGGGTCTTGACGGCCTGCACGGCGTAGTTGTCCAGGGCAATGTCGAAACGATTGCGCTGGCCGGCCAGTTCCGCCGTCAGCAGGCTGTAGACAGTGTCCTCGCTCAACGATGAATAGACCTGCGGAGCAGCCTTTGGGGCTGGCGCGGCTGGCGTGTCCTGAGCGGCGGGTGCCGCTTCCTGTTGCTTCGCAGACCAGGTCTGGCAGCCAGCGAGCAGGGCAAAAGCGAAGAGCAGAGCGGGAGATCTATTCATATAGGGGATTTGAGCGACTTACCTACGGTTGGGGCATCATGACACAAGCCACAGGGCAAACCCATAAGTCATGGCTCATCCGGTGCATGGATAGGCACCTCTCTATAGGGACAATAGAGAGCGGGAGTTGTTCTCTGCCGGGTGAAGTAGGACAATTGCCGGCTTCTCGTCACTATCAGCGACCTTGAATGGCCTTTCTCGCCCTCGGTATCAACCATAAGACTGCCTCGGTAGACGTGCGCGAGCGCGTGGCATTTACCCCTGAGCAGCTGGTAGAGGCCCTGCAGCAGCTGTGTCGAGTGACCCACAGTCGTGAAGCCGCGATTCTGTCGACCTGCAATCGCAGCGAGCTGTACATCGAACACGACCATCTGTCTGCCGAGGCCATCCTCCAATGGCTGGCCAATTATCACCAGTTGAGCCTCGAGGAGCTGCGTTCCAGCGCTTATATCCACGAAGAAGATGCGGCAGTTCGTCACATGATGCGCGTCGCTTCCGGGCTCGATTCGCTGGTGCTGGGCGAACCGCAGATCCTCGGCCAGATGAAATCCGCCTACGCCGTGGCGCGCGAGGCCGGCACCATCGGTCCGCTGCTGGGGCGCTTGTTCCAGGCCACGTTCAGCGCCGCCAAGCAAGTCCGTACCGATACTGCCATCGGCGAAAACCCGGTGTCGGTGGCCTTCGCCGCCGTGAGCCTGGCCAAGCAGATCTTCAGTGACCTGCAGCGCAGCCAGGCGTTGTTGATCGGCGCTGGCGAAACCATCACCTTGGTCGCACGCCACTTGCACGAGCAAGGCGTCAAGCGCATCGTCGTTGCCAACCGCACGCTCGAGCGCGCCAGCACCCTGGCCGCGCAGTTCGGCGCCCATGCGGTGCTGCTGTCAGATATCCCGGCCGAGCTGGTCAACAGTGACATCGTCATCAGTTCTACCGCCAGCCAGTTGCCTATCCTCGGCAAGGGTGCGGTAGAGAGCGCGCTGAAGCTGCGCAAGCACAAGCCGATCTTCATGGTCGACATCGCCGTGCCGCGGGATATCGAGCCAGAAGTCGGCGAGTTGGACGACGTGTACCTGTATTCGGTCGATGACCTGCACGAAGTCGTCGCCGAAAATCTCAAGAGCCGCCAGGGGGCTGCCCAGGCCGCCGAAGGGCTGGTGACGTCAGGCGCCGACGAGTTCATGCTGCGTCTGCGTGAGCTGGCCGCCGTCGATGTACTGCGCGCCTATCGTCAGCAAGGCGAACGCCTGCGTGACGAAGAACTGCAGAAGGCCCAGCGCCTGCTGGCCAACGGCGCCAACGCCGAAGACGTGCTGGTGCAACTGGCCCGCGGCCTGACCAACAAGTTGCTGCATGCTCCAAGCGTGCAGCTCAAGAAGCTTTCCGCCGAGGGTCGCGTTGATGCGCTGGCCATGGCTCAAGAACTCTTTGCCCTCAACGAGGGCTCCACGGATAAACCCCTGCAATGAAAGCGTCGCTGTTGAACAAACTGGACATTCTCCAGGACCGATTCGAGGAACTGACCGCCTTGCTGGGTGATGGCGAAGTCATCGCCGATCAGGGCCGGTTCCGCGCCTATTCCAAGGAATACGCCGAAGTCGAGCCGGTGGCCGCTACGTATGGCCAGTGGCTCAAGGTCCAGGCCGACCTCGAGGGCGCCCAGGCGCTGCTCAAGGACAGCGACCCGGACATGCGCGAGATGGCGGTCGAGGAAGTGCGCGATGCCAAGGACGCGATCGTCGCCATCGAGGGTCAGTTGCAGCGCATGCTGCTGCCCAAGGACCCTAACGATGGGCGCAACGTGTTCCTCGAAATCCGTGCGGGCACCGGCGGCGACGAGGCGGCGATCTTCTCCGGCGACCTGTTCCGCATGTACTCCCGGTATGCCGAGCGCAAGGGCTGGCGGGTGGAGATCCTGTCCGAGAACGAAGGTGAGCACGGCGGCTATAAAGAAGTCATCGCCCGGGTCGAGGGCGATAACGTCTACGCCAAGCTCAAGTTCGAATCCGGCGCCCACCGCGTGCAGCGCGTGCCCGAGACCGAATCTCAGGGCCGTATCCACACCTCGGCCTGTACCGTGGCAGTGTTGCCAGAACCCGATGAGCATGTGGCCATCGAGATCAA
Organism: Gammaproteobacteria bacterium; assembly: GCA_903970465.1. GTDB lineage: Bacteria > Pseudomonadota > Gammaproteobacteria > Pseudomonadales > Pseudomonadaceae > Aquipseudomonas. The sequence continues at coordinate 16,428 of CAJCIO010000173.1, forward strand.
CCCGGCCGACCTGCGTATCGATACCTATCGGGCGTCCGGCGCTGGCGGGCAGCACATCAACAAGACCGACTCGGCGGTGCGGATCACCCACCTGCCGACCGGCATGGTCGCCGAGTGCCAGGAAGAACGCTCCCAGCACAAGAACAAGGCCCGTGCCATGTCGTGGCTGGCGGCCAAGCTCAATGATGTGCAAACCAGCGCCGCTGCCAATGCGATCGCCAGCGAGCGTAAGCTGCTGGTGGGCTCGGGCGACCGCTCCGAGCGCATTCGTACCTACAACTTCGCACAGGGGCGCGTGACCGATCACCGCGTCAACCTGACCCTGTATGCGCTGGATGAAATACTCGCTGGCGGCGTCGATGCCGTAATCGAGCCGCTACTGACGGAATACCAGGCCGATCAATTGGCCGCCTTGGGTGAATAAATGACCATTATTGCCAGCCTGCTCCGGGAGGCTTTGCTCCCTGACTCGCCTACCGCTCGCCTCGATGCCGAGCTGCTGCTTGCCGCTGCCTTGGGCAAATCGCGCAGCTTTCTGCATACCTGGCCAGAGCGCATCGTGCCCACCGAGGCGGCCAAGGCCTTCGTCGCCAATATGCAGCGCCGTCGTGAAGGCGAGCCGGTGGCGTACATTCTGGGGTCCCAGGGCTTCTGGAGCCTGGACCTGGAAGTTGCCCCACACACGCTGATCCCGCGTCCGGAAACCGAGATGCTGGTGGAAGCAGCCTTGGCGCTGCTGCCGCTGACCGCCTCCCGCGTGCTGGATCTGGGCACGGGTTCCGGGGCGATCGCTCTGGCGCTGGCCTCGGAGCGTCGCGAATGGCACGTGACCGGCGTCGATCGCATCGACGAGGCTGTCGCCTTGGCCGAGCGCAATCGCCAGCGCCTGCGCCTCAATAACGCGCGCATTGTGGCCAGCCACTGGTTCAGCGCCGTGGTCGGTGAGCGCTTCGATCTGATCGTCAGCAACCCGCCTTATATCGCCGATGCCGATCCGCATCTGAGCGCCGGCGATGTGCGCTTCGAGCCCAGCAGTGCCCTGGTGGCCGGGCGCGACGGCCTCGATGACCTGAAACTGATCATCGCTCAGGCCCCGGAGTACCTCAATCCACGTGGCTGGTTGCTGCTGGAGCATGGCTACGATCAAGCGGTTGCCGTGCGCGAGCTGTTGGCCAAGCATGATTTCGAACAGATCGAGAGCCGTGAAGACCTCGGCGGCCACGAGCGCATTACCCTTGGCCGTCTTTGTGCTGAGTGACGATGACCTGCTGCGCTACAGCCGGCAGATTCTGTTACCGCAGATCGATGTCAACGGCCAGTTGCGCCTGGGCGCCAGCCGCGCGCTGATCGTCGGTCTGGGCGGCCTGGGCTCGCCGGTGGCGCTGTACCTCGCCGCAGCGGGCGTGGGCGAATTGCACCTGGCCGATTTCGATACTGTCGACCTGACCAACCTGCAACGCCAGGTGCTGCATGACACCGCCAGTGTCGGCTTGAGCAAGGTCGACTCGGCCCTGCAACGCCTGGGCGCGATCAATCCGCGGATTCGCCTGGTGGCCCATCGCGCGGCCCTGGATGAAGACTCCTTGGCGGCGGCGGTTGCGGCGGTGGACCTGGTGCTCGATTGCTCGGACAACTTCGCCACGCGCGAGGCGGTCAACGCCGCGTGTGTGGCCGCCAACAAGCCGCTGGTCAGTGGCGCGGCGATTCGCCTCGAAGGGCAGCTGTCGGTATTCGACCCGCGCGATGCCGCGAGCCCTTGCTACCACTGCTTGTACGGGCACGGTAGCGAGGCTGAACTGACCTGCAGCGAGGCCGGCGTCGTGGGCCCGCTGGTGGGTCTGGTGGGCAGCCTGCAAGCACTTGAAGCCTTGAAGCTGCTGGCCGGGTTTGGCGAACCGCTGGTAGGGCGGCTGTTGTTGATCGATGGGCTGGGCTCGCGTTTTCGCGAATTGCGGGTCAAGCGCGACCCAGCCTGTGCGGTCTGCGCAGGGCGTCATGGCTAAGGCCGCACAGGCGCCGATCGGCGTGTTCGACTCCGGTGTCGGCGGCTTGTCGGTGCTGGCCGAGATCCGCCAGTTGCTGCCGGCCGAATCGCTGCTCTACGTGGCCGATGGCGGCCATATTCCCTATGGCGAGAAGAGCGCGGAATTTATCCGTGAACGCTGCCATTCAGTCGCCGGGTTTTTCCGACAGCAGGGTGCCAAGGCGCTGGTGGTTGCGTGCAACACTGCGACCGTGGCGGCCATGGCAGATCTGCGTGCTACGTATCCACACTGGCCTTTGGTGGGAATGGAGCCTGCGGTCAAACCGGCCGCGGCGGCCACCCGCAGTGGCGTGGTCGGCGTACTGGCTACCACGGGTACCTTGCAGAGCGCCAAGTTCGCCGCGTTGCTTGATCGTTTCGCCCATGATGTACGGGTGATCACCCAGCCGTGCCCCGGGCTGGTGGAATTGATCGAGACCGGCGATCTGCACCGCCCGGCCTTGCGCCAGCTGTTGCTAGGCTACGTGGCGCCGCTGCTGGAGGCGGGCTGCGACACCGTGATTCTCGGCTGCACCCACTATCCGTTCTTGCGGCCCTTGCTGAGCGAGATGGTGCCGGCGGATGTCAGCTTGATCGACACTGGTGCGGCGGTGGCGCGGCAACTGCAGCGGCTGCTGACGCAGGATGAACTGCTTGCGAGTGGTCCGGCCCAACCTACGGCGTTCTGGACCAGTGGTGATCCTCAGCATTTCGAGGCGATCTTGCCGGTGCTGTGGCGCGGTGGCGGTCGGGTCGAACGGTTTACGGCTTG
>CAJCIO010000174.1 GCA_903970465.1 Gammaproteobacteria bacterium
TTCAAGGTGATGCGCCGCGCCGGGAATTCCAGCCCGGAGTTGAGGATAGCGCTGCGCACCCGGTCCTTGCTCTCTTTGACCGAAGCTTCCGGCAAGCCGACCAGCGTCAGTGCGGGCAGGCCGTTGGCAAGGTGGGCTTCAACCGTGACAACCGGCGCGCCGACGCCAACCTGGGCGCGGCTATGGACGATGGCGAGGGACATGGGGTGGCTCCGTGCAGTGCTGGGTGACCGCTTCCTGCGGTAATGGGCATCAGGGTAGTGGAGGTTTTACAGGCACGTAGCAGAGCTTTGATGCGGGGTGTGTCAGGCCTGATAGTCTTTACCTTGAGTCCTCTGCTGCTGTGGCGCATGGCCGGCGCCGTTCACTGCCGACGCCGCGATCAAGCTAAATGCCGCCAGTGAGCGGTTGGCACTTGTGGCGCGCAGTGACTGCTAGAGGCAGAGCAGTCTCGAGTGCAGATGCGCAAATCGCCGCCATCTGCATCGAGCATCAGGCTCTGTTGGCGACGCGTAATTGCAAGGATTTCGAACATCTCTGCGTGCAACTGATCAACCCCTGGCAGCTCGCCTGAGCGTTGAACATCAAAGCGCCAACCCGGCCCGATCGCCCATGTACCTCTCCAGTCGCGAGCGCAGCCAGCGTTCTGCGGGGTCGGTGTCCATGACGCTCAGCCAGACCATCGACAGGTCCAGCGGCGGGGTGTCGAAGGGCAATGGCTCGTCGAACAGGTTGCCCCATTGCGCCATCGCGGTGGCGGCGTAGTCGGGCAGGCCGGCGAGCAGGTCGGTGCCGGCCAGAAGCGCTGGCAGCGAGCTGAATTGCGGCACAGAGAGCACCACGCGGCGCTTGCGACCAATTTCTTCAAGCCACTCATCGGCGATACCCGAGGTGTTGGCCGTGTGCGATACCAGCACGTGGGGACGGGCGCAGTATTCGTCCAGCGTCAGCGGTCTGTCCGAGGCGTCAGCGCGCAGCACTCGGGCATGCATGCGCCGCAGCAGCTTGCGCTTGGCGTTGGCGGGCAGGCCCCGGGTCTGGCTGATGCCGACGGTGATGTCGCCGCTGGCCAGCAGGTCGGGGATGCGCCAGTAGTCGACATGCTGCACCACCACCACGATGTTCGGCGCTTCTTCGCGCATGGCCCGCAGAAAGGGCGGCAGCAAGCCGAACTCGACGTCGTCCGAGAGGCCGACGCGAAAGGTCATGGAGCTGGTACTGGGGTTGAAGTCGTGGCTCAGGCTCAGGGCCACGGACATGGCATCGAGCGCGGGGCCCAGGTGACGGATGATTTCTTCGGCGCGCGAGGTAGGTTCCATGCGGTGGCCGACGCGCACGAACAATGGGTCGTTGAATAAGGTGCGTAGACGATTGAGCGCTGCACTGATTGTGGGCTGTCCCAGAAACAGTTTTTCTGCCGCTCGGGTGACATTGCGCTCCTGCATGAGGGTTTCGAACACCACCATCAGGTTGATATCGGCCTTGCGCAACTCATTGCGGTTCATCGCCAGTGTTCCTGCTCATCCCTTGTCAGAGCGGAGTGTAGGAACACGGCGGTGGTTGCCGCAAGGACTGTGTCGCCGGTGCCGGCCTCTGCCTGCGAAGGGGGCGCGATATCAGGGCTGTTGAGCGAGGCGCGCCTCTAGCTCGACGACCTTGGCTTCAAGGCTTTCAAGCCGAGCCCTGGTGCGGGCCAGCACGATCATCTGACTGTCGAATTCTTCGCGACTGACTAGGTCCAGCTTGCTGAAGCCACTTTGCAGCAAAACCTTGAATTGACTCTCCAGCTCGGCCTTGGGCTGGGCAGTGTCGCCACTGAACAGTTTCGAGGCGTGATCGCTCAGGGCATCGAGAAGGGCTTTGGGGGCGAGCATGGTGAATTTCCTGTAAAGAAGGCCGCTCAGTGTATCACGCAGTGTCTATAGTCAATCAGCGGCGCCGCAGCGCACGGTTTTAGCGCATTCGATGCCAGCGCCATGCACCATCAGCGTGCGAGTCGGGCATTGTGTTACTGGGCAGAACGGGCGGCAACTGGGGATTCGGTTGAAAATAACGGGTTTTCGAGACATGGCAAGGTTTCTGCTTAGTCGCAAGTGACCCATGCACTGATGCAGTCGCTGTGACGATGCAGTGCGCAGGCAGAGCGGGAAGTGTTTCGCAAGGAGCAGTTTCTGGTGTCGGTCTGGGGATGCAAGACCGGCGACGCGTTACAAAGCCAGTTACTGCGCTTAGACTTGAGCTGGGTTTGTTTTCCTGGGGCAAGTCCACCAATTCGGGAGAGAGTTTCATGAAGCTAGTCACTGCCATCATCAAGCCATTCAAGCTGGACGACGTCCGCGAATCGCTATCGGAAATCGGCGTGCAGGGTATCACTGTCACGGAAGTCAAAGGCTTCGGTCGTCAGAAGGGTCACACCGAGCTGTACCGCGGCGCGGAATACGTGGTTGATTTTCTGCCCAAGGTGAAGATTGACGTCGCTATCGACGACAAGGATCTGGACCGGGTAATCGAGGCGATCACCAAGGCGGCCAACACCGGCAAGATCGGGGACGGCAAGATCTTCGTGGTCAATCTGGAACAGGCGATTCGGATCCGTACCGGCGAAACCGATACAGACGCAATCTAAAGCCGCTTCATAATAAAGCCCCAGGAGTAAACAATATGACTCTGCGTCAATTCGCAGGGCTAGGAGCCCTGTTGTCCCTCGTAATGCCAGGCCTGGCCATGGCAGACGAGGTGGCAGCCCCAGTCGCCCCAGTCCTCAACTCCGGCGACACTGCGTGGATGCTCACATCCACGGCGCTGGTGCTGTTCATGACCATTCCTGGCTTGGCGCTGTTCTACGGCGGCATGGTCCGTACCAAGAACATCCTGTCGGTGATGATGCAGTGCTTTGCCATCACTGGCCTGATCAGCATCCTGTGGATGATCTACGGCTACAGCATGGCCTTCGATACCACGGGTATGGAACAGGGCGTCGTCAACTTCAACTCCTTCGTGGGCAGCATGTCCAAGGCCTTCCTGAGCGGTATCACCCCCGCCAGCCTGACCGGTCCTGCGGCTTTGTTCCCTGAGGCGGTGTTCGTCACCTTCCAGATGACCTTTGCGATCATTACCCCGGCACTTATCGTCGGTGCGTTCGCCGAGCGTATGAAATTCTCCGCCATGCTGGTGTTCATGGGCATTTGGTTCACCCTGGTCTATGCGCCGATCGCGCACATGGTCTGGAGTGGCAACGGTGGTCTGCTGTGGGACTGGGGCGTCCTGGACTTCGCTGGCGGCACCGTGGTGCACATCAACGCTGGTGTGGCTGGCCTCGTGGCTTGCCTGGTACTGGGCAAGCGCAAAGGCTACCCGACCACCCCGATGGCTCCGCACAACCTGGGCTATACCCTGATCGGCGCGGCCATGCTGTGGGTCGGCTGGTTCGGCTTCAACGCCGGTTCCGCCGCTGCGGCCAACGGTACTGCCGGTATGGCGATGCTGGTCACTCAGATCGCTACCGCCGCTGCGGCACTGGGCTGGATGTTCGCCGAGTGGCTGACCCACGGTAAGCCAAGCGCACTGGGCATCGCCTCGGGCGTGGTCGCTGGCCTGGTGGCCATTACCCCGGCAGCGGGTACCGTTGGCCCGATGGGCTCGCTGGTCATCGGTCTGTCGGCTGGCGTGGTGTGCTTCTTCTGCGCCACCAGTCTCAAACGCAAACTGGGCTACGACGACTCCCTGGACGCCTTTGGCGTGCACGGTATCGGCGGTATCCTCGGCGCGATCCTCACGGGTGTGTTCGCAGCGCCTTCGCTGGGCGGCTTCGGCACCGTGCAAGACATCGGCGCACAAGTGTGGATCCAGTGCAAAGGCGTGGGCTTCACCGTCGTCTACACCGCCATCGTCACTTTCATCATCCTCAAGGTGCTGGACGTGGTCATGGGCCTGCGTGTAAGCGATGAGGAAGAGTCCGTCGGCCTCGACCTGGCGCAACACAACGAGCGTGGTTACAACCTGTAATCCGCCCGCTTGGAGAAAAATGCCCGGCTTGCCGGGCATTTTTTTGCCTGGCGTTTGTCATCTGTTAACACAGCAGTGGGCGAGCCGGTCTGCTCCTTTAAAAGCTTGCCCGGATCGGGCCAATACTGCACTGCGAGGTGCGTTGCAAGCCTGTAGCAATGGTCTGTTACCCAGTTACACAACCAAGCACGCCTGACCCCCTTTGTTTTTTCTTGGAGCGCGCTAGAATGCGCCCCGAACGTCTGGAGAAGCGTATGTGGCAGCAAACCACCATCACCTTGCGGGCACGCCCCCGAGGCTTCCACCTGGTGACCGAAGACTTGCTGGCCGCATTGCCGCAACTGCGGGCCTGCCGGACCGGATTGGTGCATTTTTTGCTGCAACACACGTCGGCGTCGCTGACCGTCAATGAAAATGCCGACCCAGCGGTACGTCGAGATTTCGAACGTTTTTTCAATCGGCTGATCCCACAGGGAACAGCAGGCTTTGAACACAACGACGAAGGCGACGACGACCTGCCGGCGCACTTCAAGGCCAGTTTGTTAGGCTGTCAGCTGACGTTACCGGTAACCGATGGGCGTCTTGCGCTGGGAACCTGGCAGGGGGTCTATCTGGGCGAGCATCGCGATCATGGCGGGGCTCGCAGGGTGCTTGCCACGTTGTATGGCGAAGACGTTTGACCGCTGGTAAGCAGCGGATATGAATTTTCCTCGGCTGGGCTCGACAGGCGACCCGGCTGGGCTATAAATAATCTGCTTTCGCAAGTCATGAGGTAGAACAATGAGCGACGATGATCTGGAAAACGACGAACTCGAAGTAGGCGACGAGGACGATACCGAGGAAGGCCTGGAAGCGGCTGCCGAGGACGTGGCTGAGGACGGCGGTGATGATGTGCCGGCCCCTGCGGCCAAGGGTGGCAAATCCAAGGCGGCGGTATCGGTCGATGAGTTGCCAAGTATCGAGGTCAAGAACAAGGAACGCGATGCACTGGCTCGCGCGATGGAAGAATTTCTGTCGCGGGGTGGCAAGGTGCAGGAAGTCGAGCCGAATGTGGTGGCAGATCCGCCCAAGAAGCCCGACAACAAGTACGGTAGCCGTCCTATCTGAGTGCTTGCGTCCCCAAAGAAGCCCGCCGTCGCTGCGGGTTTTTTTGTGGGTGTATCTCTGTAGCGAGGACGCTTGCCTCCGAAAACAGTGCCAGCCACCGCTCTATGGCTGATCCACCGCAATCAGGGCAAGCCGACTCGCTACAGGGCTTTGTGCAGGATCAGAGGTTGAGCAGCGTCTCGGGCAGCTGCGCCAGGCTGTGGATCTCGGCGTCCGGCTTGTGCTCGGCTTCCCAAGGCTTGCGCTGCGGGTTGTACCAGATGGCCCGCATCCCGGCCCGCTGGGCGCCGGCGACGTCATCGGTGGGGTGGTCACCTACATGGACTGCACCGGATGCCTGGGCGCCACCCAGGCGCAGGGCCTCGAGGAAGGGCGCAGGGTCGGGTTTGCCGATGCCCAGGTCCTCGGCGCACAGGGCGAACTTGAAATGGTTCATCAGCCCCAGCCGGCGTACATCGGCATTGCCATTGGTGACCACGCCCAAAGTGTAGTGCTTGCCCAACTGCTCCAGCGTTGGCAGCACGTCCGCGAACAGTTCCACTTGATGGCGCGCATGCAGGAACACTTCGAAACTCTCATCGCCCAGGCGCTTGGCTTCGGCCTCGGGATAGCCGGCATCACGCAGCGCGTGGAAGAGCACCAGGCGGCGCAATGCACTGATACGGTGCCGCAGGCTCGGCTCGGCCGTCACCAGTCGGGTACGAATGGCCAGCAGGGCTTCGTGAGGAAACGGGCCCAGATCTGGTGCATGGGCTGCCAGCCAATCGCGCAGCGTGGCCTCGGCGCTGACGATGATGGGTGCCGTGTCCCACAGGGTGTCGTCGAGGTCGAAGGTGATCAGCTCTAGCGTCATGAGTCGGTGCCTTTACTGCGTTTGGCCCTGGGGTGGGCGTTGTCGTAGACCGAGGCCAGGTGCTGGAAGTCCAGGTGGGTGTAGATCTGCGTGGTGGCGATATCGGCGTGACCGAGCATCTCCTGTACTGCGCGCAGGTCTTGGGAGGACTCCAGCAGGTGGCTGGCAAAGGAGTGTCGCAACATGTGCGGATGCAGGTTTTGCCCCAGTTCGCGCTCGCCGGCGGCCTTGACCCGCAGCTGGATGGCCCGGGGTCCCAGGCGTCGGCCCTGCTGGCTGACGAACACGGCGTCGTCGGCGGGGTTGCTCAGGGCGCGCAGTGGCAGCCATTGCTGCAGTGCTTCACGGGCTTTGCGGCCCACGGGCAGCACTCGGGTCTTGCTGCCCTTGCCGTGCACCTGCACCAGACCCTCGGCGAGGTCCAGTTGCTCGAGGTTGAGGCCTGTCAGCTCTGACAGGCGCAAACCCGAGGAATAGAACAGTTCGAGGATGGCCTGATCGCGCTGGGCAAGGAAGTCGTCTTCCACCGCGCCCTCGAACAGCTGCAGGGTGCGGTCGGTGTCGAGGGTCTTGGGCAGTCGGCGCTCACCTTTGGGAGGTGCCAGGCCGTTGGCGGGATCGTGGTCGCACAGGCCTTCGCGATTCAGGTAGCGATAAAAACCGCGTACGGCGCTCAGCAAGCGGCCAATACTGCGGCCCGATTGGCCCTGCTGGTGCAGCTTGGCCACCAGCCGACGCAGGCGCTGGATGTCCAGGGCCGCCCAGTTGCCCAGGCCTTCCTGGGTGCAGAACGCGAGGACCTTGTCGAGATCGCGGCGGTAAGCGTCGAGGGTATGGGGCGACACCTGACGCTCACTGCGCAGATGCGTGCAGTAGGCGTCCAAGGGTGTCTGCATGGTCAGCGGACCGAGCGCAGCGCGCTGGTGAAACGTGGCAGCACGCGGCTCAGGACTTCACCGATGTAGCCGAGGAACAAGGTGCCCACCGAGCTTTTGTAGTGCTGCGGGTCGCGGCTGGCGATGGCCAAGAGGCCTTGGCCGCCATTCAGGTTTATCAGCGCGGTGGAGCCGATCTGCTGGCGTTGCTCTTCGCCGAACAGAAAGTCCAGTTCGTGATCGCGCAAGGTACCGGCCACGCTTTTGCCGTCGCTGAGCAAGCCGCTGATGGCGACCTGTGCTTCGGCGCTGGTGATCGAGCGGCCTACGGGTGTCGGCGTGTCGCTGAACAGGATCAGGCTGACGAAGGGCACCTGGAATTCCTGACGCAGGCTGTCTTCCACGGCCATGACCACCTCTTCGAGGCTGCCGGCGTCCAACAGGGCGAGAATCAGCCGACGCGTCTTGTCGAACAGCCGATCGTTGTCGCGGGCGACGTCCATCAGTTGTGACAGCCGATGGCGCATCTCGATGTTGCGCTCGCGCAGCAGCTTCATCTGCCGCTCCACCAGCGACACGGTATCGCCGCGCTGGTGGGGCAGGCGCAACGAGGTCAACAGCTCCTCGTGCTCGACGAAAAAATCGCCGTGCTCGCGCAGGTATGCGGCGACGTCTTTGGCAGCCAGCACCGGGCCCTCGGGCAGATCACTCATAAGCGCACTTGTCCTTCATACACGCGAACCGCAGGGCCCGTCATGATTACGGGTTGGCCTTCGCCGGCCCACTCGATGGACAAGCGTCCGCCGGTGAGGTCGAGGGTGACGGGCGAATCCATCCAGCCCTGGCTGATGGCCGCGACAGCGGCAGCGCAGGCACCGGTACCGCAGGCCTGGGTTTCCCCGGCGCCACGTTCCCATACCCGCAGTTGCGCGCGATGACGGTCGATGACCTGGATAAAGCCGACGTTGACCCGCTGCGGGAAGCGCGGGTGATGCTCGATCTTCGGGCCCAGCTCGCGAACCGGCGCGCTGTTGACGTCTTCGACGCGCAGCACGGCGTGGGGGTTGCCCATCGATACGGCGAAAATCTGCTCGGTCCGGCCTTCTACGTCCAACCCATAGGTGAGCGCACGGGCATCGGCCTGGAACGGGATGTCCGCCGGCACCAGGCGCGGGGCGCCCATGTCGACGCTGATCTGGCCGTCGTTGCGCACATCGAGTTCGATCACCCCGCCCTTGGTTTCGACGCGGATCAGCTTCTTGGCGGTCAGGCGTTTGTCCAGCACGAAGCGGGCGAAGCAGCGGGCACCGTTGCCGCACTGCTCGACTTCCGAGCCATCGGAGTTGAAGATCCGGTAGCGGAAGTCGACGTCCGGATTGCTCGGTGCTTCGACGATCAGCAGTTGATCGAAACCGATGCCGGTGTTGCGATCGCCCCATTGCTTGGCGTGCTTGGCTTGGATATGCGCGTGCTGGCTGACCAGGTCGAGGACCATGAAGTCGTTGCCCAGGCCATGCATCTTGGTAAAACGCAGCAGCATGGGGTTACTCCGGCAGCAGGCTTTCGCCGGCATACAGCTCGGCTACGGTCTCGCGGCGGCGCACTTCGAAGGCCTGGTCGCCATCGACCAGCACTTCGGCGCAGCGGCCACGGGTGTTGTAGTTGGAGCTCATGACGAAGCCATAGGCACCGGCCGAATGCAGGGCCAGCAAGTCGCCTTCGGCGATGGCCAGTTGGCGATCCTTGGCGAGGAAGTCGCCGGTTTCGCAGATCGGCCCGACTACATCGTAGGCACGCGGCTCGACGTCGGTGCGAGCAGAAACGGCAGTGACGTTCATCCAGGCCTGGTACAGGGCCGGCCGAATCATGTCGTTCATGGCCGCATCGACGATGGCGAAGTCCTTGAATTCGGTGTGCTTGAGGTATTCGACCTGGGTCAGCAGCACGCCGGCATTGGCGACGATGTAGCGCCCCGGTTCGAACACCAGTGCCAGATCGCGGCCGGCGATGCGCTCGCGCACGGCCTTGATGTAGTCGCCCACCAGCGGTGGCTCTTCGTCGCGATAGCGCACGCCAACGCCGCCACCGAGGTCGATGTGGTGCAGGTGAATGCCACAGTCGCCCAGACGGTCGATCAAGCCGAGCAGGCGATCGAGGGCGTCGAGGAAGGGCGGCAGGCTGGTCAGTTGCGAACCGATATGGCAGTCGACGCCGATGACGTCCAGGTTGGGCAGCTGCGAGGCGCGCAGGTACACGTCTTCGGCATCAGCGATGGCGATGCCGAACTTGTTTTCCTTGAGCCCGGTAGAAATGTACGGATGGGTGCCGGCGTCGACATCGGGGTTGACGCGCAGGGAGATCGGCGCGCGCTTGCCCAGCTCGGCGGCGACCACTTGCAGGCGCTCCAGCTCGTCGGTGGACTCGATGTTGAAGCAGTGCACACCGACTTCCAGAGCGCGGCGCATGTCTTCGCGGGTCTTGCCGACGCCGGAGAAAACGATTTTGTCGGCCTTGCCACCGGCAGCCAGGACGCGCTCGAGTTCGCCACCGGAGACGATGTCGAAGCCCGCGCCCAGGCGGGCCAGAACGTTCAGCACGGCGAGGTTGGAGTTGGCCTTGACCGCGTAGCAGACCAGATGCGGTACGCCGACCAGCGCATCGGCGTAGGCGCGATACTGGCCTTCGATGTGAGCACGGGAGTACACATAGGTGGGCGTGCCGAAGCGCTGCGCAAGGGCAGACAATGCGACGTTTTCCGCGAACAGCTCACCGTCGCGGTAGTTGAAAGCGTCCATGGTGGTCCCTGATCAGTAGTGCTTGTGGGTTTTGCTCTGCGACGACTTGGCCTGGTCGGCGGGCGACGCGCTGCCATCGGGCATGTACAGCGGGCCTTTTTGTCCACAGGCACTCACAAGGCAGGCAACCGCGACAAGCGCAGCCAGGGAGGAGATCATGCGCTTCATGGCGACATCCTTTGTATAAGCATTAATTGCGCCCGAGTATACCCAGCCCCTGCCGCCTTGCCTATTCGAGCCGACTGGGTGGTGCAGGGGCAGGGCTGGGCAGATGATGGCGACGCGGCTGACGAATTCGCGGGCAAGCCTTGCTCCCACAGTGCAATGCCGCATCTGCGCCCACACCCGTGGGAGCAAAGCTTGCTCGCGAAGAGGCCGGTAGCAGCACCACAGACACAGCCGCAGGTCTTTAATCTTTGCATTCAGTGCGCGCTGCTCGTATCGTGCCGCGCTACAGCGTCATCAGACACTTTTCGAGGTTCTTGCAATGAGTTTGACCGAAGCCCGTTTTCACGACCTGGTCGATGCCACCCAGCAAGCGCTGGAAGATATTTTCGACAGCAGCGACCTGGATACTGATCTGGAAATCTCGGCCGGCGTGTTGACCGTCAAGTTCGAAGATGGCGGTGGCGCCTTGATCTTCAGCCGCCAGGAGCCCTTGCGTCAGCTGTGGCTGGCGGCGAAAAGTGGCGGCTTCCACTTCGACTACGATGAAGAGGAAAGCAACTGGAAGTGCGACAAGAGTGAAGAGCTGCTGGGCGAAATGCTCACTCGCATCGTCCAAGAGCAGGCCGGCGGCAAGCTGGACTTCACCGCGGTCGATGACGAAAGTGAGCGCTGAAACCCCCGTCCGACCGCCCAAGCCGCTGTACAGCAATGTCAGCCCGGCGGTGCCGTCGCCGTGCATCAGTCTTTGCCGGCTGGATGAGCACAAGGTGTGTCGCGGTTGCATGCGCCATGTCGAGGATATTCGCGAATGGCGCTCGGCCGATGATGCCAGGCGTCGGGTGATCTGCGAGCAGGCCAGCCAGCGCCGACTGCTCTCAGAGGCTGGTCAGCGCACTGTTGAGTGAGCGTTCGAGCTCGGTCTTGTAGCGCAGGTAGGCGTGGGTCGACGGGGCGCTGTCGGTGAATACGCCGGACAGGTCCAGGTCGGTGATGTAGCACCGGTAGCGCTCGCCGCCGGTACGCTGGGCGATGATCTGCTGTGCCACCTTGGTGTACAGCTGCGTGCCGTGTTCCAGCTCGCTGAATTCCATCTGATTGCAATACAGCGTGATCTGATGCTGGTCGGCAGAAGTGCGTTCGATGATCGCCTGGATATCGTAGAACGGCCGCTCCACCGCGCCCTGGGGCGCCAGCCGCGGTTCAGCGACGCGCGCCGGCCCGGTCGCGGTGGCCGTGCCGGCAGGCATCAGCCGGTAGTAGCGCAGTTCCAGCGCCGGTGCCGGGAAGCCGTCTTCCATAGGCCGCAGCGCCTCGCGGCGAAACAAGGTTGAATGAAAGAAGCGCTGCAGCGGCGCCAACAGAGTGTTTTCGTCGAGAAAGGGCAGGCGCTGACACCAGAGCACGTTGAACTCATCCAGCACATACAACTGCGCCTGGCGCTCATGCTGGCGGTAGAACACCTGCACGCAGTTCGGCTTGCCCTGCGCGAGCACCAGCGCCAGATCCTGGCCCTCCAATGCGTGTTCATCGACCCGGAGCGGGCTGTAGCCGCCTTGGGCATCGCCGAGTTGGGTGATCAGCGCCGGCAGGGTTTCGAGCACCACGTGGCTGACATTGCCGCGCACCAGCTTGAGCAGGTGATAGTGCTTTTCGACCTTGAACAGGTAGCGGTAGTCGCGATTTTGCTCCAGCAGTTGCTGGGCGGTATTGAACAGCGCTTCGACCCGCTGGGCGATGGCTGAAGCGCGGTTGTGGCAGAAGCAGCGCACCCTCAGCCGCGGTGCCGGGCGCTCGCGCACCAGATTGTTGAGGTAGTCGCGCAGGCAGTCGAGCAGCGCGTGGGGGCGGTCGTAGCGGCTGACCTGGACTTCGTTCCAGCTATTGATCATGACTTGATCGAGGGTCAGCACCAGGTTTTCCCGCACCCCGGCATAACTCAGTGAGTCGGTCCGCTCGGTAGTCATGAGGATATTCAGGTCGCGATGGTGGCCGAGCGGGTCGACCCCGACGTTGACCATCAACAGGACTTCGGCCGGCACGCTGGGCAGCAGCAATTGCTCATCGCTGACGTCACTGTGCTCCAGATCGATGCTTTGTTGCAGGCTGCCCAGCAGGTTGAACAGCTCGAACTCGGTGAGGTCGCTGGTGCCGGGGTGCAAGGCCATGCGCGTGCTGCTGTCGATCACGCCGTTGCGGTGGCTCCAGGCGAGCAATTCGATCAGCTCGCGGCTGCGTTTGAGTGGGGAAAAGTGTTCCCACTCCTGGGTGCCCAGGTTGCCGGTAAAGATCGCCCATTGGGTCTGGCCGGGTTCGCGCTTGTTGGGCGATTGCACCAGGGTGAGGGTGTCTTCGGCCAGGTCCGGGGCAATACCGGGGTTGATGTGTTCGATCTTGCCGGCGCGGCGCTCGAAGGCGGCGTACAGGCGCCGGCCGAGGATATTCATGTCGCGCCGATCAGTGGGCGTGCCCATCGGCTGGCTGCGGGCGAACTGGGTGAGGAAGCGATAGCTGTAGTTGAGCTCGTTGATCAGCGCTCGGCGCTCGCTGCCTACCTGACGGACTTTCCACTGGGTGCGGCTGTCAAGCAGCATCAGTTGGCGTTCATCCCACTGCCACTCGGCGGTGAGCTTTTCCAGCACCTGGCGTTGCCAGCCCTGGCTGCGCAGGCGTGCCGGGCCACTGAGTTTCTTGTTGACCTTGAGGTAGAACGCGCGGCGCACCAGTTCCAGGCGCTGGGGCTCGTTGCGGGCCAGCAGGTATTCCTCGATGCGGCGGTAGACCATCACGTAGGGGTCGAACTCGTCGAGGTCGAGTTGGCGACTGAACACTGCTTGCTTGAAGCGCAGGCTCAAGCATTGAACATGAGGATGCTCGCTCGCATAGACCTCGGTCAGCAGCAGCTTGAGCACTGATTTGTAGGGCGAGTCGATGCCTTTGTAGAGTTGCCACAGCCCGGCGCCGATGAATTCGCCCGGCGGAATATGCGCCATGTGGCCCAGGTCGAGCACTTCGTTTTCGCGGATGAAACGCTTGGACAACAACGTGTGGGTGTACTCGGCGTAGCGCGACTCTTCGTACACCGGCACCAGCCACCATAGCGGCGTGCGCCCGGCCATCCAGATCGCGGTGCGGTAGAACTCGTCGAGCAGCAGGTAATGCTGGGTGCTGCCGCAGTTTTCCGAGCTCAGGGCGTCATCGCGCTCGCCTTGGGCGAAGCGTTCGGTGTCGATCAGAAAAAAATGCGCTTCGGCGCCCTGGCTTTCGGCCCAGACCTCGAGCAGCGCGCATTTGCGGGCCAGTTCTTCCTTGCCCTGATCGCTGAGGCTGGCGTCATGGCAGACCCACATGTCCATGTCGCTGTTTTCGGTTTGCGCCAGGGTGCCCAGGCTGCCCATCAGGAATAACCCGAGAATCGGCCGTGGCAAGTTGCCCTGGCGGGTTTTGTAGGAAAACGAGCGGGTCAGGCGCTGGGCCTCGGCCAGTACGTCGTCCTCTGGCTCATAGGTGGAGATGCCAGCGGGCGTGGAGCCGGAGACGTAGCCTGGGAGCAGGGGGTGATTGACGTGGAAGAACAGCGGCAACAACTTGAGCACGGCTTGCTGGCGATTTGAGAAACCTTCCAGCGCGCGCTCCATTCGTCCCTGGTTGATATCAAGGAAACGCTTGCGCAGCTGGCTGAGGACCTTGCGGTCGATCCCCTGATCCAGATCGGGGCGAATTTCGTCGTTGCGCGTCATTTAACACTCAAAATCACCCCGGCCGGGTGTGATAACGGGAGGCTCTCGGCGGGTTATCGGCGTGATTGGCGGGATGTTGAGGGCGCAGCTGCAAATCGACTGTAGCGAGGGGGCTGGCCCCGATTCGGTGTGCCAGGCACATGGAGGTGTCTGAGCTATTTTTTGAAGCCAGCCCCCTCGCTACACGGATGTGGTGGGTATCAGGCCGCCTGGGGCAGCTTGAGGATATCGAGCAATGACTGCGCATGCTCGGCGGCAAGGATGCCGCGACTGGTGAGGTAGCCACCGTCCTGCAGGGTGATGAGTTCTTTGTCGTGCAGGCGCTGCGCGGCGGCGATGGCCTGAGGGGCGGCGGTGTGGTGGATTTTCAGCCCTTCCTGGGTATTGCCGAGATTGAACAGGGCAAGGATTTCCAATTCAGCGATCAGTTCGGTGGAGTAGGACATAGACAGAGGCGCTCCAGGACTATTGTTATGGACGCGGCAATGCGGACCGCGGCAACCCCGACTGGTGGCAGCGGGGTTTTTCAAGTGTAGTCAGGGTCTGGAAATTCTGCCCGGTTTGCAGTGTCGGGATGTTTCAGTCGCGCTCGGGGGGCAGTTCCGGGAGGGCGCGCAGGGCGGTTTCGTACCACTGCGTGTCGAACGGGCGGTCGGCGTCGAGCATGGCGTCGATCTCGTAGGCCAGTACGTGGGCCATCAATTCGACGATGTCATCATGTTTGTAACCTACCAGCGTGAGCTTGTTGTAGGTGGCCTTGGCCGCTGCCGGCTCGCCGCTTTCCAACTGGTTCTCGATGGCTTGAGTGAGGGTGGATTCGACGAATTCTTCTTCGTCGTCGTCCTGGTCGATGTCGTTCGCGTCGCTCATGGGCGTAGCCTCCTGAAAATGCAAATAGTTGGATTGACCCTGTGGCGAGGGGGCGTGCTCACGATTGGCCTGACCTGCAATACGCGGATTGTCAGTAAAGGCCTATCGGGAGCAAGCACCGTCGCCACAGAGTCGCGCGGGAATCAACGTGAAGCCAGCAATGTATGGCCACGCACGACGGCGGCCTTGACCTGCGCCGGCGCGGTGCCGCCGATGTGGTCGCGGGCATTGACCGAGCCTTCGAGGGTCAGCACGGCGAACACGTCCTGTTCTATCTGGTCGCTGAAGCGGCGCAGCTCTTCGAGGCTCATTTCCGCCAGGTCCTTGCCGCTCTCGACGCCATATTTCACGGCATGGCCAACGATTTCGTGGCAATCGCGGAACGGCAGGCCACGGCGGACCAGGTAGTCGGCCAGGTCCGTGGCGGTGGAGAAACCGCGCAGCGCCGCTTCACGCATGATGGCGTGCTTGGGCTTGATGGCCGGGATCATGTCGGCAAACGCACGCAGCGAGTCGCGCAGGGTGTCGGCGGCGTCGAACAGCGGCTCCTTGTCTTCCTGGTTGTCCTTGTTGTAGGCCAGAGGCTGGCCCTTCATCAGGGTCAGCAGGCCCATCAAGGCGCCGAACACGCGGCCGCTCTTGCCGCGGACCAGCTCGGGGACGTCGGGGTTTTTCTTTTGCGGCATGATCGAGCTGCCGGTGCAGAAGCGGTCCGGCAGGTCGATGAACTGGAACTGGGCGCTGGTCCACAGCACCAGCTCCTCGGAGAAGCGCGACAGGTGCATCATCGCCAGGCTGGCGGCAGCGCAGAATTCGATGGCGAAGTCGCGATCCGAGACGCCGTCCAGCGAGTTGCCGCTGACAGCCTCGAAGCCCAGCAGCTTGCAGGTCAGCTCGCGGTCGATAGGGTAGGTGGTGCCTGCCAGCGCGGCGCTGCCCAGCGGCATGCGGTTGGTGCGCTTGCGGCAGTCGACCAGGCGCTCGTAGTCGCGGCTGAGCATCTCGAACCAGGCCAGCAGGTGGTGGCCGAAAGTCACGGGCTGTGCGGTCTGCAGGTGGGTAAAGCCCGGCATGATGGTCGCGGCTTCACGCTCGGCCTGCTCCAGCAAGCCCTGCTGCAGGCGGGTGATTTCGCTGAGGATGAGGTCGATTTCGTCGCGCAGCCACAGGCGGATATCGGTGGCGACCTGGTCGTTGCGGCTGCGCCCGGTGTGGAGTTTCTTGCCGGTGATGCCGATCCGGTCGGTCAGGCGAGCTTCGATGTTCATGTGCACGTCTTCGAGATCGACGCGCCATTCGAAGCTGCCGGCCTTGATTTCGGCCTCGATGGTGTTCAGGCCATCGATGATGGTATCGCGCTCTGCATCGGTCAGTACGCCGACGCTGGCAAGCATGGTAGCGTGGGCGATGGAGCCCATGATGTCGTGGTGATACAGACGCTGGTCGAAGTTGACGGAGGCGGTGAAGCGGGCGACGAAGGCGTCGACGGGTTCACTGAAGCGGCCGCCCCAGGACTGATTGGTCTTGTCTGTGCTCATGAAAACGCTCGTTGAAGGCGTGAACGGGAAATTGCCCGCAATAATAACAGGGTTGCCAGGCAGTTCGGTGTCGGCTTAGCTGAACACTATCTGTGCCATGGGGTGATCGCGCTCAGCATGTGGGGCCTGTTGTTGCGCTACTTTATATCTGCATGGGCAGGGGCGTTGACGAAACGATATTTATCGATTGAGCAATATCGTCTCGGCGAGCGTCTACAGTAGGACTGGAGGATCGACACAATTCCCGATGACCTGCCGATCCCGCAGCTAACCTTACAACCGTTGTTGGAAAAAGCGTTGATTCAGGGCGTAGGTCCGCGCATCGAAGGCGGGCGAATCAGCGTCGAACCCGATTACCAAGGGGGAGAGTTCATATTGAGCATCAGCAATCCCTATGACGAAGCCTTCGTGCGGCTCGTTCGCGGCGGCACGCATCAGGCGCTGGAGAACATTGGTGCGCGACTTGCGGCACTTTTTGGGCTCCGGGCGAGTCTGAGCGTGGATCACCGTGACGGTCGATATATCACTTGTCTACGTTACCCATGTGCAAGACTCACGCAGGAATCCAGCGCTCTATGAATGTCCTGATCGTTGACGACGAACCCCTTGCCCGCGAGCGTTTGAGCCGATTGGTCGGCGACCTTGAGGGCTACAGTGTCATGGAGCCGGGCGCCGGCAACGGCGATGAAGCCTTGACCATGATCGACTCACTCAAGCCCGATGTGGTATTGCTCGATATCCGCATGCCCGGGGCGCTTGACGGTCTCCAGGTGGCGGCTCGCCTGTGCGAGCGTGACGCTCCTCCGGCGGTGGTGTTCTGCACCTCCGATGACGAATTCGCCCTGGATGCTTTTCAGGTCAGCGCAGTGGGCTATCTGGTCAAGCCAGTGCGCTCCGAGTTGCTGCTGGAGGCGCTGAAAAAAGCCGAGCGTCCCAACCGGGTGCAGCTGGCCGCACTGACCCGCCCTGCGGCAGAAACCGGCAACGGCCCGCGTACCCACATCAGTGCCCGCACCCGCAAGGGCATCGAGTTGATTCCGCTGGATCAAGTGATCTACTTCATCGCTGACCACAAGTACGTGACCCTGCGCCACGAGGGTGGTGAGGTATTGCTCGACGAGCCGCTGAAGGCGCTGGAAGACGAGTTCGGTGATCGTTTCGTGCGTATTCACCGCAATGCCCTGGTGGCTCGCGAGCGCATTGAACGGTTGCAGCGCACGCCTCTGGGGCACTTTCAGTTGTATCTCAAGGGTCTCAATGGCGATGCCTTGATCGTCAGCCGCCGCCACGTAGCGGGCGTGCGCAAGATGATGCAGCACCTGACCTGAAGATCGCTTTGGGGGGGGCAAGCCTCGCTCCCACTGATGTCCGAAGGGAGTGCAGGCTATGTGGGAGCGAGGCTGGCCCGCGAAGAGGCCGGCGCTGCCACACGTGTCCACGAGCCAGCCCACTGAAAATGATATGATCGGGGTCTTTACCCAGTACGGACCGACCCATGTCTCTTCGCCCCATCCGCATCGCCACCCGCAAGAGCGCCCTTGCGTTGTGGCAGGCCGAATACGTCAAGGCACGCCTGCAGGAGGCTCATCCCGGCATCGAGGTGACCTTGGTGCCGATGGTCAGTCGTGGCGACAAGCTGCTGGACTCGCCGTTGTCGAAAATCGGCGGCAAGGGTTTGTTTGTCAAGGAGCTTGAGAACGCTCTGATGGCCGACGAAGCCGACATCGCTGTGCACTCGATGAAAGACGTGCCGATGGACTTCCCGGAAGGCCTCGGGCTGTTTTGTATCTGCGAACGCGAAGATCCGCGCGATGCCTTCGTTTCCAACAACTACGCCAGCCTAGAGGCGCTGCCTCAGGGTGCTATCGTCGGCACTTCGAGCCTGCGTCGTCAGGCGCAGCTGCTGGCCCGCCGTCCCGATCTGGTCATCCACTTCCTGCGTGGCAACGTCAATACCCGTCTGGCCAAGCTGGATGCCGGTGAGTATGACGCCATCATCCTTGCCGCCGCCGGCTTGATCCGCTTGGGCTTTGCCTCGCGAATCGCCCATAACCTCAGCGTCGAGCACAGCTTGCCAGCGGGCGGGCAAGGCGCGGTGGGCATCGAATGCCGTACCGCCGACACCGATCTGCATGCGCTGCTGACGCCGTTGCATCACGACGATACCGCTGCGCGGGTTGTCGCCGAGCGCGCCATGAACAAGCACCTCAACGGTGGCTGTCAGGTGCCGATCGCCTGCTACGCGGTGCTTGAGGATGACATCTTGTGGCTGCGCGGCCTGGTCGGTCAGCCCAGCGGCACCTTGACCTTGAGCGCCGATGCGCGTGCGCCGCGTGGCGAGGCCGAGGCGTTGGGCATCCGGGTGGCTGAGCAGCTGCTGGTGCAAGGCGCTGCTGAGATTTTGCGCGACGTCTATGGCGAGGCAAGTCCCGAGTGACGGCCTGGCGCCTGTTGCTGACTCGCCCCGCCGACGAGTCTGCCGCCCTGGCGCGGGCGCTCGAGCAGGATGGCGTATTCAGCAGCAGCCTGCCGCTGTTGCGCATCGAGCCGCTACCAGTGACCGCCGCGTTGCGTGAGCCGATCGCCCATCTTGATCGCTACGCGCTGGTCATCGTGGTCAGCAAGCCGGCCGCGCGCCTTGGCCTCGAGTTGTTGAATGGCTGGGTGCCAGGGGCGCAGCCGTTATGGTTCGCTGTTGGCGCCGGCACCGCGCACGTCCTCAGTGAGCGGGGCTTGCAGGTGCAGTTTCCGGCCGAGGGTGACGACAGCGAAGCACTGTTGCGCCTGCCCGCACTGCTGGCGCAACTTGACCAGCCCTCCCCGCGCGTGCTGATCTGGCGCGGCGAGGGTGGCCGTGAATGGCTCGCCGAGCAATTGCGCGAGCGTGGTGCGACGGTCGACTATCTGCAACTCTATCGTCGCGACCTGCCGACCTATCCAATCCACACTCTGCGCCAGCGCATCGAGGTGGAACGCTTGAACGGCGTGGTGGTCAGCAGTGGGCAGGGTTTTGCTAACCTGCTGCAGTTGGCCGCAGATGACGCGTCGCTATTGCTTGACCTGCCGTTGTTCGTGCCCAGTCAGCGTGTTGCAGCCATCGCTGCCGCTGCGGGCGCAGCCAACGTGATCAACTGTGCTGGTGCCAGCGCCTCTGCCCTGCGCGAGGCGCTGCGACAGTGCCCGGCGCCGGGGTCGGGCACCACTGACAAGAACGCCTAATACAAAGGATGGACACGTGAGCGAAACAGTCTTGCCCAAAGAAGCATCTGCGCCCGAGGCGCCACTGATTCCACCCGCTGACAAGCCCGCGCGCAGCGGTACGGCGATCGCGGTGCTGGCGCTGTTGGTTGCCGTCGCTGGCGTGGCAGTCGGTGGCTGGGGCGTCTGGCAAGTGCGCCAACTTGCGGCCGGCCATCAATCACAATCCGCGCAGCTCGAAAACCTGACCGCGCAATCGCAGGCGCTCAAGCAAGGCGAGCAGGCGCTGGATACTCGCTTGTCCCAACTGCCGCCGGCGGCCGAGCTGGAAGAGCGTCGTCGGCTGGTCGCGCAATTGCAAGGCGATCAGCAGCGCTTGAGCCAGCGGCTTGAAAGTGTGGTCGGGGCCAGCCGCAAAGACTGGCGCCTGGCCGAGGCCGAGCACCTGGTGCGCCTGGCCAGCTTGCGCTTGTCGGCCCTGCAGGACCTCACCAGTGCCCGCGCCCTGGTGCTGGGCGCCGATGAAATTCTCCGCGAGCAGGACGACCCCGCAGCCTTCGCCGCCCGCGAGCAGTTGGCCAAGAGCATGGCCGCGCTGACCAGCGTGCAGCAACCGGACCGCACCGGGTTGTTCCTGCAACTGGCCGCGCTGCGTGAGCAGAGCGCACAGCTGTCGGTCCTCGCGCCTGAGTTCCAGGCCGCTGCCCAGGCGCCGGCGCTGGATGACGAGAGCGCGGGTTTCGCCCATTGGCGTCAGTGGTGGCGGACGATTTCCGGATTCTTCCGCATCGATTTCAAACCGGACGACAACATTCGTCCGTTGCTGGCCGGGCAGAGTCTGCAACAGGTGCGGCTGGCGTTGAGCCTGGCGCTGGAGCAGGCGCAATGGGCCGCGCTCAACGGGCAGGGCCCGGTCTATACCCAGGCACTGGACCAAGCGCACAGCCTTGTGGCCAGCAGCTTCAATCAGGACAATACCCAGGCTCGCTCGTTGCTGGCGCGGGTCGATGAGCTCAAGGCGCAGCCGGTCACTGTTGACGTCCCTGACCTGACCGCCAGCCTTGCCGCCCTGCAGGCCTATATGGCCCAGCGGCACACCCCCGTTGAGGGCGCCAAGGCCCCAGCCCAGCAGGGGACCACGCCATGAAACGACTGTATGTGATCGTGGTGGTAGCCATCGCTTTGGCCATGGTGCTGGGCTTGGGCATATCCCAGAGTCCAGGTTACATCCTCATCGACTACCCCCATGTGTTCCGTTACGAGTCGGGTATCTGGTCAACCTTGGCGGCGCTGTTGGCGCTGTGCCTGGTGCTGTTCGTGCTGGGCCTGCTGCTGCGCGCGCTGGCGACTTCGACCGGGCTGGTCAATCCCTGGTCGCGGCGTAATCGTTCGCGGCGCGTACAAAGCGCCATCGAGCAAGGTCAGCTCGATCTTGCCGAAGGCCGCTGGAGCAGCGCCGAAAAGCATCTGCAACGGGCCGCCGAGGCTGAGCCGCAGCCATTGCTGTATTACCTCGGTGCTGCGCGAGCCGCCAATGAGCAGGGGCGGCATGCCGAGAGCGATGCCTTGCTCGAGCGGGCCCTGCTGCGTCAACCGCAGGCTGAGCTGGCCATCGCCCTGAGCCACGCCCAGTTGCAGATCGACCGTGGCGACAGCGACGGCGCCTTGCAGACACTGCAGGCCATGCACGAGCGCCATCCGCGCAATGTCCAGGTACTGCGTCAGTTACAGCGCTTGCATCAGCAGCGCGGCGAGTGGCCGGCGTTGATTCGCTTGCTGCCCGAGTTGCGCAAGGACAAGGCCCTGCCGGTGGCCGAACTGGCAGAACTGGAGCGTCGCGCCTGGGGCGAGAATCTATCCTTGGCTGCCGTACAGCCGGGTGCCAGGGAAGAAGGGCTGGCGGCCTTGCACAGCGCCTGGCAGCAGTTGAGTTCGGGCCAGCGCCAGGAGCCGGCACTGGTGCTGGCCTATGCCGAGCAATTGCGCCAGTTGGGCGCGCAGGTCGAGGCGGAGGATGTACTGCGCCAGGCCCTCAAACGTCAATACGACAGCCACTTGGCACGCCTTTATGGGCTGGTGCGCGGTGCCGATGCGGGCAAACAATTGCAAAGCGCCGAGGGGTGGCTCAAGCAGCACCCGGACGACTCCAGTCTATTGCTGACATTGGGGCGTCTCTGCCTGCAAAACCGCTTGTGGGGCAAGGCCAGGGATTATCTGGAAGCCAGCCTGCGCCTGCAACGCAATCCCGAAGCCTGCGCCGAGCTGGCGCGCCTGCTGGCGCAATTGGGTGATACCCAAGGCAGCAATCAGCTGTTCCAAGAGGGGCTTGGATTGCTGGATGAGCGTTTGCTTGCGGCGCCACTGCCCGAGTCGGCGCGGGGCTGACCCGGATCTATCGGATGGACTTTCTGGGCTTTTCGCGGGCATGCCTTCCTCCAGGTGTACGGCTTCGGGTCGGCCTGCACCGTGGCAGCGAGGCTTGCCGGCGAAAGGGCCCAGAGCTACAACGCTAATTCTCTGCCATGCGTTGTTGCACATTCGCTGAACAAGCCAGCGTTTTCAGAATTGTCCTAAGTGCGTCACCTTGAAAGCCGGACGACCTTTACTCTACCTTGGCGGCTTGTCTTTTCCGATATCGGGTTTGCCATGATTCTGGCTCGTTCGCGTTCCATGTTCCTGTTGGCGTTTTTCGCCTCTGTGTCGATCATGGGCGCCGCGCTGTACCTTGAATACGAAGTTGGCCTGCAACCCTGTTCCCTGTGCATCGTGCAGCGGTTTTTCGTGGTGGTATTCGGTGTGTCCTGTCTGGCTGCTGCGGTGCATTTCCCGCGCACCCGGGGCATGCGCGTGTACTCCGCCATCGCCCTGTTCAGCGCGGTGCTCGGCGTTGTGGCCGCTACACGGCAGTTGTGGTTGCAGGACCACGCTGATGCCTCTGCGGTGACTTGCCATCCCGGGCTGTGGCAGATGCTGCAACACGCGCCGCTGCTGCAAACCCTGAAGGTGCTGGCTCTGGGGACACCCGATTGTGGTCTGGTCAACTGGACAGCTCTGGGGTTGAGCCTTCCTGAGTGGAGTCTGTTGGGCTTTACCGGGCTGGCAGCCTTTGCGGTCATCCAGATACTGCACCGATGATGCGCAGCGTGGGGAGGTTGGCGACAGGGTGATGGATAAAACACTTGTATGAACTTAGTCGCATGCGTACCTTGAAGCCACTGCCGTGCGGGCATAATCTCCCTGCACGCGCCCAAGAAATCAGGCTGTCGAGTGCTGCCTCTTGCGCCGGGCTTTCGGCCCCATGGTCGCATCGAGCGGGCAGCACCTCCCAAGGGAAGAATCATCATGTTGGAAAGTTGCAAGAATGCTCAGGAACGCTGGGGCGGGGTTCATTTGCTTATCGACCGTTGGTTGAAAGAGCGGGAAGAACTGGTCAAGGCGTATAGCGAACTGAAAGCCAAGTCCGATACTCTCGGTGCGGATCATCAGGTACTGCTGACGTTCTGTGAGGCACTGGTCGATTACTGCTCTGCCGGGCATTTCGAAGTCTACGAACAGCTCAACAGCGAAGCCAAGGCATTTGGTGACGAGCGTGGTCTGGAGTTGGCAGATCAGTACTATCCCCGCATCAACGCGATCACCGAGAAGGCTATGGCCTTCAACGATCACTGCGATAACGGCGATTGGTCCCACGCCGATGAAGTGGCTGCCGAGCTCAAGGCGCTGGGTGGTTTGCTGCACGAGCGTTTCGAGCTTGAAGACTTGTTGATCGAGGTGCTGCACACCTCGCACAAGGAAGCTGTTTCAGGACCGCAGTAAGCGGTCGGCAGGCAGGGGGTAAAACCCCTTCTCAACGATCAGTCGGCAACGCCCAGCAGTTCGACTTCGAAAGTCAGTGGGGTGTAAGGCGCGATTACATCGCCCGCACCCTGCGCGCCATAGGCCAGCGCTGACGGTATCACCAGTCGCCACTTGGCCCCTACCGGCATCCCCTCCATACCATCACGCCATCCTTCGATCACGCTGTCGAGCCGGAACCATTGCGGTTGCGAGTTCTCGTCGAACACACTGCCATCCGGCAGCATCCCTTTGTAGGTGACCTGCACGCGCCCGTTGGCCTTGGCCGCGCTGCCGGTGCCCGCTTTCAGTTCGGTGATCAGGATGCCATTGGGCAGCGCTCGCACCCCGGGCCTGGCTTTCTCGGCAGTCAGAAAATCATGCTCCGCACTCAGGGCTTTTTCACTTTGCGGTTGCGCGCTGCTGGCTGCTACCTGGGCGTCATGCTCGGTGAGGATCTGCTCGATGCGCTCGTCGCTCAGGGCCAGGGGCTCGCCTTTGTAGGCTTGGCGCAAGCCTTCGATCAGGGCGTCCAGTTGCAGTCCTGGCACCTCGTCATGCAAGCGTGTGCCCAGGCTGGCGCCGAGGCTGTAACCGAGGTCGTGGGGGCTGGTGGCCGGCGCTGAATCGGCGGCGTGGGCCAGGCTGGTGAACAGGCATAGCGGTAACCACATCCGGTGTTGCATGGGCACTCTCCACGTTCGAATAATGGTGATTATGCCAGTGCTCGACGGCGCTGCGCAGATGCTCTTGGAAACATAGGCGCCAGCAGTACTTCTCGGTTATGCAACGTAGTGCTGGATATGCTGTCAAGATGACCTAGCGGCTGTGGCTTGAGAGGGCTAGTATGGGCCGCATTCACGTCAGCCAGGAGGTAAACCATGTCGGCCAGTAAGAAGCCTGTAAATACTCCGTTGCATTTGCTCCAACAGCTTTCGAGCAGCTTGCTCGAGCATTTGGAAAGTGCCTGCTCCCAGGCATTGGCTGATGCCGAGAAGTTGCTTGCCAAGTTGGAAAAACAACGAGGAAAGGCTCAAGAAAAACTCCATAAATCCCGCACCAAACTGCAAGACGCTGCCACTGCCGGTAAAGCCAAGGCGCAGTCCAAGGCCAAGGGCGCTGCTGCCGAGCTCGAGAAGCTGCTGGACGCACTGCAGGCTCGTCAGGCAGAAACCCGTCACTACATTGTTCAGCTCAAGCGCGATGCTCAGGATAGCCTGAAGCTCGCTCAAGGCGTGGGCAAGGTCAAGGAAGCTGCCAGCAAGGCATTGGCAAGCCGCCCTGCGTCCAAACCAGCGACTGCCAAGGCAAGCAAGGCTGCAAGGCCTGCGGCCAAATCGGCTGCAGCCAAGCCTGCTGCCAAACCTGCTGCTGCCAAGGCTGTGGTCAAGGCGCCTGCCAAGTCGGCTGCTGCCAAGCCGACGGCAAAAGCCGCTGTTGTAAAACCCGCTCCCAAGGCTGCTGCCAAGCCAGCTGCTGCGAAACCTGCAGTGAAAGCTGCTGCTTCGGCCGCCAAGCCTGCTGCAAAACCGACTGCTGCGAAAGCCGCCAGCGCAGCCAAGCCGGCCGCGAAAGCCAAGCCAGCAACTGCTGCCAAACCCGCCGCTGCCGCCAAGTCGACTGCCGCTGCCAAACCTGCTGCTGCCGCCAAGTCGACTGCCGCTGCCAAACCTGCTGCTGCCGCCAAGTCGACTGCCG
>CAJCIO010000175.1 GCA_903970465.1 Gammaproteobacteria bacterium
GCGCGCACCACCTGATCTTCAAGCCGCTTCACACGCCCTTCTGAACTCAGGAAATTGTTGCTGACCATCGACACCACCAGCAACCGACCCTCCCCCGTCGTCACATACCCCGTCAACGACGACACCGAACCCATCGATCCGGTCTTGGCATGCAGGTTGTTCTGCGCCGCTGTGCCTTTCAACCGATTGCGCAGGGTGCCGCCGGTCTGCCGATCACCAGTGCCAGCAATCGGCAGGGCGTCATACCAGGCGGGGAACCACGGCTGACGACGAGCCGCGATCAACACATCGGTGAAGGTCTGCGAAGCGATCAGATTGCGCCGCGACAAGCCGGAGCCGTCGAACTGGCGCAGTTGCTCGGCGTCGATGCCTTGGCTTGAGAGAAACCCTGAGACCGCCACGATCCCGGCTTCGGCCGTGCCTGCATGGGCGGTCTGCTGACCCATGCTCTTGAGCAGCACTTCCGCGATGCCGTTGTTGGACTGCTTGAGCAACGGCTTGATCAGCTCGGCCAGCGGCATCGAGCGATGCTGCGCCAGCAACGACGCGCTCGGCGGGGTGACGACGCCCAGTCGCGTCTGGCCTTGCACGACGATGCCCTGCTCGGCCAGCGCTTGGCGGAACACGTCGGCCACAAGCGCGGTCGGTTCCCAGACACTCAGCCAGCGACCCTGCACCGATCCCGGCGCCAGGCTGCCGCTAACATCGATACGGTTGCTGCCGTGCTCGCGCTCGACCGTGAAGGCGCCGCTGCCTCCATGGTCGATCACTTGCACCAGCGCATTGGCGGGTTCAATCACCAGACCGGGGCGAGCCGCGCCTCTAGCCGTGGCCGTCAAGCGCACCGAACCAACGTTGTAGTGATCATCCAGCGCGATGTTCAACGCCGAAATCTGCGCGGCATAGGGCTCGCTTTCGTCATCATTGGCCCATTCGGTGCCCAGGCGGCGAGCGTCGAACCAGGTGTCGTCCAGCAGCAGATCGCCACGCACCGCGCGTACGCCACTGCGCGCCAGGGCAGCAGCCAGTTCACGATAATCGGCAGGGGTCATAGTGGGGTCGCCGGTACCACGCAGGAACAGGTTGCCATTCAATACGCCGGCAACCGGCGTAGCGTTGCTGCGCAGCTCGGTGGCAAAGCGATAATCGGCACCCAGCACGCTCATGGCCGCCGCCGAGGTCAGCAGTTTGAGGCTCGAGGCAGGTACACCTCGGCGCCGAGGCTCATGCTGGTAAAGCGTCTTGCCGCTGCTGGCATCGCGCACCGTCAACGATACCTGCGCGCCGTCCAGCGCCGGGTCGGCCAGCACGCTGTCGATCTGTTCTCGCCAGGGCTTGCCGACCTGATCCGTTGTGTTCGGGGTGTTGCTACAGGCGCTCAGCAACAGCACTAAAGCCATTGCGCCTGCGCGGTTGATCCAGTTCATCGGTGCCTGCGTCAGCCATTCATGTGCGCAGACTTTAACAGCACTGACGGGCGCGGTTTACGAAACACCATGACATTCCCGGCCATCACCAGCAGCAATCCGACTAACGCCGGGGACGTCCACACATAGCCCTCCATGACCGCCGAGATGTTCAGCGCCACCAGCGGGAACAGCACCGTGCAATAGGCTGCGCGCTCTGGGCCCATGCGCCCGACCAGGGTGAGATAGGCGGTAAAACCGATGACCGAGCCGGGGATGACCAGATACATCAGCGCGCCGACATAGCGGGTGTTCCAGTCCATGGCGAAGGGAATATCGCGCAGCAGGCAGTACAGTCCCAACATCGTTGCGCCATAGAGCATGCCCCAGGCGTTGGTGGTCATCGGCCGCAAGCCGGCTTTCTGCTGCAGACTCGATAGCAGATTGCCGGCCGAGAAGCACAGCGTGCCGAACAGTGCCAGGCCCAGGCCCAACAGGGTCTGTGCGCTGGCCGGATGACTGCTCAGCTCGGGCCAGAACAGCAAGCCCAGCCCCGCCAGACCCAGCAGACCACCGCCCAGCACGTTGCGGGCGATCGGCTGACCAAAGAACAACCGCGCGTTGAGCGCATTCCACAGGCTGGCGGTAGAAAACACCACGGCGATCAGACCGGTCGGCACCCACTGGCTGGCCGTCAGAAAACACATGAAGTTGACGCAGAACAGGCACACCCCCTGCGCCAGGCAGATCAGATGCCCACGCCGGTTCATCGGTTGCAATCGACGGCTGACCAGCAGGATGACGAACAGGATCAGCGCCGCGAGGGCAAAGCGGTAGACGATCGAGACGGGGATGGCGACCACGCCCAGTTGCAGTTTGAGGGCGATCCAGGTGGTGCCCCAGATGACGACCGTGAGCAGGTACAAGGCGAGGTTCATGGCGATACGGACTCCTTTGTCAGGTCGCCAGTGTCGGGCTCGCCGCTGAGGCGCGCTGTCACAATCTTGCGCATTTGTTCCTCAGAAGGATGGCAACGGCGCTCGCGCGCATTAGGATGTGCACTCCAGACCTTAGCCGCGCCGAGCACCATGCCGCCACTCGCCCACCTCCAGGTTTTTCAGGCCCTGCACGGCTCCAGCAGCGCGCGGCTGGAACACTGTGCCGAGCTCGGCGATGGCATGGTCGCAGCGCTGTGGAACAACCGCCACGACGCCCAGCACTACGAGGGCCCCAGCCACCACACGCTGTCGTGCTACATGGCCGGCGGCACGGGCACCTTTCGCCGCGAGCGACCGGATCGCAAGGGCAGCCCCGACAAAATCTGCGTGCTGCCAGCCGCGCACGACTCGGAGTGGGTCGTCAACGGCGAGATCCGCCTGGCGCATCTGTATTTCGGCGAGGCGCAGTTCGCCCATGGCTGCGTCACCCTGCTGGACCGTGAACCGCGCGAGCTGCAACTGCGCGAGATCACCTTCCTCGACGACCCACTCCAGGCGGCACGTTTCCATCGCCTGACCCGCCTGGATTGGCACGAGCCCGGGGAGCGGGTGCTGACCAGCAGCCTCGCCCACGAAATGCTCGGGCACTTGCTGCTGACCCAGGTGGGCATTCGTGATGGCCTGCACCTCAAGGGCGGGTTGGCGGCGCACCAGCGTCGGCGCCTGGTGGAGTTTATCGATGCCCACCTGGCCGAGCCGTTGAGCCTGGGTACGCTGGCACAGCTGTGCAACCTGTCCGAATACCATTTTGCGCGGATGTTCCGCAGCAGCTTCGGTATGCCGCCCCATCAATACGTGCTGGCGCGGCGGCTGCAACGCGCGCGGGAGCTGCTGCAGAACACCTTGCTACCTCTGGGTGAAGTCGCGCTGGCCTGTGGATTCGCCAGTGCCAGCCACTTCGCTCATCGGTTTGGGCAGACGGTCAAGGTCACTCCCGGTGAGTACCGCCAGGCCGTGGCAGGCAGCAAGATCTGAGCACCGGCCCTTTCGCGGGCAAGCCTTGCTCCCACAGGTGAATGCCGCACCCGCGCCGTACACCCGTAGGAGCAAAGCTTGCTCGCGAAGGGGCCGGCTCTGCTTGCCCAGCACCATGGAATCTCCCACAGTGCAAACAGCAACTGAGCCGTACACCTGTGGCAGCACGAGTGCGCGCTCGATTGCGAGGACGCCGATGGCATCGATACAAAACTCTCCCAGCATGTCCCCCACTCGATAAATGAAATTTTGATGTAATACTCAGTAACGTAATCGATATCCTCGCGAGCATCGTTATACTGTTACACCCGTCATTCAACGTCTCCCTGGCCCGCACGGCCTCGCTCGGCAAGTATTTGCGCTAATAAGGCCCTTTTATTCAATGCGTATCGATCTAGACGCCGACGACATTCACCCTCACAGCCTGCCGCGATTTCTGAGTGCCACGGCGCAGAGCAGCCGCTTGCTGCGTCTGAGCCAGGTGTTGATCGGCCTCGCAGGCCTGGCACTGGTGCTGGCCTTTTTGATCGACCTGTTTTCACCCACCTCGATCTGGCCGGCGGTACTCACCAACAACGCCGCCACCGCGTTCATCGTGCTGGCCGGACTGCAAAGCGCGCGACAGGTCGCCCTGTGGCGCGCTGCCGCTATCGGCGCCGATCCCGAATTACCCGTGGCCGACCTCCCCGACGAGGTGCCCGAAGGCGGCTGGTACGAGCGCCTGCTGGAGCGTGTCGGCAATGCTGGCAAACGCACCTTCGCGCAGATCGGTGCACCCACCCTATGGCTGGCGGGATGGGGCCTGCTGGCGTTGGCAAGCCTCTATCAAGTTTGGGAGCTGAACTTGCCCGCGGCTGCGGCGACGGCGGCCAGCAATCTCGGCGCCGGGCTGTTGCTGCTGCTGGCGTTCGGGCTGTTGGTGTTCGAGCGCCAATTGACCCAGCAGGCCAACGAGCAATGGCCCGAAGCCCGCGCCCTGGCGCAACTGCTGCGAGCCTTGCTGGCGACCCTGCTGCTCAGCGCCCTGGCGGTATTCTTGCGCAACGCCGAAGCCGTCTGGCCGGTGCGCCTGGCGGTGCTGATCGGCCTGTTGCCCGGGCTGATGGCCGTCGAGCTGCTGATTCGCGCCATCGCCTCGCTGTTCAGCCCGCGTCAGCCTCGCCTGGAGCCGCGCCTGCTGGGCGAAAGCCTGACCGCCAACCTGCTGCGCTGGCCGCCGCAGCCGCTGCAAGCCTTGCAAGATGAACTGCGCAATCGCTTCGGCATCGATCTGCGGCAAGTCTGGGCTTTCACCTACATGCGCCGTGCTTTCGTGCCGGTGCTGATCGTGATCGCGGTGATTGGCTGGGCGCTGACCGGTGTGCGCGAAGTGCCGATCGATGGCCGCGGCATCTACGAGCGTTTCGGCGAGCCGGTCAGGGTGTTCAGCCCTGGCCTGCATCTGGGCCTGCCGTGGCCGTTCGGGCAAGTGATCGCGGCCGAGAACGGCCAAGTGCATGAACTCGCCACCAGCGTCGAGGCCGGTGCCAGCGCCCCGGTGACCGTCGCCGCCGAGGGCCCCGCCCCGGAGAGCGCCGACCGCTTGTGGGACGGCACCCACTTCAATGATAAATCCCAGGTGATCGCCAGCAGTCAGGGCGGCCAGCAGGGCTTTCAGATCGTCAACCTGGATGTGCGCTTCGTCTACCGTATCGGCCTGGACGACCACCAGGTGCTGGCCGCCACCTACCATAACGCCGATATCCCCGGGCTGATCAGCAGCACTGCCAACCGCGTACTGGTGCACGCCTTCGCCAGCCGCACGCTGGACGAACTGCTCGGCGAGCAGCGCAACGACCTGGGCGCGCAAATCGGCGCGGCGGTCCAGCACGACCTGCAGCAACTGGACAGCGGCGTCGAGATCCTCGCCACCGTGGTCGAAGCCATTCATCCGCCGGCCGGCGCCGCCAATGCCTACCATGGCGTGCAGGCCGCGCAGATCGCCGCGCAGGCGCTGATCTCCCGCGAACGCGGCGCCGCCAGCCAGCAGCGCAACGCAGCGCAGTTGCAAGCCAGCACCCTGCAAGACAACGCCAATGCCGGTGCCCGCGAAGTCAACGCCCAGGCGCTGGCCGCCGACCGGCGCTTCAGTGCCGAGCAGCAGGCCTTCGCCAGTGCCGGCCAGGCCTTTTTGCTGGAGCAGTACCTGAGCCAGCTGAGCCTGGGCCTGGTCAACGCCAAACTGCTGGTAGTCGACCATCGCCTGGGCGCTGGTCAGGCACCTACCCTTGATCTGCGCACATTCGCCTTGCCGGTCGACCCCGTGTCGCCGCCGAAGACCGCCCCTTAGGAGTCATCCCTTGAGCCTGCTGCATTCTCACGACCATCATGACCACGGCGGCCACGACCACAGCGGCCACGCAGGACACGGGCATGGCCACCATCACCACCATCACGGCGGCGATCCGGTGTCCGGCGCCGCGCTGTGGCGCCGCATGATCCTGGCGCTGGTGCTGGTGCTGTTCGCCATTGCGGCTGCCAGCCTGGTGCAGGTCCACTCCGGCGAGGCCACCGTGATCACTCGCTTTGGCGATCCGGCGCGGGTGCTGCTCAAGCCGGGCCTCAACTGGCGCTGGCCGGCGCCATTCGAGGCCAGCATCCCGGTGGACCTGCGCCTGCGCACCACCTCCAGTGGCCTGCAGGATGTCGGTACCCGCGACGGTTTGCGCATCATCGTGCAGGCCTATGTGGCCTGGCAGGTGCAGGGCGATGACGATAACGTCAAACGCTTCATGCGCGCCGTGCAGAACCAGCCGGACGAAGCCGCGCGGCAGATCCGCACCTTTATCGGTTCGGCGCTGGAAACCACCGCCAGCAGCTTCGATCTGTCGAGCCTGATAAACACCGACGCCAGCCAGGTGCGCATCGCCGAGTTCGAAACGCAGTTGCGCCAGCAGATCAGCCAGCAATTGCTCGCTACCTATGGCGTGCGCGTGGCCCAAGTGGGCATCGAGCGCCTGACCCTGCCCTCGGTGACCCTCAACGCCACGGTCGACCGGATGCGCGCTGAACGCGAGACCATCGCCACCGAGCGCACCGCCATCGGCAAACGCGAGGCGGCGCAGATTCGCTCCGGCGCCGAACGCGATGCACGCATGTTGCAGGCCGACGCCAGCGTCAAGGCGGCGGATATCGAAGCGCAGTCGCGGGTCGACGCCGCCAAGATCTACGGCCAGGCCTATGCCCGCGCGCCGCAGCTCTATAGCCTGCTGCGCTCGCTCGACACCCTCGGCACTGTGGTGACGCCGGGCACGCGTCTGGTGCTGCGTACCGACGCGGCGCCGTTCCGGGTGCTGGTCGACGGGCCGCCGACGCTCGACAAGCCGACGCAGGATAAAAAGCCCGCTGGTACTCAGCCATGACCGATGACGCCCTCGCCCCTCGCAACGCGAGCCCGTGGCAACAGGCCGGGCGCCTGACGTTCCTGGCGCTGTACGGCGTCACGGTCGTCGCCGCGCTGGCCTGGGGCACTTCGAACATCCGCGAAATCGCCCCGCAGAACCGCGCGGTAGTGCTGCGCATGGGCGCCCTCGATCGCGTGCAGAATGCCGGCCTGCTGCTGGCCTGGCCGCAACCCTTCGAGCAAGTGGTGCTGCTGCCCGCCGCCGACCGCGTGATCGAGCGGCGTATCGAGCCCTTGCTGCGCTCCGCCGAGGCCCTCAAGGCCGAACGCATGGCCACTTTTGGCGACCCGCTGAGCGACGCGCTGGCCGGTTCCGGCTATCTGCTGACCGGTGATGCCGGCGTGGTGCAACTGGATGTGCGCGCCTATTTCAAGGTCAACGATGCCTACGCCTACGTGCTGCAAGGCGATCACGTGCTGCCCGCCCTGGACCGTGTGGTGACGCGCAGCGCCGTGGCCCTCAGCGCCGCCCGCGACCTGGACACCATCCTCGTCGCCCGCCCGGAACTGATCGGCAGCGACAGCCAGGCCGCCGAGCGGCGCGAACGTTTGCGCGGCGACCTGGTGCAGGGCATCAACGCGCAACTCGACAAGCTCAAGAATGAAGGCCTGAGCCTGGGCATCCGCGTCGACCGGGTGGATGTGCAATCCAGCCTGCCGACCCCCGCAGTGGCGGCCTTCAATGCCGTGCTGACCGCCAGCCAGCAGGCCGATCAGGCCGTGGCCAACGCCCGCACCGATGCGGCCAAGACCACCCAGGCCGCCACCCAGCAAGCCGACCGCACCCTGCAGGTGGCCCACGCTCAGGCCAGTGAACGGTTGGCCACGGCTCAGGCGCAGACCGCGACCATCGACAGCCTGGCGCAAGCCAATCCCGCCGCCACCGACCCGGACCTGCTGCTGCGCCTGTACCGCGAACGCATCCCGGCCATCCTCCATCAAGCCGGCTCGGTGACCACGGTCGACCCGGCCGACAGCGACCACCTGATCCTCCAGGGAGCCGATCGATGACAGCTCACGACCACTCCCACGATCATGCATCTGCCGAGCACCACGCCGCCGATCATGATCACGCTGGCGAGGCGCTCGACCCCAGCCTGCTGACGCGCGCCGAACAGCGCAGCGCTGCACGCCAGCTGACCCTGGCCATGCTCGCTCTCGGCCTGCTGGGGCTCGGCTTGTTGTGGCGCTGGTACGACCCACTGCAGAGCGGCGTCAGCCAGATTCTGCTCGGTGTCGCCTCGTTGCTGGTGGCCGTGCCGGTGCTGCGGTCGGCCTGGTACAGCCTGCGTTACCCCAGCCTCCACGGCATCACCGACCAGTTGATCGCGCTGGCGCTGATCGCCGCCTGGACCACCGGCGACCTGATGACCGCCGCCCTGCTGCCGATCATCATGATCTTCGGCCACGTGCTCGAAGAGCGCAGCGTGATTGGCTCCCAGGAAGCCATCCATGCCCTCGGCAAACTGACCCACAGCAACGCCCGCCAATTGCTGCCCGACGGCTCGGTACGCGAGATCGACAACAGTCAGTTGCAGCCCGGCGACATCGTTGAAGTGCGCGCCGGCGACCGCCTGCCGGCCGACGGCATGGTCTTGTCCGGCCAGGCCAGCCTCGACACCGCGCCGATCACCGGCGAGTCGGTGCCGGTCGAAGCCAGCGTCGGCGTGCAAGTCTTCGGTGGCGCGATCAACCTCGACGGCCTGCTGCGCGTTGAAGTGACCCGCACCGGCAGCGATTCCACACTGGGCAAGGTCATTGCCCTGATGCAGAACGCCGAGCGCTCCAAGCCGCCGATCACCCGCGTG
Source organism: Gammaproteobacteria bacterium (assembly GCA_903970465.1). Taxonomy (GTDB): domain Bacteria; phylum Pseudomonadota; class Gammaproteobacteria; order Pseudomonadales; family Pseudomonadaceae; genus Aquipseudomonas. Next base: position 8,630 of record CAJCIO010000175.1, read on the forward strand.
CTGGAGCGTTATGCCGGCAGTTATCTGATTCTGGTGTTGATGATTGCCGCTGTGACCTGGTTCATCACCCACGATGCCCAAGCGATGCTGGCTGTGCTGGTGGCCGCGTGCCCTTGCGCACTGGTGCTGTCGGCACCGGCCACCGCCATTGCCGGCATCGCGGTGGCCGCGCGCCATGGCATTTTGATCCGCAGTTCGGCATTCCTCGAAGAGCTGGCTGACCTGACCTCGCTGGTGGTGGACAAGACCGGCACGCTGACTTACGGCTCGCTGCGCCTGCAAGATCTCGAGCTGACCGACGCGGCGCAGGAGATGGTCGCCCTCGACGCCGACACTCCACCGCCAGGCATGGCCCTGAGCCAGTTTCAGGTCATGCGCCTGGCGGCCAGCCTTGGCGCGGCGAGCAGCCATCCGGTCAGCCGTGCCCTGGCCACGCTGGTGCCCAAGGCGCACTGGCTGAGTCTCGACGATCTGCATGAGCGCCAGGGTCTGGGCGTGGTCGCGCAGACCGCGCAAGGCACTGCTGCACTGGGGCGTGCAGAATTGTTCGCGCAGTTGGGTATCGATCTGCCGCCAGTGCCGGACCACGGCGGCCCTATCGCCGGCCTGGCCCTTAACGGGCGGTTTCTGGCCTGGCTGAAACTGGCCGACAGCATCAAACCCGAGGCGCGCCTGGCTCTCGGCGAACTGCGCGAGCTTGGCCTGAGCCGACAACTGCTGCTGACTGGCGACCGCCAACGGGTCGCCGGCGAAGTGGCGCAGGCCGTGGGCATCAACGACGTGGTTGCCCAGGCCCTCCCGGAAGACAAGCTCGATCGCGTCACCGCTGAGATCGGCAAGGGCTTTCGGCCGATGGTCGTGGGCGACGGCATCAATGATTCACTGGCGCTCAAGGCGGGCGTGGTGGGTGTGGCCATGGGCGCGGGCGGTGCGGATATCGCCCTGGCTTCTGCCGACATCGTGCTGATCGGCTCAGACCTGCGGCGCCTGGGCACCTGCGTGCGCCTGAGCCGCCGTTGCCGGCACACACTGCATGTCAATGTGATAATCGGCCTGGGCTGGACCCTGGCCATCGTCGCCCTGGCGGCGTTCGGCCTACTGGGGGCGGCAGGGGCAATGATTGCGGCGGTGCTGCATAACCTCAGCACCTTGCTGGTGTTGGGCAATGCCGGGCGGTTGTTGAGGTTTCAGGAGCCGTTGGCGAAGCTGGATTGAGGAACGTGCAGTAAACCCTGTGGTGAGAGGACTTGCTTCCGAGAGGCCTTAGGCGGCGTGTCAGTAACAGCCTCTCGGGAGCCCCCCCTCTGCACAGCGTCAAACGGTATATCTATGTCAGGCCCAGCGCCGCCAACGGACTGACCAGCAGGCTGGCGGCGGCGATGCCCAGCGCGAGGCGTGGCTGATACGGTATCAACCACACCAGCACCACCGCGCTGGCCATCAACCCGGCCGTCCAGTTGACCAGGCCCATGGCCCAGCCGGCATCGCTGACGGCCGCCGCCATGGCCAACCCCAGCAGCACCCACCCCGCCCCGCTCAGCGCCCGACGCTGCATCGCGCTGGGCTTGCGCCTGAGCAGCTCGCCATGGTGCTTGTCCATCGCCAGGCACAAAGCCGTGAACCCCGCGTACGACAACAACACTGCCGGGATCATCGGCTGCCCTCGCTTACCAGCACCGCTTGGGCCTCTCGCAGTGCCGGCTTGCGCTTGGCCACGGTGCCTTTGTCGATCAGCTTGCGACTCGCCCACAGCATGAACAGCGCCGCAGCAAAAGCGGTCAGGTCGACCCCGGCCATGGCCCAGTCGCCACTCGCTATCGAACGCTGCAGGCCGTGCTCGGTGGTCAAGGCGCTCACCAGCGGTATCGCCGCCAGCAGCACCGCCGCCACCAGCAGTTGCTCGATCCAGGCCTGACGACCGCGACGGCACAAGGCGTGCAGCAGCGACAGCAACCAGGTGCCGAAGAACACCCGCACTTCCCAATTGCCTCGTGCCTCCAGCGCCACCGGTAGAAGCCGATTGGCCAACAGGAAACCCGCTACCGCCCACAGCAGTCCGGCCATGCTCGCCAGGTTGAGCACTTCTACCAAGCGCAGTTCGAAGGGCTGCACGCCGGATTTGGCATGTTTGAGCTGACGCTTGTTGAGCCACATCACCAGGCCGGTGCCGATCAGCACCGTGCCGCCGATACCGCCGAGGAAATACAGCCAGCGCACCAGCGGCCCAGCGAAGTGGCCCATGTGCAAGCCATAGAAGCCACCACCGATCAGCATCGGCACCGGGATCGCGCGCGCCGTGCTCAGCACTGCGCCGGTCTGCGCGTTGAGGACCAGATTGTTGCCATAGTTGTAAGCCACGCTTTCGCTGTCATCGGGGGTGAATTCGATGGTCGGGGCGCTGCCTTTCGGGCGCTCCAGCTCGACCCTGCTGATACGGGTATCGGGCCATTGCTGGCGGGCCCTGTCGTAGAGTTCGGCGAGCGGCATCAGCGGGGTCTTTTCGCCACTGGCCGCTGCGGGCGGGACGCTGGGGTATACATCGCTGAAGAAGCCCTTGGAGTCGCCGTGATAGCTGGTCAGGATGCTGGCCGGCATGATCATGCTCATGAAGATCACCAGGCTGCTGTAGCTGATCATCAGGTGGAATGGCAAGATCAGCACGCCAATGGCGTTGTGCCCGTCGAGCCAGGAACGCTGGGCCTTGCCAGGGCGGAAGGTGAAGAATTCCTTGAAGATCTTCTTGTGGGTGATGATGCCGCTCACCAGGGTGAAGAACATCACGAACGCGGCGATGCTGGCCAGCCAACGCCCCCACGGATAGCCCATCTGCAACTCGAAGTGAAAGCGATAGAAAAACTCGCCACCGCGGCTTTCGCGCGTCTCTTGCTCGAGGCCGCTCTGCGGGTCGACCATCGCCCGGGTAAAACTGCCTCGGCCGGTCTTTTGCGGGTCCTTGTACCTCACCCCGAGCACCGGATCGCGATGACTTGGCAGGTTGACGTACACGTGCGGCGAATTGGCCGCGTGGGTGTCGATGAAGGTTTGCGCGCTGACCAGGCTGGCACGGGTGTCGAGTGCGCGAATCGGGATCTCGGGATGGGCCCAGTGAGTGATTTCGTCCTTGAAATAAGCCAGGGTGCCGGTCAGCCAGATGGCGAACAGCAGCCAACCAAATACCAGCCCCGCCCAGGTGTGCAGCCAGGCCATGGACTGCCGTAGACCTTCCTTCATGGCGTGTTCATCCAGTACAGGGCGCCATCGGCGAGGGCCAGCAGCAGGCCCGGCAGCGCGATGCCCGCCCATGCCTGCCAGGCGTTGCGGCAGGCGAAGCACCAGAGCACCACGATCAGGTAGACGACAAAGGCCAGCATCATGCTGCTGACCACGGCTTCAGGACGCGCCAACGGCAAGGTCCAGGCCAGGAAGATGCTCGCCAGCGCGGCGAGCACGTAGCCGCCCAGCGCCGCCGCGACGATGCGCGAGACCACCGCAAGGCGGTAACCGATGGGCACACCACTGAGTTTACTGGCCATCTCGGCCCCCTTTGGGAATGGCGCGCGCATCCGCTGCACGGCAAAAAAACAGGCGCCAAGTCTAATGATAAATATTCTCATACGCAAAGACCCTGCGCGGCTTCTTTGCCCAGCCTTGTTGCACTGTGTTGCTGAGCGGTTATGACGATTGATTGCTGAATTTCCCGAACAAAGATTACAATGCGAACAATTCTTATTCTTTAACGCAGCCCGCGCGTCGGAGATTCACTTTGTCGCACCCCAGCCCAGACGCTTCTTCGACGGTCGAAGGCCTGTACGTCGCTCATCAGAGCTGGCTGACCGGCTGGCTGCGGCATCGCCTCGGCTGCCCGCACTCGGCCGCCGACCTCGCCCAGGACACCTTCATGCGTCTGCTGACCGCACGGGAAACCCCTCCCCTGCGCGAACCCCGGGCGTTTCTGACCACAGTCGCCAAGCGCGTGCTGTTCAACCACTACCGTCGCCAGGATCTCGAGCGCGCCTATCATCAGGCGCTGGCTCAGTTGCCCGAAGATCTGGTGCCGTCCGAGGAATATCGGGCGATTATCCTGCAGACCCTGACCGAGCTCGACGCATTGCTGGATGGCTTGCCGGTGCCGGTCAAGCGCGCGTTTTTGCTGGCTCAGGTCGACGGCCTGAGCTACGGCGAAATCGCCAGCGAGCTGGACATCAGCATCGCCACGGTCAAGCGGCACCTCAACAAAGCCGCCTTGCGCTGCTATTTCGCTCTGTGAGATCGCCGATGAATGCCGCCGCTCGCGGTTTTTCCAGCCATGTCGCCGAACAGGCCGTGCACTGGTTGGTGGAATTGCAGGAAGGCGGCCCTGACAACCACCGCCAGCAAGCCTGGCAGCGCTGGCTGGAGGCCGACGCCGAGCATCGCCGCGCGTGGGAACATATTCAGCAGGTCAATCTGCGTTTGCGCGGGGTGCCCGGACCCTTGGCCCACGCCACCCTCAAGGCAGCGCCGTCGGCCGCACGGCGTCGGGCGCTCAAGGCCCTCCTGTTGCTCGGCGTGGCCAGTGCGACCGGCTTGGGCTTGCGTCAGCAGCAGTTGCTGCCACCCTTGCTGGCCGATTACCGCAGCCCCTTTGGCGAACGCCGGCAAATGCCGCTGGAGGACGGTTCGCAGCTGCACTTGAACACCGCCAGCGCTGTGGACGTGCGCTTCGATGGTCAGCGTCGGCTGATCCACTTGCTCGAGGGCCAGTTGCTCTTGAGCGTGGCGCCGGATTCGCGGCCGTTGTACATCACCACGGGTCAGGGCGTGATCAGTGCGCAGCAGGGCCGCATCGACGTTCGCCAGTTGGCCGGACAGACCCAGGCCGCGGTATTCGAAGGGGTGGCCAACCTCAGCCCGCAGGATCTGCGCGGTTATCCGCTGGTGCTGCAGCCTGGCCGGCAAACGCGGTTTGGCCGTCAGCAGTGGTCGCCGCCAGTAGCCACCGATGCCAACAGCGGTGCGTGGGTTGACGGCATGCTGGTAGCGGCCGGGATGCGCCTGGGCGATTTCATCGGGGAATTGAGCCGTTATCGTCGCGGGCACGTGCAGTGCGATCCGCAGGTCGTCGACCTGAGGATTTCCGGGAGCTATCCACTCGATGACACCGACCGCATTCTTGATCTGCTGACGGTTGCACTGCCGTTGCAGGTCAAGCGGCGTACGCGTTACTGGGTGAGTGTCGAAGGGCGGGTTTGAGCCAGTCCCCGTAGCGAGGGGCTTGCCCCGGAAAGATTATGACCCCGGCATCTCTTCGCCTGACCCACCATCGCAGTCAAGCCTCCTCGCTACACGAGCTACCGCAAAGTTTTTTTCAACCACATGAGCCGATTTGCCGATCTCGCGTGACAGACAGGGTAACTCCCCTCTACACCGACCCTCATACAGGTTCTGCGATGTCATTCACGCCCACTCCGATCGCCCGTTCACTGCGTTGCCTGTTGCTGGGCGCGAGCCTCAGCCTGAGCGGTCTGCCGCTGGCCCACGGCGCGCAAACGCCGGTCCGCAGCTACCACATCGCACCCAGCTCGCTGGAAAACGCGCTGAATCAATTTGGCCGAGAAACCGGCGTGCTGATCTCCTTCGCTTCCGACAGCGTCGGCGGCCTGCAAAGCCCCGGCCTGGACGGCGAATTCAGCGTCGAACAGGGCCTGCAACGCTTACTGCAAGGCACCGGCCTGCAAGCCAAGGCATCCGGTGGCAATGCCTACAGTCTGGAAAAAGCGCCCGTCGCGGCCGCCCCCGTGAATGCCCCTGTCGAGCTGGTCGCCTCCACGGTTGTCGGCGACTGGTTGGGTCAGGCCGACCAGATCAACGTCTTCGAACATCCCGGTGCCCGCGACGTGGTCCGCCGCGAAGCCTTCGAGCGCAGCGGTGCCACCAGCGCCCGCGAAGTTCTCAATCGCATTCCCGGGGTCAACGCGCCACTGAATAACGGTACCGGCAGCCATGACATGGCGCTGAACTTCGGTATCCGCGGCCTCAATCCCCGGCTGGCGACCCGCTCCACGGTACTGATGGATGGCATCCCGGTACCGTTCGCGCCCTACGGTCAGCCGCAGCTGTCATTCGCGCCGGTGAGCATGGGCAACATGGACGCCGTGGATGTGGTTCGCGGCGGCGGCGCGGTGCGTTACGGCCCGCAGAACGTCGGCGGCATCGTCAACTTCGTGACCCGCGCCATCCCCGACGAGCCGACCCTCAAGGGCGGCCTGCATACCGAAACCGCCCCTTCCTCCAGCCATGACGGCTTCAAGACCACCGGCAACCTGATGGCCGGCGGCACCAATGCCAACGGCCTGGGCGGGGCGATCCTCTACTCCGGGGTGCGCGGTGGCGATTGGCGCGAGCACAGCGACACGCAGATCGACGACCTGATCCTCAAGGGCAACTACCAGATCGACGAGGCCAACAGCGTGCACGCCATGGCCCAGTACTACGAAGGCGAAGCGGACATGCCCGGCGGCCTGAGCAGCGCGGCCTACAAGGACGACCCGTACCAGTCCACACGCCTGAAGGACAAGTTCTGGGGCCGTCGCACGTTGTTCAACGTCGGCTATCGCTACCAGCAGGACGCCCGCGAATTCACCGTCAACAGCTTCTTCACCAACACCCTGCGCAGCGGCTACCTAGATCAGGGCACGTTCATGTCGCTGTCTCCGAGGGAATACTGGGTGCGCGGTGTCGAGACCCACTTCTCTCAGGGTTTCGCTCTGGGTGACAGCTGGAACGAAATCGGCATGGGCTATCGCTACATCAGCGAAGCCGGCCACGAATTGCGCTACCGCGAATCCATCGCCTCGGGCCTGATGCCCAGCACAGACAGCCGCAACGACCGTGATACCCGCGGCTCGACCGAAGCCCACGCGTTTTTCATCGATGACCGTATCGACATCGGCAAGTGGACATTCACCCCGGGCATTCGCTACGAAATGATCGATTCGCAGCAGACCAACCTGCTCACCCGCGCCAAGTACTCCGGCAGCTACAACACGCCCTTGCCAGCGCTCAACGTGATGTATCACCTCACCGACAGCTGGAACCTGTACGCCAACACCGAGGGATCGTTCGGCAGCGTGCAATACAGCCAGATGCCCAACCGCGTGACCAGCGGCGAAGTCAAACCCGAGAAAGCCCGCACCTGGGAGCTGGGCACTCGCTACGACGACGGGCGCATCAAGGCCGAACTGGGCGCCTTCCTGATCGACTTCGACAACCAGTACGACAGCAACCAGACCAACGACACAGTCATCGCGCGCGGCAAGACTCGCCACCAAGGCATCGAGAGCAGCATCAATTACGCGCTAGATGATTTGAGCCCGGCGCTGGCCGGTTACGAGGTGTATGCCACCTACGCCTATGTTGACGCGACCATCCGCGAAGCGGGGGTCAACCACGGCAATCGTGTGCCGTTCTCGTCAAAGCATAAAGGCACCTTGGGCGTGTCTTATACCGAGGGCCCCTGGAAGCTCAACGTCGATGGCGAGTACCAGAGCAGCCAGTTCGCCGACAATGAGAATACTGCCGCTGAAAGCGCCGACGGCAGCACCGGGCGCATCCCCGGATACGTGTTGTTCAATAGCCGCGCGGGCTACGATTTCGGCCCGCAGTTATCCAATCTGAACGTCGCGGTAGGGGTCAAGAACGTGTTCAATCACGAGTACTTCACGCGGTCATACGATGACAACAACAAAGGCAAGTACGTAGGGCAGCCGCGAACCGTCTACCTCCAGACTTCCGTGGCATTCTGAAACGTTCACTAATTATTTATTTAGTTCTGGGGGTTGAATTCCAATCCCCAGTGCCTGACCTTGTAATCAAGAGCGGATGGAAATACCCGCGTTTCGCGATGGTCCATCCGACCTCTTGCGAGCTAGCTGAATAAGGGCTGAACTATGCAAATCCAAGTCAATAGCGACAACCATATTGAAAGCAGTATCCGACTGGAGGAGTGGGTAAAAACCACAGTAGAAAGCACGCTGGAACGCTACGAGGAAGACCTCACCCGGATCGAAGTTCACCTGAGCGACGAGAACGGCGACAAACCCGGCCCGCACGACATGCGCTGCCAGATGGAGGCCCGGCCCAAGGGCCATCAACCGATTTCCGTGACCCACAAGGCAGACACCTTGGAGCAGGCCATAGACGGGGCGGCGGTCAAACTGGATCACGCACTGGAGCACCTGTTCGGCAAACTTCGCCAGCGGCGTGCACCCGCCCCCGGCAACTCCACTGAGGGCAGCGAAGCCGATGCCTTGCTCCAAGAGGAATTCCTCGAAAACGAGCAAGCGCGTCTTGGTTGATTGGTTGTCCACATAAAAAAAGGTGAGCCACTGGCTCACCTTTTTTTATGACCGCCAATCGATTGTCCGACAAACCCGGCATGGCCCTTGCTTTATCACTACTGTTACAAACGAAGCTTGACGTACATCTCGAAGTCAAATTGCCAGCATGGAGCAGAGGACCCACCAGTGGTCTGGCGCGGCGAACTAATCGTGATCACGCCCAGTCAATTAAGTGCAGTCTTGAACAGATCAGGTGAAACGCCATGGATAATCCCTTTCAAAGCATCAGTGACGCGTTTCAACCTCAGTATCGGGTCAATCTGAGTATCGAACGTCTCGATGGCAGCATCATGTTGACGCTGTCGAACGGAACCGGTGTGGTTGCCAAACGCATGATCAGCGCCGCCCAGCGGAACGATCCCACGCGCCTGAAACGACTGATCGAAAGCGTGCAATTCGGCATTGCTATCGAGCAGGGTGACAGCGCCATGGCAATTCTCGCCGCCATGACCGACCGCGACAGCCCGACGCTGTTGCCCAAGCCCGAAAAGGGCTGGAACCGCCCCGCCAACAACGCCGGGCTCTGATCGTTCTTGCGCCAAACCCGGCTTCAGCCCGGGTTTGGAAAATCCCCCGACGCGACTGATCGCACCACTTAGGCCCACGCATGGGCACTCTGGGTGTCGATGGTGCGCAGTGTTCTCCCTGGTGTGAATCCGCTCTGCTCAGCCTTCGGCTTTTTCCTTGACAGATGGATAGCGCGCCGACGCGTAGCGCACCACGAGGATCGAAAACGCCAGCAGCAAAATCCCCCCGCACAGATAGATAATGCCCAGATCCGGAGGATTGTGGTGCGAGACATCGCCAATCAACAGGCGCGTGAGGGCGGTGATGGCGACGTAGAGCAAAAAGCGAATGGGCATGTGGTTGGTCTTGAAATAGATCCCGGTCATCGCCCCCAACTCCAGGTAGATGAACAGCAGCAGGATATCGTCCACCGAAACGCTGCCCTTCTCGACCATCCCGACAAAGGTCGCCACTGCTGCATAGGCGGTAATTGCGCCGATCCCGAACAAGGCCAGGTAGTGGAACGCTTCCACGCACAGATTGCCCAGGGAATCCGCCTGCGAATGCAAAGTCTTGCGCAGCCTGTCGGCCCATTTCATTTCCATCGATCACACCTCGGTAGCTGAGAAAACCCTGATACGGCATTGCGCCGGTAGGCAGAGTACGGGACGAACATGACCCTTCCATGCAGAAAAAAGGCCATGCCGTTCAATAAGATGGTTGTCAGCGATGCTTAGGCACGTGGCGTGATGTCGCTGGGCTGCTATAAAGCCCGGAGACCAAGGCTATTGCTCAGCCCAGCATCTGACTGTATAAATACACAGTACTTGACGAGGCAGCTTCGCCTCCCTCACTGCAACTGACGACGAGGCCAACAATGGCTGTTGAAACCCTGTATCGCAGCACCCGAGACCTGGAGACGACATTCGTGGATCGTAAACTCGCCGATGCACACGACCAAATGCTCGAGCTGGCTGAGTCCCTGACGGAAGTCCTGCTGAAGAATGTGCCCGGACTTTCGGAAAAGAATGCCGAAGACGCCAGTATCTACATGGCCAAGAATCGCGCGGTGTTCGCCGCCGCCTTCAAGAACAACGCCAGTGCGTTGGCCGAACTGGGTGCCGAAAACGCCGCTGCGGAGTAATTGGCGCCGTAGTGCGGCTGCTTGAGAGCCGCCTCTTGGGCAAGTGCCCTCGCTACAAGATATTCATGTAGCGAGGGCGCTTGCCCACGAAACATCAAGCCCCGTAAACCAAGCGCTCGGCCAGCAACTCAGCCACTCTCGCGGGCGAGCGCTTTTCGGCCTGTGCGTGGGCGAAGATCTCCGTCAGCCGCGAGCTGATGCCGGCCAGGCGCTGAGTGATGCTGCCCAGCGCCTCGCCTTGATGCTTGAGGGTCACGTAGATCAATCCGCCGGCATTGATCACGTAGTCCGGAGCGTAAAGAATGCCCCGAGCCTCCAACTGGTCGGCGACGTTCAGGGTAGTCAATTGGGTGTTGGCGGCACCGGCAATGGCGGCGCAGCGCAGCTGACCGACACTTTGCCCGGTCAGAATACCGCCCAGCCCGCACGGTGCGAAAATATCGCAGGGAGTCGCCAGCAAGGCCTCCGCTGCAACCGGACGGGCGCCCCATTGCTCCATCGCCAGCTGTACCCGACCTTGGTCCAGGTCGCTGACCAGAAGTTCTACCCCTGCCGCATGCAACTGCTCGCCCAAGGCATAGCCGACCTTCCCCAACCCCTGTATCGCTACCCGCAAACCATGCAGGTCATCGGTGCCCAGGCGCGCCATGGCCGTACTGCGGATACCGGCGAACACGCCCATGGCCGTGTGCGGCGCCGGGTCGCCGGCAGCGGAGGTGCTGGTGACGTATTGGGTGGTCTGGGCGATGCAATCCATGTCCGCAGTCGAAGTGCCGCTGTCGATGGCGGTCACATAGCGGCCTTGCAGCCCCTCGATGAAACGCCCGAACGCCTCGAACAGCAGCGCACGATTTTCTACGTGAGGGCTGCGAATGATCACCGCCTTGCCGCCACCTACCTGCAATCCTGCGAGCGCAGCCTTGTAGCTCATCCCTTGGGCGAGGCGAATGGCATCACCCATGGC
>CAJCIO010000176.1 GCA_903970465.1 Gammaproteobacteria bacterium
ACCCCACGAGGCATGGTGTCGCGTGCGTATTCGATCTCCAGCTGGGTCCCTTGCAGGATCATCTGGGTCGCTTCTTCCTTCAACTCGGCATCCCACAGGTGCGGGTTTTCGATCTTGATCTGGTTGATCACGTCGATACCGAAGTTCAAGTGCATCGACTCGTCACGCAGGATGTACTGGAACTGCTCGGCAACGCCGGTCATCTTGTTGCGGCGGCCCATCGACAGAATCTGGGTGAAGCCGCAGTAGAAGAAGATCCCTTCCAGTACGCAGTAGTAGGCAATCAGGTTGCGCAGCAGTTCTTTGTCGGTATCGACGGTGCCGGTTTCGAACTTCGGATCGGAGATCGCGCGGGTGTACTTCAAGCCCCAGGCGGCCTTTTTGGCGACCGATGGGATCTCGTGGTACATGTTGAAGATCTCGCCTTCGTCCATGCCCAGCGATTCGATGCAGTACTGGTAGGCGTGGGTGTGGATCGCCTCTTCGAAGGCCTGGCGCAGGATGTACTGGCGGCACTCGGGGTTGGTGATCAGGCGGTACACGGCCAGGACCAGGTTGTTGGCAACCAGGGAGTCGGCAGTGGAGAAGAAGCCCAGGTTGCGCATGACGATACGGCGTTCGTCGTCGGTCAGGCCGACCGGGTCGCGCCACACGGCGATGTCGGCGGTCATGTTGACCTCTTGCGGCATCCAGTGGTTGGCGCAGCCGTCGAGGTACTTTTGCCAGGCCCAGTCGTACTTGAAGGGTACGAGTTGGTTGAGGTCGGCGCGGCAGTTGATCATGCGTTTTTCGTCGACGGCGACGCGGGCGGAGGCGCCTTCGAGTTCGGCGAGGCCTTCGGCGACGTCGAGTTTGTCGAGAGCGGCCTTGGCCTTGATGATCGCGGCAGAGTCGCTAGCGGTGACGGCGCGGGCTTCCTGGGCGGCGGCACCGCCGGCGCTGTCGAGTTTGTCCATGGCGGCTTCGCTGGCGTGGCCGGCGTTGGCGCCTTTGGCGGGTTCTGCTGCGTCTTCTTTGTCGAATTCGTCCCAGCTCAGCATGAGGTTCTCCTGCTTGAGGGCCATATGGGGGGTGGCCGGTGTTGCTTGAATGTAGGGTGTTTGTTGCGGTGCAGCGTATGTGCGCGCAAGAAACTGGATTCTTTTACTGGGCCTTTGGGGCCTCTTGGGGCGGTGCTCGGACCTACGGGTTGGGTAGGTTTTGAGGGCCTCTTCGCGGGCAAGCCTTGCTCCTGCAGGGGCAAGGCGTGGCTCTGCGGGTGTCGCGTCAATCCCCGTGCCGGGCACGGGGAAGGGGTGTTACTGGCAAGCCTCGCAATCCGGCTCATCAATCGCGCAGGCTTTTGGCACTGGCGCTGGGCCGGCGGCCTGGATCGGGCTGGTATCGCTACCGCTCGATACGGCGTTGAGCTTGTTGGTGCTGATGGTCGACTTCTCGGTGCTGGTCGCGGCCAGGGCACGGAGGTAGTAGGTGGTTTTCAGGCCACGGTACCAGGCCATGCGGTAGGTCACGTCGAGCTTCTTGCCCGAGGCGCCGGCGATGTAGAGGTTCAGCGACTGGGCCTGGTCGATCCATTTCTGGCGGCGGCTGGCGGCGTCGACGATCCACTTGGTGTCCACTTCGAAGGCGGTCGCGTAGAGGTCTTTGAGCTCTTGCGGGATGCGTTCGATCTGTTGCACCGAGCCGTCGTAGTACTTGAGGTCGTTGATCATGACCGAGTCCCACAGGCCGCGGGCCTTGAGGTCGCGGACCAGGTACGGGTTGATCACGGTGAATTCGCCCGAGAGGTTCGATTTCACGTAGAGGTTCTGGTAGGTCGGTTCGATCGACTGCGATACGCCGGTGATGTTGGCGATGGTGGCGGTCGGCGCGATTGCCATGATGTTGGAGTTGCGAATGCCTTTTTGCACACGGGCGCGGACCGGGGCCCAGTCCAGCGACTCGTTGAGGTCCACGTCGATGTACTTCTGGCCGCGTTGCTGGATCAGGATCTGTTGCGAATCCAGCGGCAGGATGCCTTTGGACCACAGCGAACCCTGGAACGTCTCGTAGGCGCCGCGCTCGTCGGCCAGGTCGCAGGAAGCCTGGATGGCGTAGTAGCTGACCGCTTCCATGGACTTGTCGGCGAACTCGACCGCCGCGTCCGAACCGTACGGGATGTGCTGCAGGTACAAGGCGTCCTGGAAGCCCATGATGCCGAGGCCGACAGGGCGGTGCTTGAAGTTGGAGTTCTTCGCTTGCGGCACCGAGTAGTAGTTGATGTCGATCACGTTGTCGAGCATGCGCACGGCGGTGTTGACGGTGCGCTCGAGCTTGGCGGTGTCCAGCTTGCCGTCGACGATGTGGTTCGGCAGGTTGATCGAGCCCAGGTTGCAGACGGCGATTTCATCCTTGTTGGTGTTCAAGGTGATCTCGGTGCACAGGTTGGAGCTGTGGACCACGCCGACGTGCTGCTGCGGCGAGCGCAGGTTGCATGGGTCTTTGAAGGTCAACCATGGGTGGCCGGTTTCGAACAGCATCGACAGCATCTTGCGCCACAGGTCTTTGGCCTGGATGGTCTTGAACACCTTGATCTTGTTGTACTCGGTCAGGGCTTCGTAGTACTCGTAGCGCTCTTCGAAGGCCTTGCCGGTCAGGTCGTGCAGATCAGGCACTTCGTTCGGCGAGAACAGGGTCCACTTGCCGTCGTCGAAGACGCGCTTCATGAACAGGTCAGGGATCCAGTTGGCGGTGTTCATGTCGTGGGTGCGACGGCGATCGTCACCGGTGTTTTTACGCAGCTCGATGAATTCTTCGATGTCCAGGTGCCAGGTTTCCAGGTAGGCGCAGACGGCGCCTTTGCGCTTGCCACCCTGGTTGACGGCGACGGCGGTGTCGTTCACGACCTTGAGGAACGGGACCACACCTTGGGACTTGCCGTTGGTGCCTTTGATGTACGAACCCAGCGCACGGACTGGAGTCCAGTCGTTGCCCAGGCCGCCGGCGAATTTGGACAGCATGGCGTTGTCGTGGATGGCGCCGTAGATGCCCGACAGGTCGTCCGGGACGGTGGTCAGGTAGCAGCTCGACAGCTGTGGACGCAGGGTACCGGCGTTGAACAGGGTCGGGGTCGAGGACATGTAGTCGAAGGACGACAACAGGTTGTAGAACTCGATGGCACGGTCTTCTTTTTGCTTTTCTTCGATCGCCAGACCCATGGCCACGCGCATGAAGAAGATCTGCGGCAACTCGAAACGCACGCCATCCTTATGGATGAAGTAGCGGTCGTAGAGGGTCTGCAGGCCCAGGTAGGTGAACTGCTGATCGCGCTCGTGGTTGATGGCGCGGCCGAGTTTTTCGAGGTCGAAGGTGGCCAGGATCGGGTTGAGCAGTTCGAACTGGATGCCTTTGGCGATGTACGACGGCAGCGCCTTGGCGTACAGGTCGACCATTTCGTGGTGGGTGGCGCTCTCGGCTACTTCCAGGAAGCTCAGGCCTTCGGCACGCAGGGTGTCCATCAGCAGGCGGGCGGTGACGAACGAGTAGTTCGGCTCACGCTCGACCAGAGTCCGGGCGGTCATCACCAGGGCGGTGTTGACGTCCTTGAGGTTGACGCCGTCGTAGAGGTTTTTCAGGGTTTCTTTCTGGATCAGGCTGCCATCGACTTCGGCCAGGCCTTCGCAGGCTTCGGTGATGATGGTGTTCAGGCGGCCCATGTCCAGCGGCGCGAAGCTGCCGTCGGCCTTGGTGATGCGGATGCTTGGGTGGGCTTCGACTGGCGCGTCGCCAGGGGCGCGGGTGGCGCGCTCCTTGGAGCGGTCGTTGCGGTAGATCACGTAGTCGCGAGCGACTTTTTGCTCGCCGGCACGCATCAGGGCCAGTTCGACCTGGTCCTGGATTTCTTCGATGTGGATGGTGCCGCCCGAGGGCATGCGACGCTTGAAGGTGGCGGTGACTTGTTCGGTCAGGCGCGCGACGGTGTCGTGGATGCGCGACGAGGCGGCAGCGGTGCCGCCTTCAACTGCGAGGAACGCTTTGGTGATGGCGACGGTGATCTTGTCGTCGGTGTAGGCGACGACCGTACCGTTACGCTTGATCACGCGCAGTTGGCCTGGGGCGGTGGCGGACAGATTCTGCTCCGAGTCTGTGGCCTGAGGCCCCTTGGCCTGCGGGTTCTCGCGAGTTGTGTCGGTTTGCATAGGGTGGTTTCTCCACGATCTCTAATTTGGTTAGGCACTGCTGTACTGCTGGCGTTGCGTCCTGAATCACGGCACCGACAAACGGGGCGGGCGACTGCAGGGCGGCGCGCGCGTGGGGCCGTAGACTGCGGTAACGCGTACACCCCGACAGGCCGGGTAAAGCGACTTCGGGACACTGCGGGAATAAGCTTGGCTGGCAAGCCGGTCCCTGGCCGAAGTGGTCTGGCGGCGGGATAGTGCTCCGCTGCCGGCTGCCATGTACCGGGGTACAAAGCAAGGAAATGTCTCTCGAAAAGCTGTTAAAAAAGCGCTGATTGGCGCTTGAGTTTCGGCTTTGAGTTGTGCTTGGTTTTTTAGCCAAAACCCAACATGTAGTGTTTTTCGGCGCTGGGGATACAAGATAAAGCGGTATGGGGGGTAATGCAACCAGTCGTGTCTGTGGATAACGTGTGGGTAAAGTGTGTGTGCCGGGTGGGTGAAACGCTGTAGCCCTTGAGCTATCTGGTGTAGGACGTTTCTCCAGCTTTGTAGGACGGGGGAAATGCAGTTTGGAAAATTTTCCGCTTGCTTTTTCGGCTCCCCGACCCTCCCTGGCGGTGGCCAGAATAGCTCGCAAATTATTACAAATATTTGCAAATTTCAGACCGAGAGCAGGGTCAGAGTCTTCACATTCGAGTCTGGAGTCAGGTATGGCGTGGCGTAGCGGGCCTTACGCAGGGTTGATCGAGACGTGGCTGGCCGATGACGACTCGCGCCTGGCGGTGTCGATGCCGGAACTCATGCAGCCACAAGTGATGGATCAGCTGTTATTGCGCATTTATGGGGCACAGCTGTTGGCCGATGAGCGCCCAGTATTGGTGTCGCAGTGGTCGCGCTTCTACTTTATGCAGTGGCTGCCGGCGCTGCTGGTGACGCAGTTGGGCTATGGCTGGTTTCTGCCGCTGGAGTTGCGCGCGGTGGGGCTGGTGCTGGATGAGCGCGGGCAGCCGACGGCGATGAAGATGCTCGAGGCCGGTGAACCGGGGGAGAAGGGCGCTTCGCTGGAGCCGTGGATTGCAGTGAACCTGCGCCCGTTGGTGGAGTTTCTGGCGAGTTACGGCGGGGTCTCGCCACAGGTGTTGTGGGGCAATGCCGGGGATATTTTCGAGCGGACCGTGCGCAGGCTCGAGGCGTTGGGCATGACCGGGCTGGAGCCGGCGCTGGCGATGCTGCAGACGCGCAAGCTGGCGGATGGGCGCAATAATCCGCTGTATGCGCCGGTCAAGTACGTGGGCGATGGGCGGCGGGTGTTGCGTAGTTGTTGTCTGGCGTATCGGGTGGTGGGGCCTTGTGAGGATTGCCCGGTAGGGTAGGTGTCTGTGACGGCCTCTTCGCCGCCGCCTTGCTCCCACAGGTGCTGGGACTGTTCAAACTGTGGGAGCAAGGCTTGCCCGCGAAGAGGCCAGTCCTGCCAGTCCAAAGATCAGATGTGCACCAAGGTAAGCATGCGCCCCTCGCTAACATTGAACTGCCCCGTGAACTCCACACCCGTGTGAAATTCCTCCGACAGATCCGTCAGCAAACGCAGGCGCACCTGACCGGTCGCGGTCCAGTCGATCACTTCGGCGTGTTCGAAGTAGAAGCGTTTCAACACCAGCGGATACAGCGCCTTGAACAAGCTCTCCTTTATAGAGAACGTCAGGGTGGTGAGCTGTGCACGCTGATCGGCAGGTAGCTGCGCCAGGCGCTGCAGTTCGGCGGGATTGAGAATTTCGCCGGCCAGACGTTCGGCGCGGGTCGCCTCCAATAAAGTCTCGGCATCCAGGCCCAAGCCGCGCCAGGCGCTGTTCGACGCGACGATGGCCGCAGCCCAGCCGTCGCTGTGGGTGATTGACCCAGTGATGTGCGCTGGCCAGATGGGGGCGCGATCTTCGCCCAGAATGGGGGCGATACTCGGGGCTTGTACGCCCAGTTCGGCGTTGACCTGTTGCAGCGCGGTACGGGCGCACAGGCGGCCGGCCAGGTATTCCGCCTGGCGTTTGGCCACCGACCGCTGGATCGAGGCCGGGGCATCGATGGCGCTGACGGTGAAGTCTGTGGGGCTCAGGTTGCCAGGTTCGAAGCGGGTGCTGAACAGGACGGCACCGGGCATGACGACGGGGAACGGCCAATGGCGCGCGGGGGCGGTGCAGCAGGCGGGGAGTGAGGTGTTCATAGGCGGGCATATTGCCGTGGAGTGGGGGGAGATTCCATGGTTTTTGTGCTGGCTGGCCCTTTCGTTGGCAGAGCCCGCTCTCAAAAAGGATCGCACTCGCCACGCCCCCCATGTGGAAGCGGGATCTGCCCGCGAAAGGGCCCGAGGCGGCGGAGAAAATCCCGCGGCCGCAGCGAAGTAAGGTGTGGCGACAAACGGTTCAGCCGAGGTTCAGTGGGGGTTCAGGGGAGGTTCAGGACCGGCTGGGTATGCTTCATCCCACACACAAAACGCACCACCGGAGATAGCTAAAATGGAAAATTTCAGCAAATTGCTCATCGCTGCCGGCATTCTCAGCATCAGCTCCCTCGCCCAAGCCTCGGACAGTAACTTTGTCGGCCTGAGCTACGGCAAGACCAGCGACAACATCAGCAAATCCAGCGCCCTCAACAGCAACCTGGGCCGCCCTGACGCCGACGCGGTGATCGCTCGCGAAGGCACCTGGGGCATCCGCGCCGGCCAGCAGAACGACGCCGGCCGCTACTACGCCACCTACGACTACACCTCTGGCAGCCACGATGGCATCAAGCTGCGCCAGCAAAACCTTCTGGGCAGCTATGACGTTTTCCTGCCGGTCGCCCAGCAGACCAAACTGTTCGGTGGTGTGTCCGGTGGTATCACTCGCCTGACCCAGAAATCCGCAGGCTTCAAGCGCAACAGCGATACCGGCTATGCTGTCGGCTTCCAGGGCGGTGTGCTGCAACAGGTCGCGCAGAACACCCAGATAGAGGCGGGCTACCGCTACCTGCGTAGCAACGCTGGCACCGAGATGTCCACCAACGGCAGCAAGCAAGGCTCCCTGAGCCTGAAGAGCGCTGGCCAGTTGTATGTGTCGGCTAACTACGGGTTCTAACCTCACGTCGCCTATGTAGCGAGGGGGGGCTCGCCCCCGATAGCTGAGTGTCAGGTATATCTTGGGTACTGACGCATCGCCATCGGGGGCAAGCCCCCTTTGCTACAGGTTTTTTTGCAGTATCCGATCCGGAGTGCTTGATGAAACTGCTGGTGGTTGAAGACGAGGCGCTGTTGCGCCATCACCTGTTTACCCGCCTGACCGACAGCGGTCACGTGATCGAAGCTGTCGCCAACGCCGAAGAGGCGTTGTATCAGGTCGGCCAGTTCAACCATGATCTGGCCATCATCGACTTGGGGTTGCCCGGCATGGGTGGCCTGGAGCTGATCCGCGAATTGCGCACTCTGGGCAAGAGCTTCCCCATCCTGATCCTCACGGCGCGGGGCAACTGGCAGGACAAGGTCGAAGGCCTGGCCGCCGGTGCCGACGACTACGTGGTCAAACCGTTCCAGTTCGAAGAGCTCGAGGCCCGTCTCAACGCCCTGTTGCGTCGCTCCAGCGGTTTTACCCAATCGACCATCATCGCAGGGCCCTTGACCCTGGACATCAATCGCAAGCAGGCGCAACTGGATGAAGAGCCCTTGGCGCTGACGGCCTACGAGTACCGCATCCTCGAATACCTGATGCGCCATCACCAGCAGGTGGTGTCCAAGGACCGCCTGATGGAGCAGCTCTACCCGGATGACGACGAGCGCGATCCGAACGTTGTCGAGGTGCTGGTCGGGCGTTTGCGGCGCAAGCTGGAGGCAGCCAACGGCTTCAAGCCGATCGACACAGTGCGTGGCCTGGGCTACCTGTTCACTGAGCGCTGCCGATGATTCGATCGCTGCGAGTGCGCTTGATCCTGGCCGGCGGGACCTTATCGCTGTTGTTCATGATCGGCTTGCTGCCAGCCCTGCAGAGCGCCTTCAGTCTGGCGCTGCGCGAGGCCATCGAACAGCGCCTGGCCTCGGACGTTACCACGTTGATCTCCGCCGCCCAGGTTGAAGGCAATCAGTTGCGCATGCCCAAGCTGTTGCCCGACGAGGAATTCAATCTGCCAGACAGCCGCTTGCTCGGCTTTATCTATGACCGCAACAGCACTCTGGTCTGGCAGTCGCGCGCCACGCACGACAGCGACATTCATTACACCCCACGTTATGACGGCACGGGCACCGTGTTTACCCATATCCATGAGGTCGATGGCGTCGAATATTTCGTCTATGACGTCGAGGTCAAGCTGCTGGCGGGCAAGGACGCGGCCTACAGTTTTGTCGCAGTGCAGCCGGTGGAAGACTACAAACGCACCATCCATGGCCTGCGTGAACGACTGCTGTTGGGCTTTGGTGCGGCGCTGGTGGTGCTGCTGTTGTTGCTGTGGGGCGGCCTGACCTGGGGCTTTCGCTCCTTGCGGCTATTAAGCCTGGAACTGGACGAGATCGAATCCGGCGCGCGCGAAAGCCTCAGTGAAGAGCATCCTCGGGAATTACTGCGCCTCACGGGTTCCCTCAACCGGCTGTTGAGCAGCGAGCGCGAGCATCGCCAGCGTTATCGCGATTCTCTGGGCGACCTGGCCCACAGCCTGAAGACGCCGCTTGCGGTGTTGCAAGGCGTCAGTGAAGTGATCGCCCAGCGCCCGCAGGATCTCGAGCAGGCCCGCGTGCTGCAAGCGCAGATCGAGCGCATGAGCCAGCAGATCAGCTATCAACTGCAGCGCGCCAGCTTGCGCAAGAGTGGTCTGGTGCGTCATCGCGAGGCGTTGTGGCCAGTGGTCGACAGCCTGGCCAGTACGCTGGACAAGGTCTACCGCGACAAGCGCGTGCGCGTGACCATGGAGATTGCCACCGATGCCCTGGTGCCGATGGAGCGCAACGCGCTGCTGGAGATGCTCGGCAACCTCATGGAGAACGCCTATCGTCTATGCTTGAGTCAGGTACGAGTCAGTTTGCGTGACAGCAGTCAGGGGTTGGATTTGTGCATCGAAGATGATGGCCCGGGAGTGCCGCCCGATCAGCGTGCGCGGATTCTGCAACGGGGCGAGCGCCTTGATCGGCAGAACCCGGGGCAGGGCATCGGTCTGGCGGTGGTCAAGGACATCATCGAGAGCTACGACGCACAGCTCAAGCTGGAAGATTCAAGCTTGGGTGGCGCGGCGTTCCGGGTGCGTTTCAGACCATTCTGATTGACAGTGGGTGGCGGTTTTCCGCCGGTCTATGCCATCCATGGCTATTTGATGGCGGATTTTCGCCAGGTTTACAGGTTCATCACGACTCGTTGCTGATTCGCCGGCCCCGCCACCACGCCTTGTAAAGCAAAAGCGAGGATGTGGCACGGGGTTTGCGATGAAGCCAGCAGGACTGCCACCGTGCAGCCGCCTAAAACAAATCCCTCCGCTAACAGGAGGGTTCGTGGTGTTGTGTCGTGAGCGTCCGAGGAAGGATGCCGGACGACGCGCTTGAGGAACCTGCTATGACGACTCGTCAGCCGCTCTACAAATCGCTGTATTTCCAGGTGGTCGTCGCGATCATCATTGGCGTCCTTCTCGGTCATTTCTACCCTGACACAGCCAAGGCCATGAAGCCGTTGGGTGATGGCTTCATCAAGCTGATCAAAATGGTCATTGCGCCCATCATCTTCTGCACCGTGGTGAGCGGTATCGCCGGTATGCAGAGCATGAAATCGGTCGGCAAGACCGGCGGTTACGCGCTGCTGTATTTCGAAGTGGTCTCGACCATCGCGCTGATCTTCGGCCTGATCGTGGTCAACGTCGTACAGCCGGGTGCCGGCATGCACATCGACCCTGCCACCCTCGATGCCTCCAAGGTCGCGACCTATGTCAGCCAAGGTGCGGACCAGAGCGTTGTCGGCTTTATCCTGAACATCATTCCATCGACCATCTTCAGCGCCTTCGCCACCGGTGACGTGCTGCAGGTGTTGATGTTCTCGATCATCTTCGGTTTCGCCCTGCATCGCCTGGGCGCCTATGGCAAACCGCTGCTGGACCTGATCGATCGCTTCGCTCACGCGATGTTCAACATCATCAACATGATCATGAAGCTCGCGCCGCTGGGTGCCTTCGGGGCCATGGCATTCACCATCGGTGCCTATGGCGTCAGCTCGCTGGTGCAATTGGGCCAGTTGATGATCTGCTTCTACATCACCTGCGTGGCGTTCGTACTGATCGTGCTGGGCGCTATCGCCCGCGCTCACGGTTTCAGCGTACTGCGCGTGATTCGCTACATCCGTGAAGAGCTGCTGATCGTACTGGGTACCTCGTCTTCCGAATCGGCGCTGCCGCGCATGCTGCTGAAGATGGAGCGCCTGGGTGCCAAGAAGTCGGTCGTCGGCCTGGTGATCCCGACCGGTTACTCTTTCAACCTGGACGGTACCGCGATCTACCTGACCATGGCTGCGGTGTTCATCGCTCAAGCGACCGACACCACCATGGACATCACCCATCAGGTCACCCTGCTGCTGGTGCTGTTGCTGTCGTCCAAAGGCGCTGCTGGCGTGACGGGCAGTGGTTTCATCGTGCTGGCCGCGACACTGTCGGCTGTTGGCCATCTGCCGGTGGCAGGCCTGGCGCTGATCCTGGGTATCGACCGCTTCATGTCCGAAGCCCGCGCGCTGACCAACCTGATTGGCAACGCCGTCGCCACCTTGGTCGTTGCCAAGTGGGTCGGCGAGCTGGACGAGACAGTGATGCACGCCGAGCTGGCTTCGGGCGGTTCGCCACTGCTTGAAACCCGCGTCGAAGACGACCTGGGTGTGGCTGAAGGCCAACCAGTGGTGACTGAACACCGCTAAGCGTCAGCGAGCAATAGCAAAAAGCCCATCTTCGGATGGGCTTTTTCG
The DNA here is from genome assembly GCA_903970465.1 of Gammaproteobacteria bacterium. Taxonomy (GTDB): domain Bacteria; phylum Pseudomonadota; class Gammaproteobacteria; order Pseudomonadales; family Pseudomonadaceae; genus Aquipseudomonas. Next base: position 11,099 of record CAJCIO010000176.1, read on the forward strand.
TGCGCCAGACTTTAAGTTTTTCTCGCCACCGGGTAAGCAGGAGCTACTCGACTCGCGTCTCGCCGGTGAACACCAGCATGTTGCGGCAACGCCGGCACAGATACCGCCGGCCTTGGCGGACCATCCCGTGGCGCTGGGCCGAAAAGGGGAAATCACTGCCGGCACAAGGGCAGCGATAGATATAACGAGTCACGCGCCGGCGCTTGACCTCATAGTTGTGGCAGCGATGGGGCGGCAGTTCGTACACGCCACGCATGATCAACTGCCACTCTTCACCATGAGGCTGAATGCTGTCGCCGAAAATCTGATGGGCGACCAGGTGCGCGACCTCGTGGGGGACGGTTTGCTTGAGGAAGTCTTCTGTGTTTTCACTCATCAACTGCGGATTGAAGCGGAGCATGTTTTCGTGAAGGTGAGCGACGCCGGCCTTCTGACCGCGCAGCTTGAGGCTGACCACGGGGCGTTTGAATGAGCGCTTGAAGAAGGATTCGGCTTGTTGAAAACAGGATTCGACGCGGGTATCGAGCAGTTCGGACATTCGTGAGGACACTCCAGATGGGGCGATTATGCCCCAAGCCAGGCCCAGTGCCGAGCCATTCGTCGTCTGGTCTTTTGCTCCTGAAAGTTGTGGTGCCCGCGAAGCGGACCGTCAGGCCGTCCGACGACGTGGTGCATCATTGCCGATCCTCCGTGTGCGTTCTTGCGACCGGTGCGTGTAGTGTAGATCACGGCCTCGCCGCCGCCGTTCTACAGACAGGACGACTGCATTGCGACCGCATTTGTGCGTAAAATAGCCGCCTTTTCGTCACACCTTGCGGATCTGCTAGCGCTATGGGCACCCTTTCGGTCAGTCAGAACAAATTGCAAAAACGTCTTCGCCGGCTGGCCGGTGAGGCTGTCGCCGACTTCAACATGATCGAAGACGGCGACAAGGTCATGGTCTGCCTGTCCGGCGGCAAGGACAGCTACACCCTGCTCGACGTGCTCATGCACCTGAAAAAGGTGGCGCCGATCAAGTTCGATATCGTCGCGGTAAACATGGACCAGAAGCAGCCCGGCTTCCCCGAGCACGTGTTGCCGGCCTACCTCAAGGCGCTGGGCGTCGAGTACCACATCGTCGAGAAGGACACCTACTCGGTGGTCAAGGAGTTGATCCCGGAAGGCAAGACCACCTGCTCGCTGTGCTCGCGCTTGCGCCGCGGCACGCTGTACACCTTCGCTGACGAGATCGGCGCGACCAAGATGGCCTTGGGGCATCATCGCGACGACATCGTTGAGACTTTCTTCCTCAACATGTTCTTCAACGGCAGCATCAAGGCCATGCCGCCCAAGCTGCGCGCCGACGATGGCCGTAACGTGGTGATTCGCCCGCTGGCCTACTGCATCGAGAAGGACATCCAGGCGTACTCCGACTTCAAGCAATTCCCGATCATCCCCTGCAACCTCTGTGGCTCACAGGAAAACCTGCAGCGTCAGGTGGTCAAAGAGATGCTGCAGGACTGGGAACGCAAGACCCCAGGGCGTGTGGACAGTATTTTCCGCGGCCTGCAAAACGTGGTGCCGTCGCAGTTGGCGGATCGCAATCTGTTTGATTTCGCCAGCCTGAAGATTGATGAGACGGCGGCTTCGCGGTTTGTGAATGTGGTGAATCTCTGACGTCAATCGCTGTGGCGAGGGGCTTGCTTCCGGTAGACCGGCACTGACGCACCGAGGTGAATCAGGTATGGCCCATCGGGGAGCAAGCGCCCTCGCGGTAGGGGTGGTGGGACGAGTTGCGTGTCCCGGCGTCAATCAGCGCTGCTGATCGATAAACATCACCACCCGCTTGCCCAGCGCATCCGCCAATGGCAAGTTCGGATTACGGTACGACGCCACCTGGGCCTTCATGTCCATCGGCACGATGCGCAGCACGTGGTTCATCCCGCCGATCAGCGCCAGTTCGGCCTTGGGCTGGGCGGCGCGCAGCGCTTCGGCATCCTTGACCCCCACCTGAATATCGTTGCGCCCCTGCACGATCAGCACCGGCATGCGCAAGGCAGCGTAGGCCTTGGCCGGGTCCTGGCGGAACAGGCTGATCAGGTACGGCTGTACGCTGGGGCGGAACACCACCTGCAGTGGCTTGGGCACGTCGGTGTCCAGATGGCCGGCCTTGAGGCTGGCGATGATGTGCTCGCTGACCGGCAGCAAACTCGGCGCAACGCGCTCCTGCAGTTGCTCGCGCAGCACCTGATCCACCGGCCGACCGCTGCCCGCCAGCGAGATCATCGCCTTCGCCCCCGCTTCGGGCGCGGCCAGGCTGCCGACCAATGAGCCTTCGCTGTGGCCAAGGATGATCAGCTTGCTGAAGCGTGGGTCCTGGTTGAGCTTCTTGCCCCAGGCTACTGCGTCAGCGACGTAGGACTCGACATTGAGCATGCGCTCATCGGGCGCCAGCGGCAGGCCCGAGGCCACGCCGCGTTTGTCGTAGCGCACGCTGGCGATATTGTTGGCGGCCAGCAGCAAGGCCAGCCGGCGCAGGTAATCGTTATGGCCGCCGTCGGGGTTGTTGCCATCACGGTCGGTCGGCCCGGAGCCGGGAATGATCAACACCACCGGCACCGGCTGCTTCGATTGCGGGAGCAACAGGCTGCCATGCAACTGCCCGCCAGGGACGTCGAGGTCGATGGGCCGCTGCAACACAATGGGGCTGGCGGCGTGTGCCAGGGAACTGCAAAACACTACAAGCAGGGCAAGGGCCCGGAACATCGGAAAGCGCCGTAACATCATCAAGCCAGTATCAGGAAAGGTTCCGGTTGGACTCTACCCCGCTCGCAACGTTCGGGTGATGAAATCTCTTGTCACCAAGCCCCCTCACCACCGGGTTTACGCTTGTCTTCAATGTGAGTGATCTGGGCGCCGACCCTGCGTATACTGGCGCATCGTTTCTCAGGTTGATTCGCGGAGCCTTACGCATGTCCGGCAATACCTTCGGCAAGCTGTTCACTGTCACCACCGCCGGCGAGAGCCATGGCCCGGCCCTGGTCGCCATTGTCGACGGTTGCCCGCCGGGGCTCGAACTGTCGCTGGAAGACCTGCAGCGCGACCTCGATCGCCGCAAGCCAGGCACCAGTCGCCACACCACCCAGCGTCAGGAAGCCGACGAAGTCGAAATCCTCTCCGGCGTGTTCGAGGGTCGCACTACCGGCACCTCCATCGGCCTGCTGATTCGCAACACCGATCAGAAGTCCAAGGACTACTCGGCCATAAAGGACCTGTTCCGCCCAGCCCATGCCGACTACACCTATCACCACAAGTATGGTGTGCGCGACTACCGTGGCGGCGGCCGCAGCTCCGCACGCGAGACCGCCATGCGCGTCGCGGCCGGTGCCATCGCGAAAAAATACCTGGCTGGCCTGGGGATTCAGGTGCGCGGCTACATGAGCCAACTGGGCCCGATCGAAATCCCTTTCAAGACCTGGGATTCGGTCGAGCAGAACGCGTTTTTCTGCCCTGATCCGGACAAGGTCCCGGAGCTGGAGGCCTATATGGACCAGCTGCGCCGCGACCAGGATTCCGTAGGCGCGAAGATCACCGTAGTGGCCGACGGCGTGATGCCGGGCCTCGGTGAACCGATTTTCGACCGCCTCGACGCTGATCTGGCGCACGCACTGATGAGCATCAACGCCGTCAAAGGGGTAGAGATCGGTGCCGGCTTCGACAGCATTGCCCAGCGGGGCACCGCGCACCGCGACGAGCTGACGCCGCAGGGTTTTCTGAGCAACAACGCCGGCGGCATCCTCGGCGGTATCTCGTCGGGCCAGCCGATCATCGCGCACCTGGCGCTCAAGCCGACCTCGAGCATCACGACCTCGGGGCAGTCGATCGACGTCAATGGCGCCGCCGTGGACATGATCACCAAGGGCCGCCACGACCCGTGCGTCGGCATCCGTGCCACGCCGATCGCCGAAGCCATGATGGCCATCGTGCTGCTCGATCACCTGCTGCGCCACCGCGGCCAGAACGCCGACGTGCGCGTGACCACGCCTGTGCTCGGCCAGTCGTGAGGGCAGCGTGACCGCCCAGGCGCCAATTCCCTACTGGCGCCTGTCGACCTTCTACCTGTTCTACTTCGCCTTGCTCGGCGCCACGGCGCCGTTTCTGGCGCAGTACTTCGATCATCTGGGTTTCAGCAGCGCGCGCATCGGCGAGCTGGTGGCCATCCCCATGCTGACCCGCTGCGTAGCCCCCAATCTGTGGGGGTGGCTGGCGGACCGTACTGGCCGACGCCTGACCATCATGCGCTGTGGCGCGGCCTGCGCGTTGCTCAGCTTCAGCCTGATCTTTTTTGACAAGGGCTACGCGGCGCTGGCACTGGTCATGGCCTTGCACGCGTTCTTCTGGCACGCCGTGCTGCCGCAATTCGAAACCATTGTGCTTGCTCATTTGCGCACCGAGCCACAGCGATATAGCCAGGTCCGCCTATGGGGTTCGATCGGCTTCATCCTCACGGTGGTACTGTTCGGGCGTCTGTTCGGCTGGTTCGGTCTCGACATTTATCCGTATGCGGTAGTGGTGATCCTCTCGGCCATTCTGCTGGCCAGCTTTTTGATCCCAGTGGCGCAGCCGACCACTGCTGGCAAATCACTACTGGCTGGCGGCTTTATCGCGCAATTGCGCCAGCCAGGGGTCATGGCTTTTTACACCTGCGTCGGCTTGATGCAGCTGAGCCATGGGCCTTACTACACCTTTTTTACCTTGCACCTGGCTTCGCTCGGCTACAGCAGCGCACTCATCGGTGTGCTCTGGGCCGTGGGCGTGGTGGCCGAAGTGCTGATGTTCATGCTCATGAGCCGGGTATTGGCGCGGTTCTCGGTGCGCCGGGTGCTGGCGGTCAGTTTCGCCCTGACGGCGCTGCGCTGGTGCTTGCTGGGCAGTTTTGCCGATCATTTGTGGATATTGCTGATTGCCCAGTTGATGCATGCCGCTACGTTCGGCAGCTTTCATGCAGCGTCCATTCATTTCGTGCAGAGTAGCTTTGGCGCGCGCCAGCAAGGGCAGGGCCTGGCGTTGTACGCGGCGCTGTCCGGCATCGGCGGTGCGTTAGGGGCGCTGTACGCGGGCTATTGCTGGAGCAGCCTGGGGCCCGCCGTCACTTTTGCCTTCGCCAGCGTCGCGGCGTTAGCAGCAACCCTGTTGATAATGATCAAGATGAAAGAGGAACGAGCCTGAACCCCAGGCGTCCGATTTGCGAGACTGAACAAGTTGTGCTGACCGAGCGATCAACCACCGATCGCCGACCTTCAAGGAGTGGCCCGATGAGCAGTTTGACCGTTTACCACGTTGATAGCCCTAATATCCCCAACAAGGTGCTGACCCACGCCGAGGACATCACCAGCACCCTTAAAACGCATAACGTGCGCTTCGAACGCTGGACGGCGAGCACTTCGATTCGTCCCGGTGCCAGCGAAGAAGATGTCCTCAGCGCTTACAAGCCGCGTATCGATGAGTTGAAGAGCGAGGGCGGCTATATGACGGTGGACGTTATCAGCCTCGACAGCGACCACCCGCGCAAAACAGAGCTGCGGGAAAAGTACCTGCGCGAATATCGGCATGGCGAAGATGAAGTCAGATTTTTCGTCGCGGGGAGGGTGCTGTTCTACCTGCATATCGACGATTACGTGTATGCGGTGCTGTGCGAAAAGGATGACCTGATCTCGATACCGGCGGGTACCC
>CAJCIO010000177.1 GCA_903970465.1 Gammaproteobacteria bacterium
TGAATGGGCACGATCCGTATGCCTATCTTAAAGATGTGCTGGCGCGGTTGCCGACGCAGCGAGCGAGTGAGATTGAGCAACTGCTGCCGCATCAGTGGGTATCTGCCTAAGTGGTGCAAGGTGACTTCGGCGGACGCTTACGTTATACCGTTCTGGGCAGCCGGGCCGCTTTGACGAAATTGTAACCCTAACTCCAAGTGCCGTTTTTTCATCGACCAGGAGAATTTGCGAACGACATGCGCTCCAAGATGATCAAGGGGATCGATTAAATGTCACCCTAAGCCGGTTGAGAAAAACAATGGAAAGCCGTCTGTGGAAGCTCAGCGGAGGGGACATTCTCGAAGTTTCATCAGTTATGGGGCATACGCCACAGGTTGCAGATAACCACTATTTAAGGATCAACGACGAAATCAAGGCTGAGGGAGCTATTTTTGTTGGTGAAGCCTTTCCTGACAAACTGCGTGGAATCCACGTTACGCCTACTCCTCCTGGAGGTTGCCAAGACAGCCTGTACGGCAATCGGGCGCCTAAGGATGGGGTCAATCATTGCTCTGAGTTCATCCACTGCCTCGGGTGCCCTAGCTATGCCATCGTTGGGACACTTGAGGATTTGTATCGCCTATTCAGCTACCAGCAATTTCTCTATGCGGAGGTTGAATACTATCTGACGGATGAATGGGAGGCATGGCGCAAGCGCCAGTTCAACTACATACAACTCATAGATGCGTTTACTCTAAAAAAGTTTGATCCGGCTTTGGTTGCCCGAGCAAAGGCTAAGGCGGAAGCATCTCCGCATTTGTTTTGGGCAAAAAAAATTGAGTTCATGAAAAAAAGAAGGGATGGCAGGATTTGAATATCAGGAACTCGAATGCTGTTTTGAAGGCGTATGATGTCCTCATTGCGCAGCCAGTTACAGCCAATGGCCTGAGCCCCGCAGAGCGAGACGCTATTATCGTAAGCGCGATTGTTGACGAGCATGGTGAAACGCTAGTTCTTAGCCGACTCGGAGATTCCAAGTGGGATCTTCGACCGTTTTTTGATCAGGCCAATGTTGCCGAATGCTTTAAGTTCATAAACTGGGATGTGAGCATTCCTCAAGCGCTCATTGATGATTGTAAGGCAGTGACTTATGCGTGGTTTAAAAGGGGGATGCCCAGTTCAAAACCCCCTATCGCAAGAGGTATTACAACTTTGGCGGTAGCAAGCGTTATGCCATTTTTGCGCTGGCTTAAAGATCTTGGCATCGGAAGATTCTCTGATGTCCGTCCAATCCATATCAGTAATTATATCCATCATTGTAAGCATGAGCTTAAACTGAGGCCGCTTCCGTTGTATGGGCGACTACGGATTGTCGATTTCCTTTGGGTTTTCGCTGCCGATATGCTGTTCCCGCTTCAGAGTTATCCGTGGGGCAACTCTACACTATGGCGAATATGTGGAATTGGTAAGGTAAAAGGTCTTGATGCTGCTAACAAGAACGTAGGTCGAACGGATATAATCCCGCCTGAAGAGCTGTCGAAAGTATTCAATTTTTCCGAGGCTGTCGTTCAGGGTATGAAATCCGAACTCTCGCTAAATGGTATTGGATACAACCCTAGCGATGATCAGCTTTCAGTGCTTTGCAGAGATGCGGTACTTTTTATAGTTTCAATAACTAGCGGCATGCGTAATGATGAGGCTATTGGGATTGAGGTTGGAGCTTGGCGCCGTGTCGTTAAAGACGACGTTTTGTTTTGCTGGGTTTCCACGATAGAGCACAAAACTGGGAAAGGGCGCGTAGAGTATCTTGTCCCTGAGTTAACTCTGAACGCGCTTGAAACCTTCGCAAAATATTCTGTAACTATCAGAAAGGAACTAGATCAAGAGATCAGGTTTCTTGAAAAAGTTACCAATCCAGATGACCCCGCTGAACACCTACTCCGGTTGGAAAAGGCGCGAAGAGACTCGAAAAAGCTATTTCTCGGACGGCATACTCCGGGCGGTAGACTTCAGGATCGATATGTTGAGGCCCTTAGCGGACAGGCTTCCAATTATGCATTTGACCGTTTAGCCAAAGCTGCTGGCAGCGCTTGGCCACTGAGAACGCACCAATGTAGACGAACTTATGCTCGATGCTTTGTAGAATCCCGTATGGGCCGCACCTCATTGATCTACCTAAAATGGCAGTTCAAACATAGCAGCATGAGCATGACTCAGCTCTATGCATCGAATCCGCAACAGGATCTAAGCCTTTTTGACGAAATCTTCCAGCAAATGACCGAATTCAAAATCGACCTGATCGAGTCATGGCTCGACGATCAGCCATTGGCTGGCGGGGCGGGCGAAAAGATCGTAGAGATGCGGGCTATCCCGATCAAAAACAGGGCCGCTCTACTTGCCCAGACGGCCCCACATGCCAACATTCGTGCTACTGGCCACGGCTGGTGCATTGCGACGGAGCGGGGCTGCGGTGGAGCTGGGCTATACGAAGCCACACGCTGCCCAGGATGCAAAAGCTCGGTGATTGATGAGTTTTTCGCTGGCACGTGGCAGGACATTTACAGCCAACAGCAGGAGCTGATCAAAATCGTGGATGCAGGCCCTGCTGTAAGGCAGCGAGCAGAGCGCGACATGCAGGTCGCACTGGATGTCATCACAAGCTTAGGCCTATCTCCCATCAATGACGATACCGACGAGGCTGGGAATGGCGATTAAGCCGACTGAGGGGCTGGCCCCTGGCCGTTCGCGGTCAAAAACACTAGATGCCCTTGATAAAGTCATTGATGGCCTTGTCGTAGGTGACGAGAAGATTTCCATCGCGTCGGTTGCCCGAGCAGCAGGCGTTACACCTGGCCTCATTCACAACACGTACCCAGCGGTGGCGGAGAGAATTCGCACTCTCATGGGCAAGTCAGTGCGCGCCCAGCGTGATTCGAAACATCAGGCGCTGATGGTTGAGAAAGAGAAAAATCGTGCCCTCCGTGCGGAAAACGAGCAGCTTCTAGAGGAGCTCGCCCGATTGGCATCTGTAAACCAGGTTTTGATACTTAAAATGGCCCACTTGAAGGGTGTCGTTGACGGTAAGGTTGTCGTCTTGGTACCTAAGTCAGGGGCCAATAACGAAAAGGCACCTGATTGAGAGCGTTTCCCCTCTTTTATTTTTTGCCCATTTTTTTAATTAAATTAACTTAACAGACCCGTTACCAGGCAAGACTAAAGACAAACGCTTCAAGTCCTTGTTTGATGAGGTCTAGATTTTAAAACCATATTTTAGTTCTCGTTCCTTGAAGGCCGTAACTCCGCCTTCAAGGATCTCGCATACATGCTGGCGTATGCCCTGAGATCTCAATGGGCCGCCTATCAGCGGTGCCTCATAAGAGCACTCTAAGCTTCCACTGAAATAATCGAATCGATAGTTGTCTACAGTAGTATCCGATTGTTGGCCTGCTTGGTTCGCTACGATTATGCACTCCGCATCAGCTGCTACCACTAGGTTCGCATTGTGAGTGACCATAATTATTTGGCGTTTTCTTTTTTTCTGTCTGATGAAATCCTTCAGCTGGTCGTAAATAGTTCTGTTGTCTAAGTTGTCCTCTGGTTGATCGATAAGAATTGGGTGTGATGCGTTGCTTAAGTGCAAAATCAAATTTAATAGCACTAATCCGCGCTTGCCTGGTGACATGGTCGCAATGTCATCGCTTTTATAGTGAACAACATAGTTTATATAGAAGCAATTGCTATACAGCTTTCTAATTACTTCAATATCTTCTATGCCTTTGCGAACGACGGGAATGTTGATTTTTTTTATATAGGTCGAGTGTGTGCTTGCGATACTCTCTGCATGAGTTTCGATATTAAAATTTAGCTCGCCCGTGTGTAGTACAAGATCACCTAACAAATTGCTCATATTGCCGCGCCGATCAAACAACAGGGAAAACTCGTTGAATTTATCCTCATTCAGCAGGACTTCTGCTGATACTGCAATGTCGTCTTCAAATTGATAGTCCGGCTTTGAGGTTTCTTTAGCATAATCGTGATAGTTTTGTATAAGTTGGGTGTATAGATTGCTTAGCTCTTGCTTACAATCTAACCCTTGTGTTTTGATTGATGTTTGTTTTTCGGCAATATCATCTAGCTGCTTTAGCTTCCCTTCCTCTGCTTTTAGCTTTTTGGTTGCAAGATCAAGTGTTGATTGATCGGTAATTTTAATTAAAAGGGGCTGAAGAGTCCTGTCGATTTCGCTGGATTCAGTTGCTATTTTTATATTTAGTATTGGTGTGTTTTGAATGCTGCGAGATAGTTCTTGTTTGAAGGCTTCAACTGCGTTCAATAGCTTTCGCTCTAAAGAGTTAAGAGAGTTGCTCGTAAAGGTTGACTCGCTTGGTAAATCTATATCAGCAAGTATTAAGTCTTTAAGGGTTTCGATTTGAGCATTAAATCTACTTGTGACAGACGCGGCTATCTGCTGACTCCCAATCTCAATTTTTGAAATAATAGCTTCCCGTTTTTCAAGGCTTGATTTACGAGTCGAAAGACGCTTGTATTCCTGTTCCTCTAAGTCGGAGAAGCCGGATTTTTCGCGCAAAGTTTTAATTTCACTCTGCAATCTTTCAATCTCAGCTGTAATAGCCGGTCGGGTTCCAATTGCTTCCGCCTCCTTGTTTAGAGTGCCGTACTTAGCTCTAAGCTCAAAAAAAGATTCGATCTTCTGATTTATATCCTTGTTGGTTGTGACTATTTTTCTTTCTTGAGTTTCAGAAAATTGTTGAAAAGTTGAGTTTTGTAGAAGTATGTCTTGCACCAGCGTGTTGAGTTGGGATCTTCCATCTTCCTCGGCCAGATGATTAATATAGAGCTGAGGTATGTATGTGATAGGCTTTTTTTCTGAAATTTCTGAAAGTCGACTGATATCGCCGTTAGACCAGCACGCTTCAAAGTCGAGAGAAGGTAATCCCGTGTAAGTCGAAGCCTTAGCTAACTGCATTTTACTATCAACTTCTTCTGCATTTACCGCTCTGGCAATATGATATAGTAGTAAAGATTTTCCGGAAGATTTCCCTCCGATGATCGTATTCAGATCCGGATTAAGTTCTTGCCATTTTTCGCTAAATAGCTTCTGCTGCCCATTGTTTAAGAAGCGTACTTTTTCAATGGTCTGATAGGGGCTTTTTTGCTGCGGTGAGAGCTCTTGTATCGCAACCCTTGAGCTAGGATCGTAAATCACTTGTTTTAAACCTAAAAAAGTTAAATCGCTCTTGACCCATGTATGTCTATTTTTGGCGGGGTTGAATAGCTCATCCCATTTGTGTGCGTCGGAACCCCATAAACAAGCTTTAATTGCTCCAAACTCTTTTATGAAAGAGGTTTTATCTTTACCTCCAAGAAAAAATGCTGCCGTTTTTTGGTTTGAAGAAAATATGAAGTGCGCCTGTTTTATAAGATTTTTGCGTAAATTGTGTCCTTGTGAGTTCCAGTTGACATCGCTAAGGTCTTCGTCGCACGGAAGAGCTGTCAGATACCTATCCTTAAAAAAAGCATTCTGATTAAGAAGTCTTGATATTTCGTCTTCATCTACAGATGCGCACATCATCCCAACGAATAATGCGCTGCCACTTGTTGCGAATGGCGGGTGTTCCGCAATCAAACGCTGACCGAGTTCTTCAAGGTTAGATCTTGTCAGTGGACGACGCTCAATTTGGCTGCCAACGGTAGCATTGAAAAAAAACTGGATCTGCGAAATGAAATCGCTTTCAATTTTTTCTACAGGTATTTCATCGGACAATAGAACATGGTAGTTAACCTTCCGGTTCCAGGAAAGATCGGCTTCTTTGCCAATAACCAATTTGTTAATTCGGAACTCTATATTGGGAAATATTTTTATTTCGTTAATTGCAAGGAGGGTTTCGGCATCAAAGAGTATTTGCATCTTTTCAGGGTTGTCTAAATAATCCCGTCTAAGAATCTTGTACCCCTCTGGCAGATAATAATCGGTAACTCCAATTGCGCTAACTCCGGCTGCAATAGCTCGCGTGAAAAGTTCAGTTACATATCTATCCCAGTCTTGGCCAAATTCACTCCTGAGCACAGAGGCAGGAGTATGCACGTGAAGATCCCACTTGCGCCATTCCGATCCTTTTGGGTAAGTCTTATTCACTTCAAATCATCCATTTAAGAGTTGCAAGCTTTTGAGTGTGACTGTTCTTTTTACTTCCAGCGCGGGTAGTATTGAGCCATCAATGCTATTGAAGCCGATTTCGAGGCTCCTGCATATGTGAAAGTTGTTTGGGTGGGCACTTCTCTAGGGACGGTGAAGCATGCCGTTCGTCAGGAACGCGGGTTGGCAGGCGTCTGCTTACCCACCTATGGAAACATTTGCGCGAGCTTTCACCCGTTCGAGCCATCACCTAGACGGCAATCGTCAATGCTAAAATCTTGAAAACTGTTAGAGGAATAATTTATATATAAATCAATGGTTTGCAAGTTTCTAACCGTTAGTGTCATTCAGATATAATGACGGCTGCGTGATCGCTCGCAGCTACGATGCCAAGCCCTTCGTGAAGATGGCCGCGCCGTATTTTCAGATCAAGGACGACCTGCGCCGCCATGGCGTGATGGCGTTCAGCAGCAACTACGCGCTGTACGGCGACATGAGTGAGCGCGTGATGACCATCATCGAGTCCATGGTGCCCGCGGCAAGAGCGCCGGCCGGTGGCTGCTTCAATGCTCGGCCTGGCCACGCGGCTGCTTGAGGCTCAGAAGCAAGGCGATACGCGCCGCGGCCGTGAGGTGCAGCAACTGGATATCGGCTATCCAGTGTCGGCGTTGTCCTTTGGCGGGGCTCTGCGAAATGGCCTCCTGTGCGTGGGCGACCGAGCGCCCGATGCGCCGGTAAGCGCGGCTGGCGGAGGCTCCACTCGGTTGTTCAGCCTGTTTCAGGGCAGTCATTGGACACTGCTGGGCAATGGGACCTATTGCAACCCCTTGCCGACGCGTGCGGGGCTGAACGTTCATGCCGTTGGCCCGCAAGGTGACTTGCTGGATGACCAGGGGCACTTTCACGAGGCCTATCGACTGGCCGTTGGCGAGTGGGTTTTGGTGCGGCCTGACGGCTATATTGCTGGGTTCGTTACCAATGAAAACTGGCCGGCCCTGGAGCGCTACCTCGCCAGACTGGGACTCGCGGCATCCGATTGTTGAGTCTTTGAAGGGTGGGGTGGGTGTTGGTCAGTCAGGTAACGGAGCTTTGCAGCTGCACGTCGCTGTCGAAAGCGGGCTGGTCGTCAGCAAAATACGCATCGCAATGACCACGCCGACCAGCACGGACGCCAACCCTGCGGCTTCCAGCAGCGTCGGCAAACGGCCGTGAAACGCCAGGCCGAGCAGGGTAGCGAACAGCGACTCAAGGGCGATCAGTTGGCCAGACAACACCATCGGCAGGCGTTGCGACGCAGCGTTCCATGCCCAGGCGCCGACCACTGAAGAACTGAGTGCGATCACCAGGCTCCAGATGTACAGATGCCCGGCCTTGGCAATGCCCCAACCCAGAGTGTCCAGCCTGAGCAGGCCAAGCCCCTGTACCACTGGCAACAAGGCAAGGGCGCCGATGCCGGCACCCGCCATCATCAGGCCGCTCCACACACCTGTGGTGTTGGCCGGCAGGTGCGCCAACGCCCCCTGATTCAGCACACTGAAGGCCAGCCACAAGGCCACCGCTGCGATCGAAAACACCAGCCCCAGCAGCCACGAACCAGCGCCGACGGTGGGCTGAAGGAGACTGCTGATATTTGACAGCAGCAGGCCGGCCGACAGGCAGCTCAGCGGCGCGATCAGCCGGCGCCACTGAACGGTTTTTTGCGTGGCGTTACCCAGCAGCGCCATCAACACGGGGACCATGCCGATGAACGCAGGCGTGAGCACCGGCCCGCCGAACATCACTCCCGCCGCGATACAGGCGCTGTAGGCCAGATAACCGATGACCCCCAACCCGGCGGCGCGCAATGCCTGGCCTCGATGCAGCGTGCGCAACTGCGCACGGCACAGCGCCAAGACCGCCAGCCCCAGCACCCCGGCGATCAGAAAACGGATGAGCATGAAGTCGTAGAGACTGTACTCGCCGGTGATATAAGGCGCGATGAAGTTCAGCGCCCAGCCTAGGGTGGCGAGTACGGCGAAGATCGTGCCGGTCATGATATTTGAATAGGCAATGGGCATCGGCTTTTATCCGTAAGGCATTGACGCTCATGTTGCAGGGGGCTGGGGGTATGCTACAAACAAGTTCTCGGCCCTGGATGCATAACCTCTGATTATGAATACACTTGGAAAGTCATTGCCGCCCCTGGCGAGCTTGTTGCCCTTTGAAGCGGCAGCCCGGCTGGAAAGTTTTTCCAGGGCCGCCGATGAACTGCATATCACCCAAGCAGCGATCAGCCGGCAGATCCGCGGGCTTGAAGAGAATCTTGGCGTGAGTCTTTTCCAGCGCCGTAATCGCGCGGTATTCCTCACTGAGGCCGGGCGAGAACTAGGACGGGTAATCAGCGCAGCGCTGCTCAGCATCAGTCACAGTGCCGCTGCCCTGCGTCAAACGCCTCGCAAGAATACGGCGGTGCTGCTCTGTCAGTTGTGTGAGGCGTTCTATTGGCTAATGCCGCGTCTGTCGAACTTCCATCAACAATTCCCGGACATCGAGATTCAAGTAGTCACGACCACGAGGCCGCTCACTGAATGTGCAGAGCACTTTGACGTCGCCTTGCAGAGTACCGGGCGTTCCAGCGGCTTGCATGTACTGGCATTCACCGCCGCCGATGAGGTATTTCCTGTATGCAGTCCCCATTACCTTAATGACCGTCAATCCTTGAGCCTGACTGATCTTCGCCATCACACACTGCTGCACCATCGCGCCTCGCCCCCGCACTTGATGGAATGGGACAGTTGGCTGCAGACCCTTGGGCAAAGATTGGACGGCGGTACTCCAGGCTCGCTGTTCGACAGTTATCCGATGATGCTTCAGGCCGCTGTCGAGGGGCATGGTATTGCAATGGGTTGGCAAAGAACCGCTGGGCGGCTCATCGAGAGCGGCGCACTGGTGAGGCCTTGCGCGCAAAGCGTGCATTTGCCTGAGGCCATTTCGGTTTTCACCCGGCATGGGGGAGAGGAACGTATCGCCGTTCGCGCGTTGGTAGGGTGGCTCGAAGAGGCATTGAACGCTGAAAATTGATCAGTGTGCCCATCCTATCCGGCCTTGCCCGCCGCGCGCATCCGGAACGCCGTCACCTTGGCAATAGTCCCGCAGGCTCGCCCGTCAGGCCCGCCTTTGCTCATGCCGCACCAGCGTTTGTTGCCATTGCGGGTGTGGTCGTAGAAGGCCCACTGGCAATCGCCACAGGTCTTGAGGCGTGACCATTCTCCCGATGAAATGGCATTCGCGACAATCGCAAGAATATGGCCGGTGTAGGTACGTTGCGCCGGTTTCAATCGCATGTGTGTCAGGCCTTTGATCGATTCGATGAAGGCCGATAACGGCACCTTGTCGAACCAGATATTCAGCGCCTCGCTGTCGTGATCATGACTGGCGCAGGTTTTTCGCAGGGCCAGACGAAGTTCGAGCAGCGTGTCCAGATGATCTGCGGATTGGAGCGGGCAGGGCGACAGTTCGCGCGCCCACGCCTGTGGGTCGCTCGCCCAGTGGGGCAATTCGTCCGTTTCGATTCGCGTCTGATTGGGGATGGACCAGGTATTGATGAATCGCCGCACCTCTTCAAGCTCGCCGGGTGCGATCTGGTTGTGGACTGGCATCGTATCCCTCGGTTGCAAAAGTGCTGAATGTGAGTAACCATCAAAATATCATTGCTGGTTACGGTGCTGCAATATGATCACGGAAAAAGCCATGTGGCCGGTGGTGATACGGCGATTGCTGTGGATGCAAGGGATGATGAATGCCTCACATTTCATGACCATTCCGCTGTTGGCGTTATATATGTCGGCGCATCTGCAGTTCGGCGCGGTGGCGCTGGCCTCGGTGATGTCGGCCAACCTGCTGTGCGCGCAGGTATTACCCCTGGTGTCGGGGGCCATCGCCGATCGTATGGGTTCGCATCGATTGATTACGTTGGGGCTGTGGCTCAGAGGCGCGGGCTTCCTCGGTTTTTGCGTGTTCGACAGCGCGGCCGCCTGGGTGGGCGCGGCGATGTTGGCCGGGACGGGTGTCGCCTGCTATGAAGGCGGACTCTATGCATTGTTTGGCCGACAGCCGAAGGCGTCTCTGGCGCAGGTGTTTGCCGCCAATAACCAGATGTTGAATATAGGCGCCGCAGTCGGGCCGATCATCGGCGGCCTGGCGGGTTTGATCGATCCGAGGATTGCTTTTGGGCTCAGCGCGTTGGTGTTCACGGTCTTGGGGATTGTTTCGCTTTGGACCATTGCTGGCGACGCTGTGCCTTTCGAACGGCAATCTGCACTCAAGAGTTTG
The DNA here is from genome assembly GCA_903970465.1 of Gammaproteobacteria bacterium. Taxonomy (GTDB): domain Bacteria; phylum Pseudomonadota; class Gammaproteobacteria; order Pseudomonadales; family Pseudomonadaceae; genus Aquipseudomonas. The sequence continues at coordinate 10,445 of CAJCIO010000177.1, forward strand.
AGAACGGCTGTCAGCCATCCGGGGTTATGGCGATTGATACTGGTATCGCTGCCCTGGTTCGTTCTTTTTCCGCAGCTGTTTGTGGTTTTCCCGATGTATGCCGGGACGTTGGCGGGCCCGCATGCCGCTTCCGCGATCTATGTGGTAAATGGCTTGGTGGGGCTGATATTCCTGTCGTTGCTGAAGCGCTGGTTGGTGAGTGCCGCTCCGGCGTTGTTGACCATTGGTGCTTACCTGGTGGCGGCAGTGGCGTTTGCCAGCGTGTCGGTAGTGCAGGGTATTGGAGGGTTTCTGGTGTTTATCGTTATTTATACGGTGATCGAAACCATCCTGTTGCCGACGTTTGAAACCATGACGGCCTCGCTGTCGCCGCAGGGCTGCCAAGGTGCGTTTTTTGGCGTGCTCAGTGCTGTTGGAGCATTAGGCGGCGGTGCCGGTTATTACGTCGGTAGTTGGCTGGTTTTGAACCGCAGTGCAGTTGAGACCTGGTGGCTACTGGGCGGTGTCGGGCTCATTGGCTTTTTGCTGTCGGTAATGCTGCTCAGCGATAAGCGTATGGCCAGGTCACCTTCTCCTGGCGGTGGGACTCGTCGTTAGCCTGCATTATCCGCAAGGCTATCTCGACGCAGCGCGATGACACTTACCAACGCTTTACCGAGCATTTGAAAATTAGTGAACCGATAGCGGATTTTGCCGCTGGCCTGCTGTCATACCCAGACAGAGTCTGAGCCCAGGAGAACATATGTCCCGTCTCGCCGAATTCCGCAAACTCGAACAGCAGATCGCTCGCCACCAGGATCAGCTTGCAGTCCTGAAGAATGATCCAGGGCTGAGCAAGGAAATAGAGTTTGAAACCAAGCTGCACGATCTCTTGGCCCATTACAGGAAGAGCCTGCAAGACGTGATTGCGATCATCGAGCCTGGCGCCGTAGAAAAGCCGGTGCGCAGAACATCTGAAAAGCCGACCCGACGTGCGCGGCAAGTAAAGGTCTACCGTAACCCGCTCACTGGCGAGATCGTCGAGAGCAAAGGCGGCAACAACAAGCTGCTGGGGGCCTGGAAGGCGCAGTTCGGGCACGAAGAGGTCGAGTCGTGGGTGAAGCGTTCGTAGCGCTCGCTTCATGAAATTTATGATAGAAAGCGAAACTCCTTCCGCGCCTTCACTGTCAACCATAGCGTCAACTTTGACACCACTGCCGAACGGAGTTAAATCATGAGCAGCACTTCTGACAAGATCAAAGGCGTCGCAAACGAAGCGATTGGCAACGTCAAGCAAAGTGTAGGCAAGGCCACTGGTAACACCGAGCTTGAAGTCAAAGGCACGATTCAGGAGAAAAAAGGTGAAGCTCAGCAGGCCATCGGCAAGGTCAAAGACGCAGTGAAAAAACACTGACGGATATTATGGCCCGAGCGGGCGAGACGCTCGGGCCATAGACTTGTCGATGATCTTGAACCTGGTCACGCATGCCTATAAAACTTCAGCACTTGCCTACCTATCTGGCCGTCACTTCGGGTCCAGTATCAGTATCACTTTCGCCGCCCAGAATCGTCAGCCAAGGCCAGCGCGCCTGATAACTCCTGGCCTTTTGAACGAATAGATCCGGTTCCGGATTTTTCGGGTTGATACGCAGCACGCCCCTCTCCAGATCTTCGAGACCGTAGGGGGCATAGACTTCCCCAGTGTAAACATCCAGCCCGATACAGGTCCCGGCCACGAGGTAACGGTCGATGCCGTCTTTCGCCGACTGCAACGGCGGGTAAGGGCGACCGAAGCGCTGGCCGTACCAGAGATGGACGCGGGCCTGGTTCTTGAATTCGATATCGACACCCAAGTGCTGAAACAGATGTCGGCCCCGATTGATTACCTCGTCCTCGGCTTCCCAGGACACATCCTCGTCAAAATAGAAAACGTCATAATCTTTCACGCCCCAGTCGGGAGGCAGGTTGGACTGATGATTCCACACCGCCTGGAACAGGCAGCCTGCGGTCAGCATGCATTGATTCAGACCCAGAGAAGGCAGGCGGGCGGTGATTTCGGCATTGATGGGGTTGGTCATTGCGATGCGGAGTAACGAGTCGACGGGCATGCGGAAGGGCTCCTTGCCGAGCGTTTTTCGAGCGTCCATCCATCGTGCGTCAAGGTCCGGGAGGCCACGACCTGACGGCTATAGCGTATGATTGCGCTCAATTTATGACGTGCAGATGCCGGGAGGCGTTGTGACAACTTTGGCTGAGTGGTTCCCCTTTATAGATCAGATGTCCCCCAGCATGAAAGGGTTTTGCAGTATTGCCTTCGCGACCATCGTGGCGTTGACCGTGGTTGTGTTTGTGGTGTTTCGGGGCAGGAAGGGGGCTGATCAAGAATCCAAGTAACTGCAGCGGGTTTGAACGGACTGAACGCACAACCTATCAGTTGTATGCCTGGCAGTGACTTCAGTGCAGGCGATGCACTGCAGGCCCCTTCCAGGCAGAGCCCGTTCCCACGCTGAGCAGCGCCACCCGGCAACTACCCATAAAAGCCCTGCACCATTCGTCCATCTCCCGTTTGACAAATCCGCTAATCCTGCTCATATTTCCCCCACGCAAACGTTTGCGCCTTCCCCCAGGCGCTGATTTTGCTTAATAAAAATAATCATATCGCCGGAGTCATCCCCATGAAGTTGCCCTTTGCCGCACGTCTGCTCGCCGTCGCCATGCTCACTGCCACGGCCCTCGCTTTACCGCTTTCATCCGCCCAAGCCGCCGACGCCCACAAGCCTACTGTGGCGCTGGTGATGAAGTCCCTGGCCAATGAGTTTTTCCTGACCATGGAAGACGGCGCCAAGGTTTATCAGAAAGAACATTCCGCTGACTTCGACCTGATCTCCAACGGCATCAAGAACGAATCCGACACCGCCGCGCAGATCGATATCGTCAATCAGATGATCGTCAAGAAGGTCGATGCGCTGGTCATCGCGCCGGCCGATTCCAAAGCCCTGGCCGCAGTGCTGAAGAAGGCCATGGATGCCGGCATCAAGGTGGTCAATATCGATAACCAGCTCGATGTCGATGTGCTCAAGAGCAAGGGCATGGAGGTGCCGTTCGTAGGCCCCAACAACCGCAAGGGCGCCAAGCTGGTGGGTGATTACCTGGCCAAGCAGCTGAGCGCGGGCGATCAGGTAGGGATCATCGAAGGGGTACCGACCACCACCAATGCGCAGCAGCGCACAGCGGGTTTCAAGGATGCGATGGATGGCGCGCAGATGAAGATCGTCTCGACGCAATCGGGTAACTGGGAGATCGACAAGGGCAACGCGGTGGCCGCAGCGATGCTCAACGAATACCCGAACCTGAAGGCGCTGCTGGCCGGTAACGACAGCATGGCGCTGGGCGCGGTATCGGCAGTGCGGGCGGCGGGCAAGGCCGGGAAAGTGCAGGTGGTGGGCTATGACAACATCAATGCCATCAAGCCGATGCTCAAAGATGGGCGCGTGCTGGCGACGGCGGATCAGTTCGCCGCCAAGCAGGCGGTGTTCGGGATTGATACGGCGCTGAAGATGGTCAAGGGCGAGAAGCTGGATATCAAGGATGGGGTGATCGAGACGCCGGTCGAGTTGGTGACCAAGCCGTAAGCCTGTCGGGTTTAGTGGTCGCCGGGCTGGGCTCTTCGCCGCCGAACGCGCAACCTTGCTCCCACAGGTGGTGCAGTTTGCACTGTGGGAGCAAGGTTGCGCGTTCGGCGGCGAAGAGGCCGGCCCAGCCAACACAAACCCCTGAACCTCAAACACCAACTGCGCCGGCCTTGCCATTCAAGCCGGCGCGTGGGGAGTCTCATGTCTGTATCCGCTCAAGCCGCTGTGCTGTCCGTGCGCGGCATCGGCAAGACCTACGCCCAGCCGGTGCTCGGTGACATCGACCTGACGCTGATGCGCGGCGAAGTCCTGGCCCTGACCGGCGAAAACGGCGCGGGCAAAAGCACCTTGTCGAAGATCATCGGCGGCCTAGTCACGGCCACCACCGGCACCATGGAATTCCAGGGGCAACCCTACCAACCCGCCAGCCGCGCGCAGGCTGAAAAGCTCGGCGTGCGCATGGTCATGCAAGAACTCAACTTGCTGCCGACCCTGTCGGTGGCCGAGAACCTGTTCCTCGACAACCTGCCCAGCCGCGCTGGCTGGATCGATCGCAAGCGTTTGCGCGCCGACTCGATCAAGGCCATGGCCCAGGTCGGCCTGGACGCCATCGATCCTGACACGCTGATCAGCGATCTGGGCATCGGCCATCAGCAGATGGTCGAGATCGCCCGCAACCTGATCGGCGACTGCCACGTGCTGATCCTCGACGAGCCCACCGCCATGCTGACCGCGCGCGAAGTGGAGATGCTTTTCGAGCAGATCATCCGCCTGCAGGCGCGCGGCGTGTCGATCGTGTACATCTCCCATCGCCTCGAAGAACTGGCCCGTGTGGCGCAGCGTATCGCCGTGCTGCGCGACGGCAAGCTGGTGTGCGTCGATGCCATGGCCCACTACAACAGCGAGCAACTGGTGACCCTGATGGTCGGCCGCGAGCTGGGTGAACAGATCGATCTGGGCCCGCGGCAGATCGGCGAAGTGGCGCTGGCGGTGAAGGGCCTGAGCCGCGCGGACAAGGTTCGCGACGTGTCCTTCGAGGTTCGTGCCGGGGAGATTTTCGGCATCAGCGGCCTGATCGGCGCCGGGCGCACCGAACTGCTGCGGCTCATCTACGGCGCCGACGTCGCCGACAGCGGCAGCATCGCCGTCGGCAGCCCGCTGCACGTCGTCAGCGTGCGCTCGCCGGTGGACGCCGTCGGCCATGGCATCGCGCTGATCACCGAGGATCGCAAGGGTGAGGGCTTGCTGCTGTCGCAATCCATCAGCGCCAATGTCGCCCTGGGCAATATGGCGGCGATCTCCCGCAGCGGCGTGGTCGATGGCCGCGCCGAGATGAGCCTGGCCAAGCGTCAGGTGGATGCCATGCGCATCCGCAGTTCGAGCCCCACGCAGCTGGTCTCGGAGCTGTCTGGTGGCAACCAGCAGAAAGTGGTGATCGGCCGTTGGCTGGAGCGCGATTGCCCGGTGATGCTGTTCGACGAGCCGACCCGCGGCATCGATGTCGGCGCCAAATTCGATATCTACACCTTGTTGGGCGAGCTGACCCGCCAGGGCCGCGCGCTGGTGGTGGTGTCCAGCGACCTGCGCGAGCTGATGCTGATCTGCGACCGCATCGGCGTGCTCTCCGCCGGGCGCCTGATCGACACCTTCGAGCGTGACAGCTGGACTCAGGATCAATTGCTCGCCGCCGCGTTTGCCGGCTACCAGAAACGTGATGCGCTGCTGTCCGACGCGGCGCCCAGGATCGACTCATGAAGACTACTCTCTCCAAAGGCGGGATTACCCCCGCCGCGCTGCCATCCCCCGGTAAGCGCAGCGGCAATTATTTTGGCCTGGGCACCTACCTCGGGCTGGCCGGCGCACTGCTGGCGATGATCGTGCTGTTCTCGCTGCTCAGCGATCATTTCCTCTCGTACGAGACCTTCAGCACCCTGGCCAACCAGATCCCCGACTTGATGGTGCTGGCCGTGGGCATGACCTTCATCCTGATCATCGGCGGCATCGACTTGTCGGTGGGCTCGGTGCTGGCGTTGGCGGCTTCGGCGGTCAGTGTGGCGATGCTTGGCTGGGGCTGGGGCGTGCTGCCCTCTGCGCTGCTGGGCATGGCCTGCGCAACGGTGGCCGGGACCATCACCGGGTCGATCACCGTGGCCTGGCGCATCCCATCGTTCATCGTCTCGCTGGGGGTGCTGGAAATGGCCCGTGGCGTGGCCTACCAGCTGACCGACTCGCGCACGGCCTACATCGGCGATTCCTACGCGTGGCTTTCCAACCCGTTCGCCCTCGGCATTTCGCCGTCGTTCGTGATCGCGCTGGTGGTGATCTTTGTCGCTCAAGCGGTGCTGACCCGCACCGTGTTCGGCCGCTACCTGATCGGCATCGGCACCAACGAAGAGGCCGTGCGCCTGGCCGGCATCAACCCCAAGCCCTACAAGATACTGGTGTTCTCGCTGATGGGCCTGCTGGCGGGCGTAGCGGCGTTGTTCCAGATTTCCCGCTTGGAAGCCGCCGATCCGAATGCCGGCTCCGGCCTGGAGTTGCAGGTCATCGCCGCCGTAGTGATCGGCGGCACCAGCTTGATGGGCGGCCGCGGTTCGGTGATCAGTACCTTCTTCGGCGTGCTGATCATCTCGGTACTGGCGGCGGGGCTGGCGCAGATCGGCGCGACCGAGCCGACCAAACGCATCATCACCGGGCTGGTGATCGTGGTCGCGGTGGTGCTCGACACCTACCGCAGCAACCGCGCCAAGCGGCGCGGCTGATATGTCGACCATCAAGGATGTGGCCGCACTGGCAGGGATTTCCTACACCACGGTGTCCCATGTGGTGAATCGCTCACGGCCGGTAAGCGAAGAGGCGCGGCTCAAGGTCGAGGCCGCCATCGAGCAGCTCGGCTACGTGCCCAGCGCTGTAGCACGCTCGCTCAAGGCCCAGGCTACCTCGACCATCGGGCTGTTGATCCCCAATGGCATCAACCCGTATTTCGCCGAGCTGGCGCGGGGCATCGAGGACTACTGCGAGCGCAACGGCTTTTGCGTGATCCTCTGCAACTCCGATGACGACCCGGACAAACAGCGCAACTACCTGCGGGTGCTGCAGGAGAAACGCGTCGACGGCTTGATCGTATCATCGGTGGGCGGCGACAACGGTCTGGTGCAGGGCCTCGCGGCGGTGCGTACACCGATGGTGATCGTCGACCGCGACCTGGAAAATCTAACCGCTGATTTGATCCGCATCGATCACGAACTGGGCGCTTATCTGGCGACCGAGCACCTGCTCGCACTCGGCCATCGCCACATCGCCTGCATCTGCGGGCCCACCGCAACCAGCGTGGCGCGCATGCGTCTGGCCGGGTATCGACGGGCCATGGCGGCGGCGAATATCGAGGTGCCGGCGCAGTGGATCAAGGAGAGCGATTTCACCAGCCCCAGCGGCCATGCAGCGGCGGTGGAATTGCTCGACGAAGGGCGACCGAGCGCGATTTTCGCTGCTAACGACATGGTCGGTTTCGGCGTGTTGCGTGCAGCAGCCGAGCGTAATATTCGCGTGCCCGGCGAGTTGTCGGTGATCGGTTTCGATGATATCCAGATGAGCCGCTACGTATACCCGGCCCTGACCACGGTCGGGCAGTCGATCCTGCAGCTCGGCGAGCGCGCGGCGCAGGTGCTGCTGCGGCGTATCGCTGCGCCGGGTACGCCGGTCGAGCAATGGGTGGTGGCACCGAGTATGGTGCTACGCGAATCCACGGCGGCGCCGAGCCGCGCTTTTGATCAATTTCGCTGATTCTTTTTTGAAGTGCACGGCGGCTAGAAGAGTAAACCTCATGCAAGCAAAGGTAGTGATAGTAGGCAGCCTCAATATGGACCTGGTCACCCGTCTGCCGCGGCTGCCGCGCCCGGGCGAGACCTTGGCCGGGCAGTCGTTCGTGACCGTGCCGGGCGGCAAGGGCGCCAATCAGGCGGTGGCCGCGGCGCGTCTGGGGGCCAGCGTGGCAATGATCGGTTGCGTCGGCGCCGATGCGTATGGCCAACAGTTGCAAGACGGCTTGCTGGCCGAAGGCGTCGACTGCTCGGGGGTGACGGTGATCGACGACCAGCCCAGCGGCGTGGCGACCATCCTGGTGGATGACCACAGCCAGAACGCAATCGTGATCGTCGCCGGTGCCAATGGCCAGCTGACGACCACCCTGATCGACAGTTTCGAGGCGCTGCTGACCCGCGCCGAGGTGATCATTTGCCAGCTGGAAGTGCCCTTGGCCAGCGTTGGCCACGTGCTCAAGCGCGCACGCGCGCTGGGCAAGATCGTCATCCTCAATCCGGCGCCGGCCAGTGCGCCGCTGCCGGCGGACTGGTATCCGTTGATCGACTATCTGATCCCGAACGAGAGCGAAGCCAGCGTGCTCAGCGGGCTGGCGGTGGATTCGGTGGCCAGCGCCGATATCGCCGCCAGCGTGTTGCTCAAGGCCGGCGCCGCCAAGGTGATCGTCACCCTGGGTGCGCAAGGTTCGCTGTTCGCCACTCGCGCGCAGTCCCGGCATTTCCCGGCGCCGGAGGTGCAGGCGGTCGACACCACGGCGGCGGGAGATACCTTCGTCGGCGGCTTCGCTGCGGCATTGGCCGAGGGCAAGACCGAGGCCCAGGCCATCGCCTTCGGGCAGATCGCTGCAGCGCTGTCGGTCACCCGTGCCGGCGCGCAGCCGTCCATTCCGAGCCTCGCTGACGTACACGGATTTGCACCATGAAAAAGACGCCTCTACTCAATATCGCGCTGTCTCGGGTGGTGGCCTCCCTGGGCCACGGCGACGTGCTGATGATCGTCGATGCCGGCATGCCGGTGCCGCCGGGCGTGGAGCTGATCGACCTGGCGCTGACCCGTGGCGTGCCGGATTTCATCACGGTACTGGACACCGTGCTGGCGGAGATGCAGGTCGAAAGCCACGTGCTGGCCGACGAGATATTCACCCAACAGCCACCCGCGCTGGCGACCCTCGAAAGCCTGCACGCCAGCGGTGCTTTGGGCCAGCGTCGTCAACTCAGCCACGATGAGCTGAAAGTGCTCAGCCGCAACGCCAAAGCCATCGTGCGGACCGGCGAATGCCAGCCCTACAGCAACATCGCCCTGGTGGCAGGTGTGGTGTTCTGACACGACCGCAAGCGGCAGGTAATTGTTGGAATAGGCCATTGCCTGTGCAAACCTGTCGCTCTTTCCCGACCGCTCTGGAGCTTATCGGCCTTGACTCTTCTCGCCGCCACTGCCGCTCAGGCAGCCGAAAAACGCAACCTGATCATCGACACCGACCCGGGCGCCGACGACGTCGTGGCCTTGCTGCTGGCCATGGCATCGCCTGAGGAATTGAACCTGCTGGCGATCACCACGGTGGCCGGCAATGTGCGCATCGACAAGACCTCGCGCAACGCCTGCCTGGCCCGCGAGTGGGCAGGGCGCGAAGAGGTGCCGGTGTACGCTGGCGCAGGCAAGCCGCTGGTGCGCCCGCCGATCTACGCCGAGCACATTCATGGCAACGAAGGGCTGCCGGGTGTTGCGGTGCATGAACCCGGCAAAGGGCTCGCGGACGGTAGCGCGGTGCAGTACCTGATCGAGACCCTGAGCAAGGCCGAGCCGCACAGCATCACCCTTGCAATGCTCGGGCCGCAGACCAACCTGGCACTGGCGTTGATCCAGCAGCCGGATATCGTCCAGGGCATCAAGGAAGTAGTGGTGATGGCCGGCGCGCACTTCAACGGCGGCAATATCACCCCGGTGGCGGAGTTCAATGTCTATGTCGACCCGGACGCCGCCAAGGTGGTACTCGCCAGCGGCGTCAAGCTGACCTATGTGCCGCTGGACGTGACCCACAAGATCCTCACCAGCGAGGCGCGGTTGCGGCAGATCGAGGCCCTGAACAATCAGGCCGGCAAGCTGGTGGGGGCGATCCTGAACGCCTACGTCAAGGCCGACATGCTCCATTACGGCCTGCCGGGCGGCCCGGTACACGACGCCAGCGTGATTGCCTGGCTGCTCAAGCCCGAGCTGTTCAGCGGCAAGTCGATCCACGTGGCGATCGATAACCGCGAAGGCGTCGGCCTGGGGCAGACCATCGCCGATTGGTATGGAAAGCTGAAGCAGGCCAGCAACGTATTCTGGATCGATGACGGCGATGCGCAGGGGTTCTTCGATTTGTTGACCGAGCGGTTGGCGCGGCTCGAGTAGGTCTGTTCAGATCCCTCGCTACAGGGGTGGTGTTGTCAGAGGCGCACCATCAGCTCCGGACTGACATCCGCCACCCCATGCAACTGCTCCATCACCCAATCGATGAACACCCGCACCCGCGGTGACAATTGCCTATGCGGCGGATATACCGCCGAAATCGGCCACGCAGGCACCGGGTATTGCTCCAGCACCTGCACCAGGCTGCCCGCCGCCAATTGCTGGGTCAGGTGATAACGCGGCGCCTGAATCAACCCGAACCCCGCCTCGCAGGCGCCGATATAGGCGTCCGCACTGTTGACGGTGAGCACCGCCGACATCGGTATCTCGCGTACTTCCCCGGCCACCTCCAGTTCGAACGGAAAGAACCGCCCGCTGCTCGCCGGAAAATTGATCGCCCGATGCTCCGCCAGATCTTCTAGCCGCCGGGGCGTGCCCCAGGTCGCCAGGTATTCGGCGCTGGCACAGGTGAGCTGCGGGATGCGCACCAGCGGGCGTGACACCAGTGACAGGTCGCTGATCGTTCCGGCGCGAATGGCGCAATCGACCCCTTCGCGCTGCAAGTGCACTTGACGGTCATGAAAGCCGATATCCAGTTGCAGATCGGGGTAGCGACGATAGAAATCCGCCAGCCGCGGCACGATCCAGATACACCCGAAGGCCGCCGGCATGTCGACCCGCAGGGTCCCCCGAGGTTTACCGCGCTGGGCCGAGAGCGAGCTTTCGAGGTCATCGAGGTCGTCGAGCAGCAACTGGCAGCGGTGGTAATAAGCGTCGCCATCAAGGGTCGGGCGCACTTGCCGGGTGGTGCGCTGCAACAGCTGCACGCCGAGGTGCGCCTCAAGCTGCTGGATCGCCAGGGTGACACTGGCGCGTGGCAGCCCGAGGGCGTCGGCCGCCTTGCCGAAGCCGCCCAGTTCGACGATGCGGGTGAATACCTGCATGGCTTGTAAACGATCCATTCTTGCCTCGATTGTTTAGATCAAGCGAATAGTTAAACCAAAAACCAAGGGTTTATCCAGAAAAGCATCGAGGGGACACTGGCTGAGTCTTCAACCGTCAAGGAACTCACACGTGATCACTCGTCAACTCGGCCGTAATGGCCCGCACGTTTCTGCCATCGGCCTGGGCTGCATGGGCATGTCGGACTTCTATACCACCGGCGCCAACGAACAGGAATCCATTGCCACGCTGCATCGCGCGCTGGAGCTGGGCGTCACCTTCCTCGACACTGCCGACTGCTACGGCCCGCACCGTAACGAGGAGTTGCTTGGCCGCGCGCTGCAAGGCAAGCGCGAGGGGATTGTCCTGGCCAGCAAGTTCGGTCTCGTGCGCAGCGACGACCCCCACGCCCGCGGCGTCAATGGCCGTCCCGACTATGTGCGTGCCTCCATCGACGGCAGCCTCAAGCGCCTGAACACCGATTACCTGGACCTCTACTACCAGCACCGCATCGACCCTCACGTGCCGATCGAAGAGACCATTGGCGCCATGGCCGAGTTGGTCAAAGCCGGCAAGGTCCGCCATATCGGTATTTCCGAAGCCAGCGCGGCGACCATCGAGCGCGCGCACAAAGTGCATCCGCTGGCGGCAGTGCAGAGCGAATATTCACTATGGTCCCGCGACCCTGAACATAACGACGTGCTCGCTACCTGCCAACGGCTGGGCATCGCTTTTGTTGCCTACAGCCCGCTGGGCCGGGGGTTTCTGACCGGCGAGTTGCGCACCTTCGAGGATTTCGCCGCCGATGATTACCGGCGCTTCAATCCGCGTTTTCAGGGCGACAACTTCGACCGTAACCTGGCGCTGGTCGAGCGGGTCCAGGCGCTGGCGACTGCGAAAGGGATCAGCGCGTCGCAGTTGGCGCTGGCCTGGGTGCTGGCCCAAGGCGACACCATCATCCCGATCCCCGGGACCAAGCAGCGCAAGTACCTGGAGAGCAACGTCGCGGCGGCCTCGGTGAGCTTGAGCGGTGATGAATGCCAGCAGCTGGATGCCATTTTCGCAGGCCACGGCGCGGTGGCCGGCGAGCGCTACAGCAGCGATGTGATGAAGTTTCTCAACGGCTGACCAGGCGTGTAGCTGGAAAAACCGGGCGTGATGCCCGGTTCTTTCCTGTAGCGATCGTCACCAACGCGCGAACCATACTCGACCATACTGGGACTTGGCGCCCACGCATCCACTCCAGGATGGGCATTACATGGTCTATAGAGCTCGCAATGAACCAGCCCGTCGACGATTCCCCCCCAGTGAATGCCCCCGATACCAGCCGTTCGAAACCCAAGCATGATGCTTTGCGCTTCCATCGGCCTCACGCCCATCTGGCCAGTGCCTTTGGCAACGATAATTTCGCCCTCAAGGCCGAGGCGTTCGCGCGCTTCTTCGGCACGCCGACTTTCCTCGGTGCGCAAACCCTGATCGTGATCCTGTGGGTGGCGGTCAACGCGCTGGGCTTCAGCCACTTCGATGTCTACCCCTTCATTTTGCTCAACCTGGCCTTCAGCTTGCAGTCGGCCTATGCAGCGCCTTTGATTCTGCTGGCGCAGACCCGTCAGGCCGCGCGCGACAAGGCGCAATCCGAGGCCGATGCCCAGCACCGCGAAGCGCTGGCCGTGGCCAGTGAGCAGCGCCAGGTGCTGGCCGAACAAAACTCCGAGCGTTTGCTGGCGCTACTGGAGCAGAACACCCGGCTCACTGAGTTGACCCAGCAACTGGCCGAGCGTATCGAAAGCCTCACCCTGGAAATGCATGGGCAGGTGGTGCCCAAGCATTGAGGCCGATCATCACTGCGCCTTGAGTACCGGCGCAGCCTTTACCGCTGTGCGCCGTCCGAGTATCACCGTGCCTACCACCCCGGCGGCGAACAGCCAGGTGATGGGCTCGATGTGCTCGCCGAACCACAGCGCGGAAAAAGCGATCGTGAAGAAGATCTGCAGCAGTTGCACCTGCCCGACGCGGGCGATACCGCCCATGGACAGCCCGGCGTACCAGGCGAAAAAACCGATGAACTGCGAGAACAGCGTGACGTAGCCGAACGCCCACAAAGTCGGGGTGCTGATCGGTCCGTGATGCTGGGCGGCCAGATACAGCACCGGGCCCAGCAGCAACGGGAAGGCCAGCACCAGCGCCCAGCAGATCACCTGCCAGCCGCCCATTTCCCGCGCCAGCCGACCCCCTTCGGCATAGCCCAGTCCACCCAGGGCGATGGCGGCGAGCATCAACAGATCACCACTGCTGACACTGCCGGCGCCCTGGATCAACGCATAGGCCAGCACCAGCGCGCTGCCCAGCGCGGCGCAGGCCCAGAACGCCTTGGACGGCCGCTCGTGGGACAGCCACGCCGCATACATCGCCACCACCAGCGGTTGCAGGCCGTTGACCAGCGCGCCGTGGGAGGAGGGCAGGGTTTTCATTGCCCAGGCCGAGAGTACCGGGAAGCCGAGGATGACCCCCAGAATGACGAAGCACAGCGCCTTGCACTGACGTCGGGTCGGCCAGCGCTCGCGGCGCCACAGCAGCAGCGCCGCGGCGGGGATGGCCGCCAGCAGCGCGCGGCCCAGGCCGTTGAGCAAGGGGTCGACCTCCTGCACCACGATGCGGGTCATGGGCAGGGTCAGGCTGAAAATGATCACGCCGAGCAGGCCCAGGGCCATGCCGGTGTTGTCGCGGGAATTCATAAGGGCTCACGGGTTGTTTTTATCGGACGTCTATTTATCCATAAAACCCGTGGGCAAGAGCGTTACAGCGAGATGAAGAGTGGCCCGTACACTTTGCTTGAAGTGGTCAAGCCGATGGCGCGTTCGGCGGCGCAGGGACCTGCCAGCCATGCACCAGATCCCCTTTGCCATACGCATTCAGGTGGCCCAAAAAAACGTACCGGCCAAGCGCAAGCCTGGCCGGTACTCAACTCAGTCACCAAAGGAAGCGACTGTTTACTGCGCGGATCAGTGGAAGAACTCAGCGATCATCACCGCCCCGATGAAGGTGCCGAAGTTGGCCAGGAACGACACCAGCACGATCCTCCAGCCCAGGCGGCGGAAGGCCGGGATGTCTTTGGCGATCGAGAGGCCGGCGAAGGTCAGCATCGGTGTGATCACTGCCAGCATGTTGATGCTGCTGGTCATCCGGGCGATCTCCGCGGCCCAAGGGCACAGCGGCGAGGTCAGGAACATCGCGACCACCGAGACGGTGCACACAGCGGGCACCTTGCGGCGGATCAGGGTGCACAGCAACTCGCCGACGAACACCGCGAAGATCATCACGCCCATGCCGGCGAGAGCATCGGCCGACAGCGTCTTGTAGCCTACATAGTTGGCGATCAGCGCCAAGGCCGCAGCCGCCAGCCACGCGCTGACCTTGCCGGCCCAGCCGAGCTCGTTGACTTCGACGGCAACGTCGTTGGCGTCCGGCCCCTCTGTGGTCACTGACGCCTTTGTGGTGCGACCGATCAGCGGCTCGAGCACGCGATAGCCCCACACCGCCAGCGGCAAGGAAATGAACAGCGTGAAGTAGGTGCCCAGGGTGGTGGTGATCAGGTTGGAAGCGGCGGCGAGGGTCATCACCTGCGTGGCCATTTCCGGCGTCTGCTGAGCGGCGATGGCGCCGGCGGCGGCAGCCATCATGCTCCCCGAGCCGATGCCCGAACCCATGGCCAGCGAGGCGGGATGGAAGATCCCCAGGCTGGTGATGAAGCCGGCCACGACAGCGATGAACAGCGCGCCGAACAGGGTGCCTGTGAGGTACTCGGCCAATACGCCGCGCCCCTCAGGAGAGTCCATGCCGTAGCGCTCGCCGATGATCGCCAGGCTCGGTTCGCGGCCCACCGAAAAGGTCGCGCCTACCGCTTCACGCTTGATACCCAGCAGCAAGGCCACGGGCAGGCCGAGGATCACCGTGCCGACAAAGTGACCGAACTCCTGGAACGCCAGCGCCCAGCCGGAGGCGAACACCACCGGCAGCGAACCACCGACCACCAGGCCGAGTTTGGCGATAAAGATCAGCAGCGCCGGTTGCAGGATCGAGGCAGCGCGCAACTGCGCGCGTTTATCGATGCCGACGGTGCCCGGCAGGCGCTTGCTGGCGATACCCACGGCAGCACCCAGCAGCAGGGCCCAGACCATTGGCAGCAAAACCACCTTGCCGGGACCGAGGGGAATGCTGACAGCGCCGAGGGATTCGGCCACGATCAAGATGATCGCCGCCCAGATGTACAGTTTCACGGTCGCGGAAACAGCCTGGCTGTTATCCAGCGTAACGGCGTTTGCGTGTTGCATGGTGATCCCCTTGCCTGCTGAATGACCTGCCGGCCGAATCAATAGTTGTTGTGTTTATCAGGGGGCGTGTTGGCGCCCAGGGCAGTGTGCAAATCCATGCGGACATGGAAGCCCGGCGTGCGGGCTGAATCTTTTTATAGCGTGCCGAGGAGTCTGTTCGTGGCAATGAGTGGATCATCGCTGAACAGGTGGCCGAGGCCGCGATTTATGCGGTGCGTGGCCAGTATGCGCATGCCCTGCAGCGCACTCCAATACTGCGAATTATATTTATCGTTGCTTTAAACAGAACACTGATGAGGCGTATTCAAGGGGTATTCATTACGGACAAATCAGCGCGATCGACCACCACCAGTAAGTACTTGAGGCCATGCTTGCAGTCCAGCGGTGTTTGTTGTTAGTGTTATGTTATTACATATTGATCGGAGCCCCTGCCATGAAAGTCCTCTCGTCCCTCAAAGAAGCCAAGAACCGTCACCGCGACTGCCAGATCGTCAAGCGGCGCGGGCGCATCTATGTGATCTGCAAATCCAACCCGCGTTTCAAGGCCCGCCAGGGTGGGGCGAAGAACCCCAACAAGGGCTGAAACCGTCGGCGCGATTGCCAAGGGGTATTCAGTGAACGTAATATACGTTTTATATATATTTCGTATTGGATATCCCCACCATGGGCATTGTTAAGATCTCTGACGACCTGCATGAAAAACTGCGTGTCGCCAGCAACGCACTGAGTCGCTCCATCAACGCGCAGGCTGAACACTGGATGCGCATCGGTATGCTCGCCGAACTCTTCCCCGACCTCGATCACCGCGCCCTGAGCCGTATGCTCGTACGCGCCGAACTGGCCGGCGGCCTCGACCTGGCCCAGCTGTGTGACGTCGAACAAAGCCCTGCGCTGCTGGCAGCAGGTGGCCAACAATGAGAACGCCCGTCGTCATCAACACCGCCGCGCAAATCGCTCAGTCCAAAGCCGCCGGCCAACTGGCCGCCGAGGTACTGGCGATGATCGCCCCTCACGTGGTCGCCGGCGTGACCACCGAAGCCCTGGATCAGATCTGCCACGACTATATAGTCAAGGTGCAAAAGGCCGTACCCGGCAACGTCGGTTATCACGGCTTCACCAAGACGGTCTGTGCTTCGGTCAACGATGTGGTGTGCCACGGCATCCCATCGGGGCGCGTGCTCAAGGAGGGTGACATCGTCAACATCGATGTGGCGGTGGTCAAGGATGGCTGGTTTGGCGACACCAGCCGCATGTACTGGGTGGGCCAGCCCGACGCGCAGGCGCTGCGCTTGATGCACACCACCTACGACGCCATGTGCGCGGGCATCCGCACCGTGCGCCCTGGCGCCACCCTGGGCGACATCGGCCACGCCATCCAGGCGGTGGCTGAAGGCGCCGGTTACAGCGTGGTGCGCGAGTACTGCGGCCATGGCATCGGCAAGGTCTACCACGACGAACCGCAGATCCTCCATTACGGCTATCCGGGGCAGGGCATGACGCTCAAGGCCGGAATGATCTTCACCATCGAGCCCATGCTCAACGCAGGCAAACGGCACGTGAAGACTCTGGCCGATGGCTGGACCGTGGTCACCAAGGACCAGTCGCTGTCAGCGCAGTGGGAGCACATGGTGGCGGTAACGGACGAAGGCTGCGAGGTGCTGACGCTGTGGCCGGATGCCGTCGAGGGCTATTCGCCGCCCCTCTGATTCACGCCCGTCGCCGCAGCCGCATCCGCTCCACCTCTTGCGCAAACACCGCTAGCGACCAGCGCTCGGCCAGCGCCTGATGCAGCAACTGCTGCCCGGTCTGCTGGGCCAGGCCCTTGAGTGGCGGGTCGCTGTCCAGGTTGGTCGGGAACGAATAGCCTTGGGCGGCCGTGGCGATCACCGCGTGCAAACCGCGCGCATCGAGCGCCTGATGTTCGACGCGGTCGAGCAGCACCGGGTACAGCGCCAGCATCATGCGGTCGTGGTCCAGCGCCTCCATGGGCTTGCCGAACGCCGAAGAGATCTGCCGCGCTGAGGCCGACAAACCGACGCAAACGTTCAATTCTTGCCAATAACTTCCGTTTGCAGGGCGATCGCTCCCAATACGCAGTTGTTTGCGACAATGGCAAGGTGCCACAATAGCGCCCGTCTCCGCATCAAGGCCAGGCGCATCAGATGGATTGCCTCGAACTCAAGCACACGCAGGCTGGCTACATTGCGCAAATGGTGCGAACGGATCGACTGCAACAGTTGTTCCGGCAATCGGTATTTGCAGTCCTGGGCAGTTTTCTCGCCGCGTTGATGCTGTGCTGGTTGTGCTGGGAGCACTTCGACCACCAGGTCGCGATGCTCTGGATCGGGCTGCTCGGTGCGTCGGCATTGCTGCGCATCGCCATGTTCGTGGTGTACTTCAGAACCGCAGAAAGCGAGCGCACGCCGCAACGTTGGGAGTGTACCTACTGGATCACCCTGGTGCTGTCGGCGGGCATCTGGGGTGGCGGCGCGCTGGCGCTGATGCCTGCCAACGACCTGCTGACCCAGGTGCTGGTGGTACTGTTCACGGTCGGCATGTCGGTGAGCGCGGTGTCGTGCTATTCCCCCTACCGCTACATGACCCTGACCGCCATCGGCCTGGTCTTGCTGCCTTGCACGCTGTGGATGCTGCAGCAGCCATCGACCATGCAGTTGAGCATCGCCGTGGCGGTGCTGGTGTTCTCTTCGTTTGCGATCAGCGCCACCATGAGCCTGGCCGACGCCTTGGAGAAAGCCTTCCGCGTGACTCGCGAGATGGAGTGGGCCCACCGGGCGTCCGCCCAGGCGGCGCGCATCGACGAACTCACCGGCTTGAACAACCGCCGGGCGTTTTTCGAGCGTGCCCAGTTGTTGTATGCCCAATGCCAGGCCCAGCAACGCCCAGTGTGCGCGGTGATGCTCGACATGGATCACTTCAAGCTGATCAACGACACCTACGGTCATCAGGTCGGCGACGAAGTGCTGCAGCAGATGGGCAAGGTGATCATCCAGTCGTTTCGCGCCGCCGATGTGTATGGCCGGCTCGGTGGCGAGGAGTTCGCCGTGCTGCTGCCGGATACCTCGCTGATCGATGCGCTGGGCATGACGCAAAGGCTGATCTCGACTTTGGTGGGGCTGAAGGTCGAACGCGCCCGCGGCATCACCGCCAGCCTTGGCGTGGCGGCGTCTCAGGAAGACGACGCGGACCTGCACGGCTTGCTGCATCGCGCTGATCAGGCGCTTTACCGCGCCAAGGCGCAAGGGCGCAATCGGGTGTGCGTGGCGTCGGCGTAATTGCAGAAAACGCCGAACATAATGCAACGGTGTAGCGAGGAGGGCGCGCTCGTCATGAGGCGTGTCAGCCCCGTGCTCGTAGTGACAATTCGGCCAAACGCCGTTGTCATTTGACACTGAAAACTCCGCCCCGCAGACTTTGCCGCCCCTTGCCCCTGTACAGGC
This sequence comes from Gammaproteobacteria bacterium, assembly GCA_903970465.1. Classification (GTDB taxonomy): domain Bacteria; phylum Pseudomonadota; class Gammaproteobacteria; order Pseudomonadales; family Pseudomonadaceae; genus Aquipseudomonas. The sequence continues at coordinate 28,994 of CAJCIO010000177.1, forward strand.
CGCCGTCATGAAACAGCTCCTCGCGCCCCTGCGTCGGCGTTTTACCACTGCGCGCTGGCGCACGCGCCTGACGCTGTGGATCGCCGCTACCGTCGCCGGCCTGTGCGTGGTGATGTTCGCCAGGCTCGCCGATCTGGCCCTGGCGCTCTTCGCGCACATCACCAGCGGCCGCAGTTGGCTGACCCTGCTGTTGACTCCGCTGTCAGGCATGCTGGTGGTGTTCCTGACCCAGCGATTCTTTCCCGGCAGCGAAGGCAGCGGCATCCCCCAAGTGATCGCCGCCACGCGCCTGGCCGCCGCCGGCAAGCCGGTCAGCAGGCTGGTGTCGATACGCATCGCACTGGCCAAGATCGGCCTCGGGACCCTGGCCCTGAGCGGTGGTTTTTCTGCCGGGCGCGAAGGACCGTCGGTACAGGTGGCCGCTTCGCTGATGCACGCCGCTCACCGTTTCTTGCCTAACAGCCGCGTCATTCGGGTGCAGGACATGATCCTCGCTGGTGGCGCTGCGGGCATCGCCGCAGCGTTCAATACGCCGCTGGCCGGCATCGCCTTCGCCGTCGAAGAACTCGGCCGCAAACTTGAAACCCGTACCAGCGGTGTGCTGCTCAGCACCATCATCCTGTCGGGCATGATCGCCATCGGCGTGCAGGGCGATTACAACTATTTCGGCCGCCTCAACGCGGTGGCTGACAGCCGCGCGATCATTCTCCCGGTGCTTTGCCTGGGGTTGTCGTGCGGATTGCTCGGCGGGCTGTTCAGCCGCCTGTTGCTGATGCCTCAACGTAACGTCCACCACGCGATATGGCGCTGGCGCAGCGCCCACCCGGTGTGGTTCGCCGGGCTCTGTGGCTTGATAGTGGCGGGCTTGGGCGTGGCCACGGGAGGCTTGTCGTTCGGCAGTGGCTATGGGGTCACCAACGACATCATCAACCATGGCCAGAGCATTCCCTGGTACTCGGCACCGGCGCGTTTTCTGGCCACCCTGGCGACGTATTTTTCGGGCATTCCCGGCGGCATCTTTGCCCCCTCCTTGGCGGTGGGCGCTGCGGTGGGCGGCAATGTCGCGCAGCTCTTCGACCTGGCGCCGCAACCGATCATCGCCCTGTGCATGGCCGGGTTTCTGGCCGCAGTGACGCAGTCGCCGATCACCTCGGCGATCATCGTCATGGAGATGATCGACAGCCACGGTATGGTCATCAGCTTGATGGCCGTGGCACTGATCGCCAAGGCGGTGAGTTCGCGGTTGGGGCCGGAGTTGTATCAGCAGTTGGCGTTGGGGTTTTGGCGGCGGGCGCAACACCAGAAGGCGATTGCTGCGAGCGAGGTGGAACTGGCAAAGGCTCAATAAAAGACAGCGCAATGCCTCCTGTACCCACGTGCTCAGCCCGTACGGCGACCCGCGTAATCTGATGTTCTCGCTCAAAGGGTCTTTGTAAATCTGACCGCTGAAAAGCCCGCACTCGCGGGCTTTTTCATTGTTGCGCAGGCAGCGCCTTGACGAAATCCACAAACGCGCGCAACGGCGCAGGCAGATGCCTGCGCCCGGGGTAGTAGAGGAACGGGCCGCTGAACGCCGGCCACCACTCTTCGAGCACTGGCTCCAGTACGCCGCTGTCCAGGTACGGGCGCAGCCAATCTTCGAACAGGTAGACAACGCCCAGCCCTCGCACCGCCGTGTCGACGGCCAGGTCGACGGCGGTGCCGATGCTCACCTGCAACGGTCCGGACGGGTCGACGCGCAGGCTTTCTTCGCCACGCTCGAATTCCCAGAGCGGGATGTGGCCGCTGGGGAATTTGCCGCGCAGGCACGCGTGGTCCAGCAATTCCCGGGGGTGCCGGGGGCGACCGGCGCGGTCCAGATAGGCCGGTGCGGCGGCTGCGGCGAAGCGCTGAACGCGCGGGCCGATGGGCACGGCGATCATGTCCTGCTCCAGACGCTCGTCGTACCGGATTCCCGCGTCGAAGCCGGCAGCGAGCATATCGACGAAGCTTTCCTCGGCCACCACTTCCAGGCGGATATCCGGATAAGCCTGCAGGAACGGCGTGATGATTACCGGCAGCACCAGGCGCGCGGCGCTGACCGGCACATTGAGGCGCAGGGTGCCGGCAGGGCGGTCGCGAAAGTGATTCACCACATCCAGCGCTGCCTCGACCTCATCCAGTGCCGGCACCAGGCGTTCCAGCAGGCGGCTGCCGGCTTCGGTGGGGGCGACGCTGCGGGTGCTGCGGTTGAGCAGGCGCACGCCCAGATGGGTTTCGACCCGGCGCACGGCGTCGCTGAGGCTCGAGGCGGATTTGCCACTGAGCCGCGCCCCTTCACGAAAGCCCCCGGCTTGCACTACGGCGCGCAAGGCCAACAGGTCTTGCAGATCGGTTTTCATTGTTCGCTCTCCCGTACAGCCCGTGCCGATTTCACTCCATTATCACGCAGGGGGTCAACGCCTATAGTGGGTGGGTGTTCAAGAAACAATGATCAGCGGCGAGAGATGCGTTGTGTGGGCGTGCCCGCGCAGAGAACAGCCGCCTTAACTCATCACCCGGAGCCAACCCCATGCCTCATTCACTGCACTTCCTACTTGGCGATCGTCAGGTCAACCGCGTCGGTTACGGCGCCATGCAACTGGCCGGCCCCCAGGTATTCGGCCCGCCCAAGGATCGCCAAGGGGCGCTTGATGTATTGCGGGCAGCCTTGGCTGCCGGGGTCAATCACATCGATACCAGCGATTTCTATGGCCCGCACATCACCAATCAGCTGATCCGCGAAGCGCTGGCGCCCTATCCGCAGGACCTCACCCTGGTCACCAAAGTGGGTGCTGTACGCGGTACCGATGGCTCCTGGAATCCGGCGCAAAGCCCGGGCGAGCTGGTGCAGGCCGTGCACGATAACTTGCGCAATCTCGGCCTCGAAGCGCTGGACGTGGTGAATTTCCGCGCCTGGGGCAATATGCACGAACCCAAGGAAGAGTCCCTCGAAGCGCAGTTTTCGGCGCTGGCGCAGTTGCAGCAACAAGGCCTGATCCGCCATCTGGGCGTGAGCAATGTCACGGCCGCTCAGGTCAAGCAGGCGCAGGGCATCGCCAAGGTGGTCTGCGTGCAGAACTTCTACAACCTCTCGCAGCGCGGCGATGACGCGCTGGTTGACGAGCTGGCCGCGCAAGGCATCGCTTACGTGCCGTTCTTCCCGCTGGGCGGTTTCAGCCCGCTGCAATCCGAGGCGCTGAATCAAGTCGCCCAGCGCTTGCAGGCCACCCCCATGCAGGTAGCGCTGGCCTGGCTGCTGCAGCGCTCGCCGAACATCCTGCTGATCCCGGGGACGTCTTCGGTCACTCACCTGCGCGAGAACCTGGCGGCAGCGCAGGTGGTATTGCCGAGTGATGTGCTGGGCGAGCTGGACGGGATTGGTGGGGCCGGGATTTAAAGGCAAATCCAATAGGGCATCTACCTTGGCGGCTAGCAGGCAGGGCGCGCGGATAGCCTGGGCAGGCCACAGTAGCGATCACGCCCCAAACCTCACCAACACCGCGTCGATAAACCGCCGCAGCTTCGCCGTGCGCTGGCGGTTGGCGGTGTACAGCAAATGCATCTCCCGGCTCGGCGCTTCGTAGTCGGCCAGCAGTTGCACCAACTCGCCGCTCTGTAGCGCCGGTTGGAGAAAGTCCAGTGGCCCCAGCACGATGCCGAAGCCATCGAGTGCGGCAGTCAGCAGGGCCTTGCTTTCGTTGACCTGCAAGCGGCTGTTGACCCGCACGCTGTAGCGTTCTGTCCCCTGGCTGAATTGCCATTCGCGCTCGGTCGGGCGTGCCCAGTAGGTGTAGCTCAGGCATTCGTGGGCCTGCAGGTCGGCGGGGGTGTGTGGGGTGCCGCGCTCGGCCAGATACTGCGGTGCGGCGCAGGCGGCCAATCGGTAGGGCGCCAAGGGCCGGGCGGTCAGGCTGGAGTGGCTTAGCGGGCCGATACGGAACGCGACCTCGTAACCCTCTTCGACGATATCGATGAAGCGATCGGTCAGGTGCAGGTCGATCTCGACCTCGGGATGCTCACGCAAAAACTGCGTGATGAACGGCATCAGCACAAAGGAGCCAAAGGCCACCGGGGCGGTGATTCTGAGCTTGCCCCGCGGGGTGTCGTTCATCATCTGCGCCAATGAGTCGGCGGCTTGGGCTTCACTCAGGATGTGCTTGCAGCGCTCGTAGTAGGCAGTGCCCAGCTCGGTCAGGCTTTGCCGGCGAGTGGTGCGATTGAGCAGGCGTGCGCCGAGGTGTTGTTCGAGGGCGGAAACGTGCTTGGCGACCATCTGCGCCGACAGGCCCAGGCGCTCGGCGGCACGGGCGTAGGAGCCCGATTCCGCCGCCATGACGAAGGCGCCCATGCTGGTCAGGCGGTCCATGATTCACTACTCCCGGTAACGAGACTAAGTCAGTGATGGCGATTTATCTACGCCGGATTGCGAATCATCATAGCCCCTGGTGTGTTCAACAGCGGAGCAATCACATGAAAATCGGAATCATCGGTGCAGGTTTTATGGGTCGCAATATCGCGCATCTGGCCCTGGCGGCGGGGCATGAGGTGATGCTCAGCAACGCTCGCGGGCCGAAAAGCCTGAGCAGCGTGATGAGCAATTTGCCTGGCAGTCAGGTCGGTACGGTCGAGCAGGCCACGCAGTTTGCCGAGGTGATCGTGTTGGCCATCCCCTTCGAGCATTACCGCAGCGTTCCAGCCCGGTGGCTGGAGGGCAAGACAGTGCTGGATGCCAACAATTATTACCCGGAACGCGACGGTCACATTGCCGTGCTGGACCGGTTCGAAACCACCACCAGCCGCCTGCTCGCCGAGCATCTGCACGGGGCCAGGGTGGTCAAGGTGTTCAATGCGATCCTGGCTCAAGACCTGTTGCAGGATGGCCGCCCCCGCGGTGCCGCCGACCGCCGACCGCCGCGCGCTGCCGGTCGCGGCGGACGACGCCGCAGCCAGGCAGCAGGTCGTCACGCTGCTGGACCAGCTCGGCTTTGACGCGGTAGATGCCGGTAGTCTGGATGACAGCTGGCGCTTCGAACGGGCTAAACCGGCCTATTGCAGGCCGTTCGACACGGCGGGACTCAAGCACGCATTGGCCGCTGCAGAGCGGCGGGTGGAGATGCCGCATGGCTCGTGGCGCCACTGAGTAACGTTGCGGTGCCTCGGTAATGGCGTCAGGGGGTGCCGCAACTACCGCCCGCGAGCGACCGCAGAGCATATAGCCGCAGGATGGCCCGAGAGCGCGCAGCAGGTGCGAACTTGCATTAGGATAGATTGCCCACCGTACAGCGCCTCACAGGAGACCGCCCTTGGCCAATGCCTACTACTGCAAGACGCTGCCATCCGCCGTCGGCGTGCTCACCCTGGTCGCCAGTGACAAAGGCCTGACGGCCATCCTCTGGGAGGTCGAGCGGCCCAACCGGGTGCGCCTGGGCGAGTTGACGCCGGTCGACAGCCACCCAGTGCTGGATGAGACCGCTCGGCAACTGAGTGAGTACTTCGCGGGTCAGCGTCAGCACTTCGACCTGCCACTGGATTTTGTCGGCACCACTTTCCAGCAGAAAGTCTGCCGGGCGCTGTTGACCATCCCCTTCGGGCAGACCCGCACCTATTCGCAGATCGCCGCGCAGATTGGCCATCCCACTGCGGTGCGCGCCGTGGGCGCCGCCAATGGACGCAACCCGATCTCGATCGTCGCGCCGTGCCATCGGGTGATTGGTGCCTCGGGGGAGCTGACCGGGTTTGCCGGTGGCTTGTTGGCCAAGCAGGTGTTGTTGACGGTCGAGCGTGGCGAGGGCGCGGTGGCGCTCGGCCTCGGTACGCCGGGCAAGCGCAGCAAGTGGATCACTGCCCGGCAGGCGCAGATGCAGCAGTCACTGGATTTCTGAGGGCAGGGCATGAAGCAGGTAGCGGGTATCGCCGTGGACGAGATAGAGCTGCCGTTCAAGGCGCCTTTCGATTGGCAACGCATGCTGCGTTTCTATGGTGGGCGCTCCAGTTCCGGGGTCGAAACGGTGGAGGACGGCTGCTACATCCGGACCCTCGATTGGCAGGGTGACAGCGGCCTGCTGCGGGTGCGCCGGGATTCACATCGACCGTGCCTGATCGCCCAGCTCGAAGGCCCGGCCAGCCATCATCTGGGGGCCCTGGAAGCCAAGCTGATGCACATGTTCGACCTGTACACCGATCCGGCGCAGGTGCGCGACGGCTTGGGTGGAGATCCCTGGCTGCTGCGGTTGACGAGCCAGGCACCGGGGCTGCGCATCCCTGGCGCATGGTCGGCCTTTGAACTGGTGGTGCGCACCATCGTCGGCCAGCAAGTCAGCGTCAAGGCGGCGACCACCATCACCGGGCGTTTGGTCGCGCGCGCAGGGCGGCCGGCCGACGGCCCGAGCCATGAGTGTGCGGCCTGGCAGTTTCCGACGCCGGCGGCCCTGGCGGCGGCGGATCTCGACCTGATCGGCATGCCAACCAAGCGAGTGGCGGCTCTGCAGAATTTCGCCCAGGCCGTGGCGGACGGCCTGCCATCGATGCCCCTGTCATCCCTGTCGCGAGGGGGCGTGCCCTCGAAAGATTTTCCAGCCAGGGCGATTCTTCTGATGCCCCGCAATCGGGGGTTAGCCCCCTCGCGCCAGAGAGCCGCGATAGTGCGGCGCTGCGCAAGGCATTGCTGGGCTTGCCGGGCATCGGCCCTTGGACGGTGGAGTACGTAGCCATGCGCGCCTGGCGCGATACCGACGCCTGGCCCGGCAGCGATCTGGTGTTGATGCAGGCCATCGCCCGCCAGCACCCGACGCTGCTCAAACCCGCGCAGCAGGCAGCATGCAGTGAGGGATGGCGACCCTGGCGGGCCTACGCCGCGATGCATCTGTGGAACAAGATTGCCGATCACGCCGGTGCACAGCGCGGCGGCTGAGAAGTGGAAGGGAATGCGGTCTGGAGGGCCTCTTCGCCGCCGAACGCGCACCCTTGCACCCACGGCTCTGAACCTGTCGCATTGCAGGAGCGCGCCCGGATCAAGACGCTTCTGCCTTAATCCAGCACAGCCCGTCGCCCCCTCTAATGTTTATTGGAAACACGCCGACAGCCTTCAAGTAACAGCGCATTCGTGCGCCGACCTGCTATGCCTATAACAAAAGCAATAACTCCATCGAGGGTCATGAATATGCGCAGTCTTTCCATCAGTCGACGGCTTTGGCTCATTCTGGTTGTCGCGGTGCTGATGCTGGTAGTGATGTCCGGGGCCATGCTCAAGCAGATTCACGACGACCTGTACGACGGCAAGGCGCAAAAAACCATGCACGTAGTGCAGACTGCCAATGGCGTGCTGGAGTATTTCCAGGGCCTTGAAAAGGCCGGCACCCTGACCCGTGAACAGGCTCAGCAACAGGCCATCGACGCCATTCGCGCGCTGCGCTACAACCAGACCGATTACTTTTGGATAAACGACTTGCGGCCGGTGATGATCATGCACCCGGCCAATGCCAAGCTGGTGGGCCAGGATCTGTCGGGCATCAAGGACCCGGACGGTTTCCAGGTGTTCAACGAGATGGTCACCGTGGCCAAGACCAAGGGCGCGGGGATGATCAACTATCGCTGGCCCAAACCGGGCGCCAGTGAGCCAGTGGCCAAGACCTCTTACGTGAGCCTGTTCGCGCCTTGGGGCTGGATCATCGGCTCGGGGGTGTATGTCGACGACGTACAGGCCGAGTTCGTCCATCAGGTCTGGAAAGCCTCGTCGATCAGTCTGGCGATCATTGTGGTGATGATGGCGCTGCTGGTGATGATCTCGCGCAGCATCCTCGGCCCGCTCAACACCACGGTGCAGGCCATGGCCAATATCGCCAGCGGCGAGAGCGACCTGACGCGCAGTCTGGCAACCGATGGCAATGACGAGGTCACCCAGTTGGCCCGGCACTTCAATGGCTTTACCGCCAAGTTGCGCCGGGTGGTCGGCGAGTTGCAGCAGTCGGCTGCCGGCCTTGGGCAGGCATCCCTGGAACTGGGCAGCAACGCCGATCAGGCGCAGGCGCGCAGTCAGCAGCAATCCGAGCAGATGGAGCTGGTGGCGACGGCGGTCAACGAGGTCACCTACGGCGTGCAGGATGTGGCCAAGAACGCCGAGCATGCCGCCAGCGAGATGCGCGACGCGCAATCCCAGGCCCAGCAAGGGCAAGCCAATATCGACAGCAGCCTGCGCCAGATCGGCGCGCTGTCCGGCACCATCGATCAGGCTGTGGGGGTCATCCGTACCCTCGCCAGCGAAAGCACTCAGATCGGCAGTGTGCTGGAGGTAATCAGCTCGATCGCCGAGCAGACCAACCTGCTGGCCCTCAACGCCGCCATCGAGGCGGCAAGGGCAGGGGATCAAGGTCGCGGCTTTGCAGTGGTCGCCGATGAGGTGCGCCTGCTGGCCCAGCGCACGCAGAAGTCCACGGCTGAAATCCACAGCATGATCGCGCGTCTGCAGAGTCATTCCGACGCCGCGGTGAAGGTGATCGGCGACAGCAGCCGGGCCTCGCAGCTGACCATCGAGCAGGCGGAACTGGCGGGGCACAGCCTCACGTCGATCCGCAATGCGTTAGGCAATATCAACGGCCTCAACGCCTCGATAGCCAGCGCCACCTTGCAGCAGTCCCATGTGGTGGAAGACATCAACCAGAACGTCACCCAGGCTGCGCAGTTGTCACGTAACGCAGCGCTGGCGGCGGAGCAATCGAACGTGGCGAGCTTGCAGTTGAAGGGCTTGAGTGAGCAGTTGAGTGGGTTGTTGAGGCAGTTCAAGGTGTAAGCAACAAGATGGAGATCGGGGTGGCCTGGCGGAAGGGCCGTCGGCATTGCTGCGACACCTGGGCCGAACCTGAAAGCAGATTTCATCCAGCCGGTGCGAACCAAAGGCGCAGGATGACGTCAGCTTTCATACCTTCTGGTTTCAATCCCTCGTTCAAGGAGAGCGAAATGGACAAGCGTCCACTTGGCAAGACCGGCATCGATATCGTCCCGCTGGTGTTCGGCGGCAATGTGTTTGGCTGGACCATCGATGAAAAGACCAGCTTCGCCGTGCTCGATGCCTTCGTCGATCATGGCTTCAACGCCATCGACACCGCCGACGTCTACTCGGCCTGGGCCGATGGCAACCAGGGCGGCGAGTCCGAGACCATTATCGGCCGCTGGCTCAAGGCGCGCCCTGGCGCACGTGAGAAGGTGGCGATCTTCACCAAGGTCGGTGCCGATATGGGCGAGGGCAACAAGGGCTTGTCCGGTGCCTATATTCCCAAGGCGCTCGACGCTTCTCTGGCACGCCTGGGCACTGACCATATCGACCTGTATTTTTCCCACTGGCCCGATCCGCAGACGCCCTATGCCGAAACCCTGAGTGCCTATGACGCCGCGCTCAAGGCCGGCAAGATCCGCTCGGTGGGCGCCTCCAATCTGGACGCCGCGCAGTTGCAGGAATCGCTGAGGGTGGCCAAGGAACAGGGCTTGCCGGCCTATCAGGTGCTGCAACCGGAGTACAACCTGTACGACCGCGGCAGCTTCGATGGCGCGCTGCGCGAGACCTGCATCGCCAACGATATCGGCGTGGTCACCTACTACAGCCTGGCATCGGGGTTTCTGTCGGGCAAATACCGCAGCAAGGCCGACCTGAGCCAGAGCAAGCGCGGGCAAGGTATTGCCAAGTACCTGGACAAACGCGGCCTGGCGCTGCTCGAGGTGTTGGACGGCCTCGCGGCCGATCATGGCGCCAAGCCCGCTGAAGTGGCCCTGGCCTGGCTGATCGCCCGCGAAGGC
>CAJCIO010000178.1 GCA_903970465.1 Gammaproteobacteria bacterium
CAATCGACGCGGTCACTGACTCTGTTTGAACTCGCTGGCAGTCGCAACGGCGCGCACATCAGCCCATTGAGCTGGGCTTCTTGCAGACATGCTCAGCCTCTAGAGCTGAGGTATCGGCGCAGCGTTCTTTTCAGATGTAACTCCGCTGGCCGTTCGTTCGTGGAACAGCAGATACGCCAAAGAATCCCCAACTACGGCAGCGAAGGCGTATCGCCTCTTCGCCTTGATCATGCGAACTGCGGTCGCAGATGAATTGATCGATCGGACGCCATGTCACGTCAGAGGTGCGGCATCGGAGCGTGCACCTGAGCGTCCGGTTGCCACGGTGTTGCTGATGGTGGCGGTGTTGCTGTCGGGGATTTTCGCCTACCGGCTGTTGTCCACCTCGGCGCTGCCGGAAGTCGATTACCCGACCATTCAGGTCTCGACCCTCTATCCTGGCGCCAGCTCCAACGTGCTGGCCTCGGCGGTCACCGCACCGCTGGAGCGTCAGCTCGGGCAAATGGCCGGGCTGTCGCAGATGTACTCGGTGAGTTCGGCAGGCTCCTCGGTCATTACCCTCAAATTTTCGCTCGACCTGTCGCTGGATGTCGCCGAACAGGAAGTCCAGGCCGCGATCAACGCCGCCGACAGCCTGCTGCCCACCGACTTGCCCAACCCGCCGACCTACAAGAAGGTCAACCCCGCTGACACGGCGGTGCTGACCATCGCCGCGACGTCCGACAGCTTGCCGCTGACCCGCGTGCAGGATCTGGTCAACACCCGCGTGGCGCTCAAGCTGTCGCAGATTTCCGGGGTTGGCCTGGTCAGTCTGGCAGGCGGTCAGCAGCCGGCGGTCAAGATCGAGGTCAATCCGGTCGCGCTGGCCGCCCACGGCCTGACCCTTGAAGACGTCTATACCAAGGTCAACGCCGCCAACGTCAATGGTTCCAAGGGCGGTTTCGACGGCCCGGCGCACTCGATCACCATCGATGCCAACGACCAGCTTCGTGATGCCTCAGAATACGGCGAGCTGGTGCTGGCCTACGAAAACGGCGCGGCATTGCGCCTCAAGGACGTCGCCACCACCGCCGAAGCCCCACAGGACCAATACCTTTCGGCCACCGCCAATGGTCAGCCGGCGATCGTCGTCAACGTGCAGCGCCAGCCCGGGGCCAACGTCATCGATGTGGTCGACAACATCAAGGCGCAACTGCCGACCTTGCAAAAGGCCCTGCCGGACTCGGTGCAGCTGGCGGTGATCAACGACCGCACGCAAACCATCCGCGCCTCGATCAAGGACGTGCAGATCGAGCTGATGCTGTCCATCGGACTGGTGGTGCTGGTAACTTTCGTGTTCCTCGGCAACCTCACCGCCACGCTGATTCCCAGTGTCGCGGTGCCGCTGTCGCTGGTCGGTACTTTCGGCGTCATGTACCTGGCCGGATTCAGCCTCAACAACCTGACGCTGATGGCGCTGACCATCGCCACCGGCTTTGTGATCGACGACGCCATCGTCGTGGTGGAGAACATCTCCCGGCACCTGGAGGAGGGCGAGACGCCCATGGTGGCGGCGCTCAAGGGCTCCCAGGAGATCGGCTTCACGATCATTTCGTTGACCGTGTCGCTGATTGCCGTGTTGATCCCGCTGTTGTTCATGGGCGATGTGGTCGGTCGGCTGTTCCGCGAATTCGCCATCACCCTGGCGGTGGCGATTCTGGTGTCGATGGTCATCTCCCTGACCCTCACGCCGATGCTGTGCGCACATCTGTTGCGCCATGTCGAAAAAGACCAGCAAAGCCGCTTTGCCGCCTGGGGGGATCGCCAGTACCAGCGCGTGCTCGACGGCTATGACCGGGGTTTGCTGTGGGTGCTCGATCACCAGCGCCTGACCCTGCTGGTGGCGGTTGGCACCGTGGCCTTGACCGCGTTGCTCTACGTGGTGGTGCCCAAGGGCTTCTTTCCGCCAGAAGACACCGGTCTGCTGCAGGGCTTTACCCGCGCGTCCCAGGACGTGTCGTTCAGTGAAATGGCGCGCCGTCAGCAGGCAATGGTCGAGGTGGTGCGTCAGGACCCGGCCGTACAGTCGGTGTCCTCGACCATCGGTGTCGATGGCACCAACGCGTCGCTCAACAACGGTCGCCTGCAGATCGAACTCAAGCCGTTCGACGAGCGCAGCGACACCGCCGATGAGATCATCAAGCGCCTGCAGCAGGCCACGAGCAGTGTCGCCGGCATGCAGTTGAACCTGACCAGTTCCCAGGACCTGACCGTCGATGATCAACTGACGCCCAGCCAGTATCAGTTCACCCTAGACGATGCCGACAGCGCCAACCTCGCGGCCTTGATCCCCAAACTGATGGCCAAACTGCAAAACCGCGCGGAGCTGCGTGACGTCATCGACAACCTCGAAGACCAGGGCCTGGTCGCCTATGTCGAGCTGGATCGGGCTGCGGCCATGCGCTACGGCATCACCGCATCCGATGTGGATACCGCACTCTACAACGCCTTTGGTCAGCGTCTGATCTCGACCATCTTCACCCAGTCCAACCAGTACCGCGTGGTGCTGCAGGTGCCGGGCCGCTTCCAGAACTCCATGGAGGCCTTCGACCATATCTATCTGGCGGCGGCCAACGCGTCGACGACCACCAGCACCACAAGCAGCAGTTCGAGCAGCACTTCAACCACGGGCTCGACCAGTACCACGACCACCACCAACACGCCGGCCTCGATGGTGCGCCTGACCGATATTGCCAAGGTCGGCCAACGGACCGGTGCCTTGAGCCTCGCGCGCCTGGATCAGTTCCCGGCCGTGACGCTGTCGTTCAACCTGGCCGATGGCTACTCGCTGGAGCAGGCGCAACAGGCCATCAGCAGCGTGATGACCGAGCTGCAGGCACCCACCAGCATCACCTTGCGTTATCAGGGCGCCGCCGCTGCCTTCCAGGCCGCGACCGGCAACACGCTGTGGCTGATTCTTGCGGCGTTGGTGACCATGTACATCGTGCTGGGCATGCTTTACGAGAGCTTCATCCACCCGGTGACCATCCTCTCGACCTTGCCATCGGCGGCCATCGGTGCGCTGCTGGCGTTGCTGCTATGCGGCACCGAGTTCAGCCTGATTGCCTTGATCGGGGTGATCTTGCTGATCGGCATCGTCAAGAAGAACGCCATCATGATGATCGACTTCGCCCTCGAAGGCCGTCAGCACCAGCACCTGAGCGCCCGCGACGCGATCCATCGCGCTTGCCTGCTGCGCTTGCGGCCGATCCTGATGACCACCCTGGCCGCTTTGTTCGGGGCCTTGCCGTTGATGCTCGCCACTGGCGCCGGCGCCGAATTGCGCCGACCGCTGGGGCTGGTGATCGTCGGCGGCTTGCTGCTCAGCCAGTTGCTGACGCTGTTCACCACGCCGGTCATCTATCTGCTGTTCGACGGTCTGGCGGAGCGCGCGCGTGCAAGGTTCGGTCGCCGCAATGACCCGGCAAGGACTACGCCGTGAGCCGCGCGCTGAACCTGTCGCGGTTCTTTATCCGCCGGCCCGTTGCGACCCTGCTGCTGAGCCTGAGCATCACCCTGGCCGGGGTGCTCGGCTTCGTCCTGCTGCCGGTAGCGCCACTGCCGCAAGTGGATTACCCGACGGTGATCGTCAGCGCGAGTTTGCCTGGCGCCAGCCCGGAAACCATGGCGGCCACCGTAGCCACCCCCCTGGAACGCAGCCTCGGGACTATCGCGGGCATTACCGAGATGACTTCCAGCAGCGGCCAAGGCTCCACCAGTCTGGTGCTGCAATTTGGCCTGGACCGCGACATCAACGGCGCAGCCCGCGACGTGCAAGCGGCGATCAACGCCTCGCGCAGCCTGCTGCCCAGTTCGATGCCGTCGCTGCCGACCTATCGCAAGGCCAACCCGTCGGACGCGCCGATCATCATGCTCGCGCTGACCTCGCCGACTCGCAGCCGCGGCGAGCTTTACGATCTGGCCTACAGCACCTTGCAGCAGAAGATTGCCCAGGTCACCGGTGTCGGCGAAGTGTCGGTACGCGGTGGTTCGTTGCCCGCCGTGCGTATCGATTTGCAGCCCCAGCAACTGGCCCACGCCGGCATCTCGCTGGACACCGTGCGCACCGCGATCAACAACGCGACCAAGGCCAAGCCCAAGGGCATCCTGCAGGGCGACGGCCAGCACTGGATGATCGATAGCAACGACCAGCTCGATCAAGCTGACCAATACCGCGCGCTGGTGATTGCCTATCAGGATGGCGCAGCGGTGCATCTGGGCGATATCGCCAGTGTTTATGATTCGGTGGAAGACACCTTCGTCGGCGGCTACTTCAACGGCCAACCGTCGGTGACGCTGGGCGTGACGCGTTCGGCCGGTGCCAACATGCTGCAGACCATCGACAGCATCAAAGCGCTGATGCCACAACTGCAAGCCATGGTGCCGGGCGACGTGCAACTGGCGACCATGATCGACCGTTCCTCCACCGTGCGCTCGTCGCTGTACGACACCGAAGAGACGCTGCTGATCGCCGTGCTGTTGGTGATCGTGGTGGTCTTCGTGTTCCTGCGTAACGTGCGGGCGACGCTGATCCCCGCCGTGGTATTGCCGGTCTCGCTGATCGGCACCTGCGCAGTGATGTATCTGGCGGGCTACAGCCTCGACAACCTGTCGCTGATGGCGCTGATCATCTGCACCGGTTTTGTGGTGGACGACGCCATCGTGGTGCTGGAAAACATCGCGCGCTATCAGGAGCAAGGCATGCGCCCGTTGAGGGCGGCGCTTATGGGCACTCGTGAAGTGGGCTTTACCGTGCTGTCGATGACGGTGTCGCTGATCGCGGTGTTCATTCCGATTCTGTTGATGGGCGATATCGTCGGTCGTCTGTTCCGCGAATTCGCCGTGACGCTGAGCGTGGCCTTGCTGCTGTCGATGCTGGTGTCGCTGAGCCTGACGCCGGTGTTGTGCGTGCTGCTGTTGCGCCAGCCCGACCATCAAAAGCCGGTGCCACGCTTGTATCAATGGATCGAACGCGGGTTGCAGGCGCTACAGGACGCTTACCTGGCAGGACTGGTGTGGGTGATGCGCCACCGCCTGCTGACCCTGTTCAGCCTGTTGCTCACTGTGATGCTCAACGTTTATCTGTACGCCACGGTGCAGAAGGGCTTCTTCCCGGCTCAGGACACGGGGGTGCTGATGGGCGCGGTGCGTGGCGATCAGAACACGTCGTTTCAGGCGCTGGAACCGCAGCTGGTGAGGATCGCCAAGGCCATCGCCGCCGATCCGGATGTCGAGGCGGTCAACACCTCTACCGGCAGTGGCGGATTCGGTTCGCGCAACACCGGCATGTTTTTTATCCGCCTCAAGGATTACAAGCTGCGCAAGGACACCGCCCAGGTGATCGCCAACCGCTTGAGCATGGCCAACAGCAAGACGGCCGGCATTCAGGTGTTCATGATGCCCGCCGAAGACATCCACATCGGTGGCCGCAGCGCCAACGCGACCTATCAGTTCAGCGTGCGCGCCGACGACCTCGATGTGCTGCGCCTGTGGACGCCCAAGGTCGAGGCGGCGTTGCGCAGCCTGCCGCAACTCACCGGTATCGACTCCGATTCGCAGACCGGCGGCCAGGAAATCAAGCTGCACATCGATCGCGCCGCTGCCAGCCGCCTGGGGGTGAGCACCAGCGACATCGACGACGTGCTCAACAACGCGTTCAGCCAGCGTCAGGTCGCCACCCTCTACAAAACCATGAACCAGTACCACGTGATCATGGGCCTCGACCCGGCCTACACCCAGGATCCGGGCATGCTGTCGCGCATGTACGTGGTCAATACCGACCAGCAGCAGGTTCCGCTCACCGCGTTCGCCTCGTTCAGCCCGGACAACGCGCCGCTGTCGGTGGCGCACCAGGGCCAGTCGGCGACCAGCACCGTGGCCTTCAACCTGGCCGATGGGGTGTCGCTGGAGCAAGCCACGGCGGCCATCGACGGCGCCATCGACAAGCTCGGCATGCCCCGCGACGTGCAGGTGGGTTTCGCCGGTACGGCCCAGGCGTTTGCCGCGCTGGCCAAGAGCATGCCGTGGTTGATCCTGGCGGCGCTTCTGGCGGTGTATATCGTCCTCGGCGTGCTGTATGAGAGCTACGTGCATCCGCTGACGATTCTCTCGACCCTACCTTCGGCCGGGGTGGGTGCTTTGCTGTTGATGAAGATCACCAACATGCAGCTGACGGTGATTGCGCTGATCGGCATCTTGCTGTTGATCGGTATCGTCAAGAAGAACGCCATCATGATGATCGACTTCGCACTGATGGCCGAGCGCGAGCAGGGCCTGAGCCCGGAGCAGGCGATTATCGAGGCATGCCGCATGCGTTTGCGGCCGATTCTGATGACCACCCTGGCAGCGTTTTTCGGCGCCTTGCCCATGGCCCTGGGCAGTGGCGGCGACGCCGATTTGCGTAAACCCATGGGCATGGCAATCGCTGGCGGCCTGGCACTCAGCCAGTTGCTGACGTTGTTCACGACCCCCGTGGTGTACCTGTACCTGGACCGCCTGAGCCGTGCCACTCGGCAGCTGTGGCATACCCGTATTCGCCGCTCGCACGCCGCCGGCTGATTGACTGACAAAGGTTATCGCATGAATGTTTTCAAGCCGTCCCGTCTGTGTTTGGCCCTGGCCTTGGCGACCGTGATGAGTGGTTGCATGGTCGGCCCGGATTATCAGCGCCCCAGCGCTCCGGTGTCGGTGGCGTTCAAGGAAGCGGCTGGCTGGAAGGCCGCCAACCCTCAGGACGAATTGCCCAAGGGGCCGTGGTGGGCGCTGTATCAGGACCCGCAGTTGAACGTGCTGGTGGCGCAGGTGCAGCTCAACAACCAGAACGTCGCCCAGTACACGGCGCAGTACCGTCAGGCCTTGGCGCTGGTACGCGAGTCACGGGCCGAGTTGTTGCCGACCGTCTCTGCTACCGGTGCCAGCACGCGCAGCGAAACCGGCACCGGCTCGAGCAGTTCCGGGAGCGCAGGCGGGGCAAGCAACGAGCACTCAGCGACCTTGAGCCTGAGCTGGGAGGCCGACATCTGGGGCAAGCTGCGCCGCACCGTCGAGGAGGACCGTGCCAACGCGCAGGCCAGCGCCGCGGACCTGGCCAACGCGACCCTCAGCGCGCAGTCGTCGCTGGCGCAGGATTACTTCCAGTTGCGCATTCTGGACCAGCGCATCGCGTTGTATCAGGACACGATCAAGGGTTACGAGCGTTATCTGCAGATCATCCAGAACAAGTACGACGAGAAGATCGTTTCGCGCGCCGACCTGTCCACCGGCAAGACCCAACTGCACAGCGCCCAGGCGTCGATGCTTGATCTGCAATGGCAGCGTGCGCAGTACGAGCATGCCATCGCACTGTTGATGGGCAAGGCCCCGGCGGATTTCAGCCTGGCGGCGGATGCCAAATGGCAATACCACGTGCCCCAGGTGCCATTGGGCGTGCCGAGCCGATTGCTGGAGCGTCGGCCAGATATCGCGGCGGCGGAGCGGGCCATGGCGGCGTCCAACGCTGCAGTTGGGGTTGCGACGGCGGCCTATTATCCAGACCTGACCCTGAGTGCCAGTGGCGGTTATCAGGGCTCGACCATCAGCAATCTGTTTTCGCTGCCCAATCGCTTCTGGTCTATCGGGCCGAGCTTGACGGGTACCTTGCTGGACTTTGGCAAGACCAAGGCTACGGTGGAGCAGGCGAGGGCGGCTTATGATGCTTCAGTCGCGACCTATCGCCAGACGGTGCTCACCGGTTTGGGCGAGGTGGAAGATTATCTGGTCGAACTGCGGACTTTGGAGCCAGAGCTGGTGGCGCGTCGCACTTCCGCAGAGGCGGCGGAGGATTCCGCGTCGGTCAGCCGGGATCAGTATGAAGCCGGGGTGATCGACTATCTGGATGTGGCGACGACGCAGGCCACGAGTCTGAGTGAACGGCAGACGTTGCTGAGTTTGGTGGGGACCCAGTTGGTGACTAGCGTGCAGTTGCAGGCGGCTTTGGGTGGGTCTTGGGACGGAGCGAACGCTGGGCGGTGATTTTTGCTGGCTGGGGGATTGGGGGGGTTCTGCTTTCGAGCCGGCCTTGGGTTCGCCGCCCCAGCATTGGCCCTTCGCCTAGGCTCAGGGTGCCCGCGCTCCGGCACGCTTGCGCAGGGCACGCCCCGATGGGCCTTCCATGGCCCAGCGGGGCTTGGCCGGCATCCATGCCGGCCATCCCTGCGCAAGCGTACCGGA
>CAJCIO010000179.1 GCA_903970465.1 Gammaproteobacteria bacterium
GGCGATCCTGTTCCTGCTGGCGCTGTTCTTCGCCCCGCTGGCGGGCAGCGTTCCGCCCTACGCCACCGCGCCGGCGCTGCTGTTCGTGGCCGTGCTGATGTGCTCGGGCCTGGCCGAGATCAACTGGGATGACATCACCGAAGCCGCACCGGTGGTGGTCACCGCGCTGGCGATGCCGTTCACCTATTCGATCGCCAACGGCATCGCCTTCGGCTTTATCACCTGGACGGCGATCAAGCTGCTGTCGGGCCGTCGTCAGGATCTCAACCCGGCGCTGATCATTCTCTCCATTCTGTTCGTCATCAAGCTGGGCTGGTACAACCCATGAGTGCTGTCTTCGATCCCTCGAGCTACGACGCCCAACTGCAGGCCAAGGTCGCTCGCCTGCGCGAGCTGCTGGCGCCCTTCGATGCCCCCGAGCCGAGCGTGTTCGACTCGCCACGCGAGCACTATCGGCTGCGTGCCGAATTTCGCCTGTGGCGCGAAGACGGCCAGCGCCTGTACGCGATGTTTGCGCCGGGTGACAAGAACACGCCGATCTTCTTCGAGCAGTTCCCCATCGCCAGCTTGCGGATCAACGATCTGATGCCGCGCCTCAAGGCTGCCTGGCAGGGTAATGCGGCGCTGAGCAACAAGCTGTTTCAGGTGGAGTTCCTCACCACCCTGGCCGGCGATGCCATGGTCACGCTGTGTTATCACCGCCCCCTGGACGAGCACTGGCAAGCCGCCGCCGAGCGCTTGGCGCAAGAGCTGGACGTGAGCATCATTGGCCGCTCCAAGGGCAAACGTGTGGTGATCGGCCGCGATTATGCGGTCGAGGCGCTACAGGTCGGCGGTCGCACCTTCCGTTACCGCCAGCCCGAAGGCGCTTTCACCCAGCCCAACGGCACGGTCAATCAGAAGATGCTGAGCTGGGCCTATGACGCGCTCGGCGAGCGCGACGACGATCTGCTGGAGTTGTACTGCGGCAACGGCAACTTCACCCTGCCGCTGGCGACCCGAGTGGGCAAAGTGCTGGCTACCGAGATCAGCAAGACGTCGGTAAACGCGGCGCTGCACAACCTGGCTGACAATGGCGTGGATAACGTCACCCTGGTGCGCCTGTCGGCCGAAGAGCTGACCGAAGCGCTCAACGAGGTGCGGCCGTTCCGCCGTCTCGAAGGCGTGGACCTGAAGAGCTACAACTTCGCCAGCGTGTTCGTCGACCCGCCGCGGGCCGGCATGGACCCGGATACCTGCGAGCTGACCCGGCGCTTCGACAACATTCTGTACATCTCATGCAATCCGGAAACTCTGGCCGAGAACATCGCGCAACTGCACGACACTCATCGGATCGAGCGCTGTGCGTTATTTGATCAATTTCCGTACACCCACCATATGGAATCGGGTGTGATGCTGGTCAGGCGCTGATCCCTCGGCCGCCTCACTCCCACACGTGTGAGGCTCGGCCACAGCACTGTGGGAGGTGCATGGTTTTTGGGCCATCAGTACCGGCCTCTTCGCGGGCAAGCCTTGCTCCTACAGATGCAGGAGCCTTGGATTTTTGCACTGTGGGAGATTCCATGGTGCTGGGCAAGCAGGACCGTCCCCTTCGCGAGCAAGCTTTGCTCCAACGGCTCAATGAACTGCGGCACTGTGGGAGCAAAGCTTGCTCGCGAAGAGGCCGGCAGCATCAGCAAACTCTTCATCCTCCCCTCGCCCGTCAGCGCTAAATTCACACGAAATCATTTGACCAAATTAACCGGTTAGTACAATTTATCGGCGAGCGCCTTGTCGCCTGTGAACCTGTCCGCAAGGACCCAAAATAAAAATGGCGTGGACGCTCGTCCGTCTGCGCTGGCGTGGCACTCCCACGGCCTTCGTCGGCCGGCCACTTTGAACCAACAAAGGCATTAATGTATGTCCCAGAATAAAAAAGCCAGCGTCCTGGCCGGCCTGATTGGCGCCGGCATCCAGTTGTCCCGTACTCCCGCCCTGCACGAGCAGGAGGGTGCCGCCCAAGGCCTGGGCTATCTGTACCGGTTGATCGACCTGGACAAACTGCAACTCGATACGAGCCACCTGGAAGAACTGCTCACCGCCGCCGAGCGCATGAGCTACACCGGCCTGAACATCACCTTCCCCTGCAAGCAGGCGATCATCCCGCTGCTCGATGACCTGTCCGCCGAAGCCCGTGGCATCGGCGCGGTCAATACCGTGGTGCTCAAGGACGGCAAGCGCGTCGGCCACAATACCGACTGCCTGGGTTTTGGCGAAGGCTTCAAGCGCGGCATGGCCGGTGCCGCCCGTGAGCGCGTAGTGCAGATGGGCGCCGGCGGTGCCGGTGCGGCCGTGGCCCATGCGCTGATCGCCGAGGGCGTCCAGCAACTGACGATTTTCGACGTCGAAGCCAGCCGCGCCCAAGCATTGGTGGACAACATCAACGCGCATTTCAGCGGTCAGCGGACAGTGCTCGGCACCGACTTGAGCGCCAGCGTCAGCGCCGCCGACGGCCTGGTCAACACCACGCCCATGGGCATGGCCAAACTGCCTGGCATGCCGGTGCCCAAGGCACTGCTGCGGGCCGATTTGTGGGTGGCAGAGATCGTCTACTTCCCGCTGGAAACAGAATTGCTGCGCGAAGCCCGGGCGCTGGGCGCACGCACCTTGGACGGCGGCACCATGGCGGTGTTCCAGGCGGTCAAGGCGTTCGAGTTGTTCAGTGGTATCGAGCCTGATGCTCAGCGGATGGTCGAGCACTTCAATAGCATGAATGGGTAAAGTCAGATCCTGTAGCGAGGGTCTTGCCCTCGATTCGGCGTGATCGGCGCATTGATGGCGACCAGCCGATTTTCGGGGCCAGGCCCCCTCGCTACAACGTCGGACTAAACCAGCAAATACCGCAGCACCGAATCGCAGATCATCTGCCGATGGTTCTGGCGCAGCTGGGCGTCGCCAAAGTCCACCTGGAACAGCTCGCCAAAGGTGTGGCGGTTCGACACTCGATAGAAGCAGAACGAACTGATCAGCAGGTGCACATCGATCGCCTGCAAACCACTGCGAAACACACCCTTCTTGGCCCCTCTTAGCAATATCTCGTCCAGCGCCAGCAACACGCTCTTGTTCATCGAACGGATCGCCTCGGACTGTTTGACGTATTCGCCCTTGTGCATGTTTTCGTTGCACACGATGCGCACGAAATCGACATTGCGATCATGGTGATCGAAGGTGAACTCCACCAACCGGGTAATGCCGTCGACGGGATCGAGCTCGGCCAGGTGCAGGTCGTTCTCGGTATTGCGGATATCGCCGTAGAGCTTCTCGAGTACCTCGACGTACAGCTGCTCCTTGCTGCCGAAGTAGTAATAGATCATGCGCTTGGAAGTTTGCGTACGCTCGGCGATGGCATCGACACGAGCACCCGCCAGGCCTTGCAGGACAAACTCGGTGATGGCCGCCTGCAGAATACTCTCACGGGTCTTTTCAGGGTTGTTCTTGCGCGACTTGCGCGGCGCTGCGGCGGGCTCGACGCCAGGGTCTTGAATTATTGTCATGGGGCGCTCGTGGCCAACGTGAATCAGCTCCGATTATGAAGTCCGTGGCCGGGGTAAGGGAAGCCTGCAGGTGTCTGAATCAGACGTCGCCCCACAGGCTGCCGCTTCAACTTAAAGTTTTGCGTGGCGAATGCCACCGGCGCGGGCCTTGGCCATGGCAGCCAGGCGCACGGCCACGTTGGCCGCTCCGTAGCCGGCATAACCACCACGACGCTGGATGATTTCAAAGAAGAAGCGATCCTCGAACGGCTCGGTGTACACGTGAAACAACTCGCCGCCATTGGCGTCACGATCGTAAAGCACGTTGAAGTACGCCAGTTCGCTGAGGAATTCGTCATCGAAATCGAAGCGCGCAGCCAGGTCGTCGTAGTAGTTGAGCGGGATATCGAGCAACGCCACGCCAGCCTCCTTGGCCTTGCTGACGGCAGCGAAGATATCGTCGCAATCGAAGGCGATGTGGTGCACCCCCGATCCACGGTAGGTCGACAGCGCGTGAGAGATCGCCGTGTTGCGGTTTTCCGAGACGTTCAGCGGCAGGCGAATGGTGCTGCAGCGGCTGCGGATCGCGCGGCTTTTGACCAGCCCGTACGGGTCCGGGAGCACCACCTCATCGTCTGCCTTGAAGTCCAGCAGGCTCTTGTAGAAGAGCACCCAGCTGTCGAGGCTGTCCGGCGGCAGGGCCATGGCCATGTGGTCGATGCGTTTAAGGCCGACGGTGCTTGGCGGCAATGGCTTGATGTCGAAGTCGGTGTCATAGATGGTGCGGCCGTCGGCGTCCTGATCGACCAGATAGATCAGGCTGCCATCCGGAGCGCGTACCGCCGCCAGGTGGCGCTCATTGGGGCCGACCAGGCCGCGATAGGGCTGGCCGCGGTAGTCGATGGCCCGTTGCAGGGCGCTGGCGCTGTCCTTGACCCGGATCGCCGTGGCACAGAGTGACGGCCCATGGGACTCGAAGAAACTGTGGGCAAACGAATAGGGCTCGGAGTTGAGGATCAGGTTGATGTCGCCCTGACGATACAGCTCGACAGCCTTGGAGCGGTGCTTGCCCGACGCAGTGAAGCCCAGGCGCTGAAACCAGTGGCCGAGCTTGGCCCCCAAGGCTTCGTCCACGGCAAACTCGAGGAATTCGACGCCATCGTAGGTGCTGGCCTCGGGCGGCGAAAAGAGGATGTCGATGTTCGGTACCGGCTCGGCCTCCTGCTCCAGCACCTTGCGGGTTTTTTCTTCAAGGTACAGCAGCGAACGCAGGCCATCGGCGGCGTTGGCGCGCGGCGGTGCTGCGCGGAAACCGTCGTTGAAGATTTCCAGCGACAGCGGGCCGGTGTAGCCGGACTTGATGATCGGCGCGAGGAAGTTGGCCAGGTCGAACTCACCCTGCCCCGGGAAGCAGCGGAAGTGGCGGCTCCACTCCAGTACGTCCATCGCCAGGATCGGCGCATCGGCCATCTGCACGAAAAAGATCTTGTCGCCCGGGATATTGGCGATGGCGCTCGGGTCGCCCTTCAGCGACAACGTGTGGAAGCTGTCAAGCAGTACGCCAAGGCTCGGGTGATCGGCCTGACGGACGATGTCCCAGACTTGCTGGTAAGTATTGACGTGGCGGCCCCAGGCCAGCGCTTCGTAGCCGATGCGCAGATTGCGGGCACCGGCGCGCTCGGCGAGCAGGCGCATGTCGTCCACCAGAATCTGCTGGTCGCCCACCGAATCGGCGGACGCGTTACTGCACACCAGCACCAGGTCGGTGCCCAGCTCCTGCATCAGGTCGAACTTGCGCTCGGCCCGGTCCAGGTTGCGCGCCAGCTTGTCGCGGCGGCAGCCTTCGAAATCGCGAAAGGGTTGAAACAGGGTGATTTCGATGCCCAGATCGGCGCACATCTGCCGGACTTCACGCGGGCTGCCGTCGTAATACAGCAGGTCGTTTTCAAAGATCTCGACACCATCGAAACCCGCAGCGGCAATGGCTTCGAGTTTTTCCGGCAGGGTACCGCTCAAGGAGACGGTGGCAATCGAACGGTGCATGTTTCCACTCCAAATGGCGGCTGAAACGGCCTTGCTGAAGGCTCTGTTTCCACTGCGCGCCAGGTTTCGGACACGCCGGCCCGCGGGTTGAAAATGCGGGCCGATCTTGGGCGAGAATTCTGTTGGTGCCCATTCTATAGCGCAATTGAGTGCGTACGAACCGGCTAGTTTTGTGTGCGATAATCGGCCAGACCACCGCGTTGTTAATTGACGATACCTTTGATGATCAGCACCATCCACCCCCTTAGTGAAGCCCCTACCGGTGTGAAACGCCAGCGGGGGCCTCAGGTTACTCCTACTCAGTGCATAGACCCTGAGAGTCGCCCATAAAAATTTCAACAAACGGTAAATGCTCATGTCTGCGATAGCCCGTCAACTCGACAAGGCCGCGACGCCAGGTATCGGTGAAAAAATCCGCAGTGGCCTGGCCGTCGGCAAAACCCGCTGGGGCATGCTCGCCCTGGTGTTCTTCGCCACCACCCTGAATTACATCGACCGTGCCGCGCTGGGCGTCATGCAGCCTATCCTCGCCAAGGAAATGAGCTGGACGGCGATGGACTACGCCAACATCAACTTCTGGTTCCAGGTGGGGTACGCCATCGGCTTCCTGCTGCAAGGGCGGTTGATCGACAAGATCGGTGTGAAACGGGTGTTCTTCTGCGCCGTGCTGTTGTGGAGCCTGGCCACCGGCGCCCACGGTCTGGCCACCTCGGCGGCGGGTTTCATGGTCTGTCGGTTTATCCTCGGCCTGACCGAAGCCGCCAACTACCCAGCCTGTGTGAAGACCACGCGGCTGTGGTTCCCGGCCGGCGAGCGGGCGATCGCCACTGGCATCTTCAACGCTGGGACCAACGTCGGCGCGCTGCTGACACCGCTGATGCTGCCGTTGATCCTCAGCGTGTGGGGCTGGCAGGCGGCGTTCCTGTGCATCGCCTTCCTGGGGCTGTTCTGGGCAGTCCTGTGGGGCCTGAAATACTTCAACCCCGAAGATCACCCGCGCCTCAGTGAAACCGAGCGCGCCTACGTGATGGGCGAGCCCGAGCCCGACCAGCAAGGCGTGCCCTTCCATCGCATCCTGCGCATGCGCGGCACCTGGGCGTTCGCCGGGGCCTTCATGATGACCGCCCCGGTGTTCTGGTTTTACCTGTACTGGCTGCCGCCGTTCCTCAACCAGCAATACAACTTGGGCATCAGCGTGACCCAAATGGGCATTCCGCTGATTATCATCTATGTGGCGGCGGACTTCGGCAGCATCGGCGGCGGGATCCTGTCTTCATGGCTGATCGGCCGCGGCATGCAGCCGGTGAAGGCGCGCCTGGTGTCGATGCTGGTGTTCGCCCTGACCATCATCAGCGTGATCTTCGCCGCCGGCGCCTCCAGCCTGTGGGTCGCCGTGGCCGCGATCTCGGTCGCGATCGCCGCACATCAGGCCTGGACCGCGAACATCTGGAGCGTGGTCATGGACTACACGCCCAAGCACATGATGAGCACCGTGTTCGGCTTCGGCAGCATGGTGGCAGCTGTGGGTGGGATGTTCATGACCCAGATCGTCGGCTACGTGCTGACCAAGACCCACAACAATTACGCAGTGCTGTTTACCTTGATCCCGATCATGTACTTCATCGCCCTGAGCTGGCTGTACCTGATGGCCCCACGTCAGGTGCCGGTGCTGGACCAGGCCTGATTCTGCACAGTCTCGCGGGCCTCTTCGCGGGCAAGCCTTGTGCAACTACCCCTGTGGGGGCAAGGCTTGCCCGCGAAGGACGCGCCACACCTCTCAAATCTTGCGCGATACCCGCCGCTGCAACCACGCAGCGGCGATACCGCTGGCGCAGATCACTGCCATCCCTATCTGTGCGGTCAGGCTCGGCGTGTGATCGAAAATCAGATACCCCAGGACCCCGGCGAAGACGATCTGCGCGTAGCCAAAGGGCGCCAGCACCGCCGGTGGCGCGTGTCGAAAGGCCTGGGTAAGAAACAAATGCGCGCTCATCCCGCAGCCACCCAGCGCCAGCATCAACACCCCGTGCCAGAACGTCGGCCACTGCCAGTAGAACGGCACGATGGCGCTCATCAGCAGCGTGTTGAAAATCCCCGCGAAGAAATTACTGGTGGTCGGACTGTCGACGCGCGCCACCAGCCGGGTCAGCAACTGATAGAACGCGAAACACATTGCCGAGCAGAACGGCAGCAGGATCGCCGGGGTGAACAGTTCACCGCCGGGATGCACAATCACCATCACCCCGCAAAAACCCACCAGCACGGCGATCCACTGACCAGTGCTGACGCGCTCCTTGAGCAGCGGCACCGAAAGCGCCGTCACCAGCAATGGCGCGAGAAAGTTGACCGCAGTCGCCTCCGCCAGCGGGATGTACTGCAGGGCCGTGACGAACAGCATGCTCGTGGCGAGCAGACACAGGGCCCGCAACACCTGCAGCACCGGGCGTTTGGTGCGCAGTACGCGCAGGCCGGACTGCGGCAGGAAGATGCCCATCATCAACATCGTATGGATCAGGTAACGCACCCAGATCACCAACATCACCGGGTAGAAGCCCGACAGATACTTGGACAACACATCGTGACCAGCGAACAGCAGGGTCGCGGACAACATCACCATGATGCCCTTGAAAGGCTGGCTGGTGGCGGTCAGCGACGTATTGGATGTGCTCATTGGGCTATAGACGTTCCAGTACGCGGCGAGTGTGGTCGATGGCCAATTGCGCACGTTTCAGCGCGCTGACACCTTGTTCCAGCAGGCGGTGCGTGGGGATCTCCAAGCTCAACGGCAGCCCTGGCGGCAGCGCGCGCAGCAAGCCGATGAGGTCACAATCACCCTCGCCTGGAAAACGTCGCTCCTGCCGCGCCTGGCGCAGGGTCTCGGCCATATCGTCGGGCCTGGGGCCAATCACATCACACAATTGCGCGTAGCGCATACGCGAGGGCGACAGCGAGGCGATCTGTTCAAGACGCGAGTCCGAACGATCAAAATGAAAGGCGTCGATCAGCACGCAGCCGTTTTCGCGACCGGCGTTTTCGACCACACGCCTGGCACTGGCGAAATCCTTGGTGTCAGTCCAAGGCATGAACTCCAGATGCGGATAAATGCCGAAGGGCGCGGCCAGATCGCAGAGTTCGGCGAAGCGTTCGGTCAGGCGTTGCTCGTCCGGATCGTTGCCGGCCACCAGCAGCTCACTGGCGCCGAACTCCGCGCCGGCTTCCAGGTGCATTGCGAAGTCGACTACGCGCGTGTCCGGCTTGAGGCGCAGGATTTCGATGTCCAGCACCTTGATGCCGGTGTCGCGCAGGCGTGTCAGGGTCTGGCGGCGCAATTCGGCGTCACGCAGCAAAGGGAAATGATGTTCTTCGGGGGTTGCCGGCTCGGTGCGCAGACCCACATGGCTGTAGCCAGCCCACGCCGCGACGTCGACCATGTCCGGAGGCGACAGCTCGAGTACGGTAAGCGCAGCGAGGGAAATAATGCGTTGGCTCATGGGGTCTCGAAAGGCGAAAATTATTTTTTTATTTAGAACCTAGTTCCAGTTTTTTTGCAACTGGGAAGTAGCGGTTGCTGCTGAGGCCCCCATTCCCGTTCAAACCTCAACCAAACATCTCCGACGCCGGGCTGGCATTCGACAGCTCCGCCGCTGCCTCCACCAGCACCGCAGACAACTCATGCATGCGCGCCTCCGGAAAGCGCGCAGTCGGCCCCGCCACGCTCAGCACTCCCACTACTTGGTCACTGAGCGGATGGCGTACCGCCGCCGCCAACGCTGACATGCCCACCGCCGAGCTTTCAACCACCCAGGCATAGCCGCGCTCGCGGGCCAAGCGCAAGCGATCGAGCAGCTCGATATTGTTGCGCGGTGCCTGAGGGCCGAAGTCCGCCGGGTCGGCGATGCCCTGAGCCTCGATCAACGCCAGCGCCTGGGCATCGCTCAACTGCGCCAGCCAGGCGTGCCCAGACGCCGTATAGAACAGCGGCGCATCGCGACCCATGTCCGGGTCGTAACGCAGGCCGGAGCGCGCGCCCTGGGACTTGGCGATCCAGGTCAGGTGGTCGCCTTCCACTACCCCCAGGCGTACCAGTTCGGTGGTTTCCTGGGCCAGGCGATCAAGAATGGGCTGGACGATATCGGCGCCGCTGTTGGCCAGATAACGAAACCCCAGGGCCACGAGCTTGGTCGACAGCTGATAACGGCTGTTATCCGGATTCTGCCGCACGTAGCCGAGGCGGATCAGCTCGGCGAGCATGCGGTGGGCAGCACTCTTGGGTATCTGCAACTGCTCGGCGAGGGTCTGCATTGGCAGCCCGCGGGCAGCACCCGCCAGGCTCTCCAAGAGACTCAAGGCGCGTTCGATTTGACTACCAGCCATGGTTCAACGGAATCCGGTCAATGATGAATAACCCTGCTGCGAGGGGGAGAGGCAAGAGATGTGCGATCTTCGAACACTTGCGACGGCCCGCCTATTGGCGATCGGCCACACGCAACCATAGAATATGGAACTCGGTTCCACAATACTACAATATCCCCCAAGCCGAACCGAGCGCGAGGAGCAACGTTGATGTCTGCCCGCCCAGTGATGCGCGCCACCGTCGATTGTGACGTGCTGGTGATCGGTTCCGGCGCCGCCGGCCTGGCCTGCGCCGTGACGGCCGCCTGGCATGGCCAACAGGTGATTCTGGTCGAGAAAGACCCAGTGTTCGGCGGCGCTACCGCCTGGTCCGGTGGCTGGATGTGGGTGCCGCGCAATCCGCTGGCCCAACGCGCCGGCATCAGCGAAGACCCGGCCGCGCCTCGCACCTATCTCGAACATGAGCTTGGCGAGCATTTCGACGCCGCGCGGGTCGATGCCTTTCTGCAAGCCGCGCCGCACATGGTGTCGTTCTTCGAGCGCCACACCGCACTGCAATTCGCCGATGGTAACGGTATCGCCGACATCCATGGGGATACGCCCGGCGCCGGCACCGGTGGCCGCTCGGTGATCGCGGCACCCTGCAACGCCTATCAACTGGGCAACCTGCTCAAACGGCTGCGCCGCACGATGCGCGAGACCTCGTTTCTGGGCATGCCGATCATGGCCGGCGCCGACCTCAACGCCTTCCTGACCCTGACCCGCTCGTGGCGCTCGGCGCTGCATGTGGGCAAGCGCTTGACTCGGCATCTGCTGGGCCTGGCCATCAAGGGTCGGGCCACGCATCTGGTCAGTGGCGTGGCGCTGGTGGCGCGGCTGGCCAAATCGGCAGAGGACTTGGGCGTGCTGCTGTGGGAATCGGCGCCGGTTACCGAGCTGATCCACGAGCAGGGCCGCGTCGCCGGCGCCCACATCAATACGCCAAAAGGCCCCGTGGCGATCCGCGCGCGCAAGGCCGTGGTCCTTGCAACCGGAGGCTTCGCCAACGATATCGAGCGGCGCAAGGCACTGTTCCCACGCACGCCGACCGGTGCAGAACACTTGGCATTGCCGCCACTGGGCGCCAACGGCGACGGCCTGCGCCTGGGCGAAAGCGTCGGCGCGCAAATGGCCACCGACCTCGCCTCGCCCGTGGCCTGGTGCCCGGTCTCGGCGGTGCCCTACGCCGATGGCAGTGTCGGGCATTTCCCGCACATCATCGAGCGCGGCAAACCGGGCATCATCGGCGTGCTGGCCAACGGCAAGCGCTTCGTCAATGAAGCCGGCGGCTACTACGATTACGCCAAGGCGATGGTCGAGGCCGCGCCCGGTGAAGAAGTCGCCTCATGGCTGATCTGCAGCCAGCCGTTCCAGCGCCGTTATGGCCTGGGCATCTCGCGGCCCTTCCCCATTCCGGTGGCGCCTTATGTGCGATCCGGCTACCTGAAGACCGGCAACACGATTACCGAACTGGCCCACGCCTGCGGTATCGATGCCGAGGGCCTGAATGCCACAGTCAGTGAATTCAACCGCCACGCCCGGCTGGGCGAAGACCCTGAATTCGGCCGCGGCAGCACGGCCTATAACCGCAAGCAGGGTGATGCGTTGCACACACCCAACCCCTGCGTGGCGCCTATCGAGCAAGGGCCGTTCTATGCAGTCAAGGTCCGGCCGGGCAGCTTCGGCACCTTCGCCGGGCTCAAGACCAACGAGCACGCGCAGGTGCTGGATGCCGACGGCCAGGCCATTGCCGGCCTCTACGCCGCCGGCGCCGACATGGCCAGCGTCATGGGCGGCCACTACCCGGCGGGCGGCATCAATCTCGGCCCGGCACTCACCTTCGGCTACATCGCAGCACGCCATATCGCCGGCATCCGTGCTTATGAATAGCCGCCGGTGCCCGTCCCCCATCACAAGGAGATCAACGTGGACAACATCACCAACAAGCTGAACCTGAAAATGCCCAAGCTGGGCCTGGGCACCTGGCCCATGCTCGGCGATGAATGCACCGATGCCGTGTTGCAAGCGCTGGATCTGGGCTATCGGCACATCGACACCGCCGCCGGTTACAACAACGAAGCCGCTGTGGGCAAGGCGCTGGAGCAGTCGAGCGTGGCGCGCGAGCAGGTCCACGTGACCAGCAAGGTCTGGTGGGACAAGTTGCAACCGGCCGACATGCGCGCTTCGTTCGAGGCCACCCTCAATGCGCTGCGCAGCGATTACGTCGACCTGTTCCTGATCCACTGGCCGGGCAAGGACTGGGACCTGGCCAAGACCATCGAGACGCTGGTGTCGTTCAAGGAAGACGGCAGGGCGCGTAATATCGGCGTGGCCAACTTCCCGCTGCCGCTGCTTAAAAAGGTAGTCGAGGAGCTGAATGCGCCGCTGGCCGCCATTCAGGTGGAGTACCACGTGACGCTGGGGCAGAACGCGCTGCTCGACTACGCCCGCCAGCACGATATGGCGCTGACCGCGTATAGCCCGTTGGTGCGCAACAAGGTGTCGCAGATCGCCGAGCTACAGCAGATTGCCGCCAAGCACGGCGTGCTGCCGACACAGGTGGCGTTGAAGTGGCTGATGGATCAGGCAAATGTGGCGGCGATTCCGAAGGCCGCCAGCCAGGCCAACCAGCAGAACAATCTGGAGGCGTTGAAGGTGCAACTGGATGATGAAGATCGGGCGCTGATTGCAGGGTTGCCGAAGAACCAGCGGCTGGTGAGCCCGGATTTCGCGCCGCAGTGGGATGCCTGACAGCATGGACTGCCGCGAGGGGCTTGCCCCCTCGCGACATCATCGATCAGAAATCGAAGAACACCGTCTCGCCTTCACCCTGAATGCGAATATCAAACCGATAGGCCAGTTGGCCGTCCACTTCGCAACGCTTGGCGATCAGCGTTTCGCGGCGTGCCGGCTGCTCGATCAGGTTGAGGATCGGGCATTTGCCGTTGGCTTCGGCTTCGTCATCGAAGTACAGGCGCGTTTGCAGGTGGATATTGATCCCCCGGGCAAACAGGCTGACGTTAATGTGCGGCGCCATCGGCACACCACCGCTGGTGGTGACCACGCCCGGCTTGATGGTGTTCAGCGTCCACTCACCGGCATCGAAGGTAGTCGCCGTACGGCCGAAGCTGTTGAAGGCGTTTTCCTGATTGTATTCGGGCTGATAGCGACCTTGATGGTCCGCCTGCCAGAACTCCAGGAAGGAGTCGCGCACCAGGTGGCCGTTGCCGTCGTAGACGTTACCCAGCAACAAGATGTGCTGTCCCGGCGCGTCGGCCTTGGCCATCTGGTTCCACAGTTCCTGCTCTCGCGGCGGCAAACCGGCAACGGCCAGGGCCAAGCCGATATGCACGTAAGGGCCAGCGGTCTGTGAAGGGGTTTCATTCAGCAATTGAATAGGCATGAGCGTCTCCCCCTCAGCGGTTTTCGAAGTGCGTCTTGCGCTGACCGCGCAACACGATGTCAAAACGGTAGGCCAGGCAATCCATCGGGTTGGCATGCGCCATGTCGAGCCTGGCGATCAGGCTCTGCACCGCTTCAGGATTGGCGATCGACTTGACGATCGGGCACATCGGGATCAGCGGATCACCTTCGAAATACAACTGGGTGATCAGACGCGTGGAGATCGACGGACCGCTGACCGACACGTGGATGTGCGCCGGACGCCAGTCGTTCGGGCCATTGCGCCACGGGTAGGGGCCCGGCTTGATGGTGCGGAAGTTGTAATAGCCTTCGCTGTCGGTGAGCATGCGGCCCACCCCGCCGAAGTTGGGGTCGAGAGGCGCCAGGTAGCGGTCGTTCTTGTGGCGATAACGCCCGCCGGCATTGGCCTGCCAGATTTCGACCAGGGTGTGGGGCAGCGGTTTGCCGTACTGATCGCACACCCGGCCGGCGAGGATGATGCGCTCGCCGATGGGCAGGCCACCGTTGTTGAAATTGAGCAGCAGGTCGTGGTCGTGCTCACCGAACTTGAGGTGCGAGAAGTCGGGGCCGGTGGATTCGCTGGCAGTTTGCGGGATGCTGACCAGGGCCTGGCGCGGTGAACGCGGCACGGAGGTCTTGTAGTCAGGGGTCAAGGCTTTGGGGTGCCAATTACGGTCACGGATAACGAAACGACGGGTGTCTTGGTCAGACATGTCGATCTCCTGTTATTTGATTTATTGAGAGCTTTTGCTGTCATACAAAGCCCACGGTCAGGCTTGGTACTAGTCTCAGGGAAAACATCCTGGGCCGATACTGAAAATAACCCCCGCATACATAACCGATTGGTTATGAATCACTTGAAATAAAAGGATCTAGCCATGCTCTGGAAAAAAGGCCGGCGCAGCGACAACGTGGTGGATGAGCGCGGCGATGATGGCGGCGGTGGTGGTGGCGGCTTTCGCATGGGCGGCAAGGGTCTAAGCCTCGGCGCGGTGGTATTGATTGTCGGCTTCGGCCTGTTGACCGGGCAGGACCCGATGCAGATCCTCGGCCAACTGACCGGGCAGGCGACCCAGCAGCAGAGCGCCCCAGCGCCGCAAACGCGACATGCACCGCCGGCCAACGATCAGCAGGCAGAGTTCGTGCGCTCGATACTCGGCGATACCGAGGACACCTGGCAGGCGATCTTCCAGCAGGCCGGCAAGCAGTATCGCGATCCCAAGCTGGTGCTCTTCAGCGGGCGCGTCAACTCGGCGTGCGGGCTGGCCAGCTCGGCCACCGGTCCGTTCTACTGCCCGGCTGATCAGCAGGTGTATCTGGACATGTCGTTCTTTGACGAGATGTCTCGGCGATTTTCGGCCTCGGGTGATTTCGCTCAGGCTTACGTGATCGCCCACGAGGTCGGCCATCACGTGCAGACCTTGCTCGGGGTGTCCGCCCAGGTCGATGCGGCACGCCAGCGCGGGCAACGGATGGAAGGCGATGGCGGCTTGCTGGTACGCCAGGAACTGCAGGCCGACTGCCTGGCCGGGGTGTGGGCCAACCATGCGCAACAGCGCCTGAACTGGCTGGAGCCAGGCGATATAGAAGAAGCGCTGAATGCCGCCAATGCGATTGGCGATGATCGGCTGCAGCAGCAGGGTCAAGGGCGCGTGGTGCCGGATTCGTTCACCCACGGCACTTCGGCGCAGCGGGTGCGCTGGTTCAAGGCAGGGTTTGCCCAAGGGCAGATCGGACAGTGCGATACGTTCAAGGCGAAGAGTTTGTAGCTTAGTTATGCGGCCTTGCTCCCACAATACAGTTCCAGCGCCGTACATCTGTGGGAGCAAGGCTTGCCCGCGAAAAGAACCGCCCTGCGACCGCAGATATCAATGACCCAACCTAGAACGTCGTTTTTACCTGCAACCCCACCAGCAGCGCGTTGCCTTGATGGGTGCCGTAAAACGCCCCGGGTTCGATCACATATTGCACATCCGGGCGCACCAGCAGCCAAGGCGTGACCTGCGCGCCATAGCTGGCTTCCAGCAGTTGCTCACCGCTATCAAGGTTGTCGATATTGTCGGCGGCGGCCAAATCGGCAGCCTGCTGCTCTTGCACATCGCGGGTCCGCGGGTTGAGCACAGCACGGCCATAGGCCAGGCCAAGAGTGTCGTGCTCGCGGTTGGCGAAGGTCTTGTGCAGCACCACACCGGCCGAGTACCAGTGGCTGAACGGCGAAGTGGCCTTGTCGGTCTGGGTAGCCTGGGCGAACAGGTGCAGATTGCGGGTCGAATCGCCGCTGTCGCGCCACACTGTCTGGTCGGCTAATACATAAGCACCGCTGCGGCCACTGTTTTCATGACTGCTACCGATACGGTTGGTGTTCGACGTGTCGTAGTACCAGCCGAACTTGTACTGCCCTTCAAGCGCGCCGCGGTAGGTATACACCGCCTCGATCGGCAGGATATTGCCGGTGGCGCCGTAGGATTTCATGGTCCATGCATAACGGGATTCGCTGTTGCTGGCAGCATCGACCTGGAAGATCGCAGTCTGCACCATCCACTCCGGCGTCAGCTGGTACTTGAGCTCGGCGCCCCAATGAGCGTTCGGGTAGTTGCCCCAACCGCTGCCGCCGGACATCGACAACGGATGCGCGCAAAAACCGGCGCTGACGAAGCTGGTCAGGATGCCCATGCCGCCGAAATCATTGCCCATCGCCATATAACCGACCTTGGCTTCCAGGTCCGGGGTGAACAAAGAGCGGGCGTAGCTCAGTTCGGTCATACGGGTGTAGTTGTAGCCAGCAGTTTCCTGTACGGCCAGACGATTGCCCACCAAATCGTCAGAAGCGCTGTTACCGCGACGATCATTGATGGTCACCTGAACGACACCGGCGTTCGGCGTATCCAGCAACTTGCTCAGGTCAAAGCGCGCGCCCATGCGAATCTGCTGGGCGTAGCGGGTACTGCGCTTGATACCGCCATGCAGGTTGTTGAAGGTTTCCGAGACGTAGTCGGCGCTGAGCTTGACGCCTTCATCTTCAAGCTTTTGACGCTCGCCGCCCCAGTCACCGGTCATGTAGGGCCGGGTGAACAGGTCGTCATCGGCGGCAGATGCACCCGGGCTGATCAACAGCGCGCTCAGGGACAGGCCGGCGACTAGGCTGGAGGTCATCACGGAACGAGGGGCAAAAGTAGGCATAGGTCTCTTTAGACAAATCATGTGACAAGCCGTCGCAGGGAGGGCTCTGGTGCGCGGCATGATAGAGACACAAAGAAGCGGGATTAAGCGCTCCGAATGAAAATGAGTATTGCCGAAACGTGACGGAATGTTCTGGCTGGTTAATTTAGTTACATAACTGTAGCGAGGGGCAAGCACCCTCACTACAGGGTGCACATGAGAGGGTGCCGACTCAGATCAACCGCGCCAGCGCATGGCAATCTTCGGCATGCCAGTCGGTCAATTCCGGCCAAGGGTTCTGCGGGACATTGACCAGCACGGTACGCGCCCCGGCAGCGCGGCCGCAGTCCAGGTCGAAGCGGTAATCGCCCACCATCACCATCTCGCTTGGCGCCACGCCCCAACGGCTCGCCAGCTGCAGCAGGCCATCGGGATCGGGCTTGGGCAACGCTTCGTCACGGCCGATAATATCGACCACCGGGAAGCAGTCGTCCAGACCGATCGCCGCCAGGGTGATGTGCGCCAATTCGCGAGCATTGCGGGTCAGGATCCCCAAACGGCAACCCCGTGCGGCCAGCTCGCGCACCAGCGCCACGGCACCCTCGGCGGGTTGCGAGGCCACGGCCAGCTCGCGCTCGTGCTCCAGCAGCCAGGCATGCTTGGCACGGCCCTCTTCGGCCGGCAACGCCGCCAGGTGGGTGAGAATGTCGTCCTCGGCAGGGATCGCCAAGGCCTGGCGAATGGCCGCGAAGTCGTGCGCCGCGATAGTCAGGGTGCCGTCCATGTCGAACACCCAGTGGCGCACATCGGCCAGGCTCACGACCAATCCTCGCGATGACGAATCAAGCCTTCCTGCGCAGATGAGGCCACCAGTTGGCCCGCCTGGTTGTAGATGCTGCCACGGGCGAAACCGCGGCCGTTGCCGGCCCACGGGCTGTCCATGGCGTACAGCAGCCACTCGTCCGCGCGCAGCGGACCGTGGAACCACAGCGCATGATCAAGGCTGGCGAGCTGCATGTCGCGGTGCCACACCGATTTGCCGTGGGGCAGCAAGGAGGTGGTCAGCAGGTTGAAATCAGAGGCATACGCGAGGATGTATTTGTGCAGCGCCAAGGTGTCCGGCAACGCCCCATCAGCGCGAAACCACACGTACTTGAGCGGGTCGCCGGGCTTGGGGTTATAGGGGTCGCGCTCGGTGACCGGGCGCACCTCGATGGGCTTGGCGCACAGCAGTTTTTCGCGCATGTGCTCGGGGATCAAATGCGCAGCCTGCTGCATGATATCCAGCTCGGTAGGCAGGTTATCCGGCCCCACCACCTCGGGCATCTGCGCCTGATGGTTGAATCCCTCTTCGGCGCTCTGGAACGACGCCGAGCAGAAGAATATCGGCTTGCCCTTCTGCACGGCGGTCACGCGCCGGGTGCTGAAACTGCCGCCATCGCGCACCTTGTCGGTCATGTACACCACCGGCAGCGACGCGTCGCCGGGGCGCAGAAAGTAGCCGTGCAGCGAGTGCACCTGGCGCTCGGGATCTACTGTCTGGGTCGCCGCCGACAGCGATTGCCCCAGCACCTGGCCACCGAACAACTGGCGAAACCCCAGGTCCTGACTGCGACCACGGAAGATGCTTTCTTCAACAGGCTCCAGCGACAGCATGTCGACCAGATCTTCCAGCACATGGCTCATGTCTCACTCCAACCGCGAATTCAAGAGGGAAATCATACAGGGTGAACTGCGCAAGTGGCCAACCACGCTCAGAGCGTCGCTTGCCACTGTTCGCGGGTGATGCGATACAAACGTTGACGCCGCAGCGGGTGCCCTTCGGCCAGCGCTGGATGGTCGAAATCGCCAGAGGCATCCCGGCGCATGCCGATGGCCTGCATGACTTTCTCCGACGGCACGTTGAGTTCCGCAGTAAAGGCGACGACCTCCTCCAGCTCCAGTTTGCCGAAACCGCAACGCAGCGCGGTCCAGGCCGCCTCACTGGCGAAACCCAGGCCCCAATGGTCGTGGGCCAGGCGCCAGCCAATCTCCACCGCCGGGGTAAAATGCGCGTCGAAGTTCACCGTGCTGAGCCCGGTGAAGCCGATGAAGTCTCCGGTATCCTTGCGCTCCAGCGCCCACAGGCCAAAGCCGAATTCAGCGAAATGCCCACGGATGCGCCCAATCACGCCCGCGCTTTCAAGGCGGCTGAGCATACCGGGAAAGTACTTCATGACCCGTTCATCCGTGCACATGCCGGCAAACACATCCAGATCCGCATCACGCCACTGACGCATCAGCAGGCGCGCGCTTTCGAGCTCGGTAATTGCCATCGTCCCCTCTCTGTGATGCTTGGTTGATCCGAACGGGGCTGGCAGCGGGCGACGTGCTGCTGGCAAGATGGGGCATCCTTGCCAATCGACGCGCCCATGCACTTGCCCTTGATTTACCACGAAGATTACAGCCCGGACTTCCCACCCGATCACCGCTTTCCCATGGACAAGTTTCGCTTGCTGCACGACCACCTCATCGCCAGCGGTGTGACCCGCGATGAGGATTTGCTGCGCCCGGAGCTGTGCCCGGCCGAGATCCTCGCCCTTGCCCATGCGCCTGAGTATATAGAGCGCTACATGAGTGGCGAGTTGTCCCGCGAAGACCAGCGGCGCCTGGGGCTGCCGTGGAGCGAGGCCCTGGCACGACGAACGGTACGCGCCGTGGGCGGCTCGCTGCTGACCGCCGAGCAGGCACTGGCCCATGGCATGGCCTGCCACCTGGCCGGTGGCACCCACCACGCCCATTACGATTACCCGGCGGGCTTCTGTATTTTCAATGACTTGGCAGTGATCAGCCGCTACTTGCTGGCCACGGGCAAGGTGTCCAGGGTGTTGATTTTTGATTGCGACGTGCACCAGGGCGACGGCACCGCGCGAATTCTCGCCGATACCCCCGAGGCCATCACCGTGTCGCTGCACTGCGAAAAGAATTTCCCCGCGCGCAAGGCGCAAAGCGACTGGGACATCCCCTTGGCCATGGGCATGGGCGACCGCGAGTACCTGCAAGTGGTGGATGACGCGCTCAACTACCTGCTGCCCCTTTATCAGCCCGACCTGGTGCTGTACGACGCCGGTGTCGATGTGCACAAGGACGATGCCCTGGGCTACTTGAAACTCACCGACGAAGGCGTGGCGGCGCGCGACGAGCGGGTCCTGCGCCACTGTCTGGGCCGCGATATTCCGGTCATGGCCGTGATCGGCGGCGGCTACAGCAAGGACCGCGAAGCCCTGGCGCGGCGCCATGGCATCCTCCATCACAGCGCCAAAAGGGTGTGGGAAAACAATTAGTTACCCACATTGGCTGTGGAACGGCCTGTGGATAACCTGAGCGCAAGGCCATTGCACCCAAGCGGGGCAAGGCCCGGAGAGTGCTGTACGTTTTTTGTACAGCCACTGCCGGGCGGTCGCTGAGGTAGAATGCTCGGCTATTTCAGCCGATATCCCTGCGCCATGACTTCTGACCTGCCCTCCTCCCGCGTCGCCGTCATCGGCGGTGGCCCCGCCGGCCTGATGGCCGCCGAAGTGCTCAGCCAGGCCGGAGTACCCGTCGACCTGTACGACGGCATGCCGTCGGTGGGGCGCAAGTTCCTGCTGGCCGGCGTGGGCGGCATGAACATCACCCATTCCGAAGGCTACCCCGCGTTCGTCGGCCGCTATGGCGCACAGGCGGATTGGGCCGCTTCGTGGCTACGAGATTTCGATGCGGATGCGGTGCGCGGCTGGATTCATGGGCTGGGGATCGAGACCTTTATCGGCACGTCCGGGCGGGTATTCCCGACAGACATGAAGGCCGCGCCCTTACTGCGCGCCTGGCTCAAGCGCCTGCGCGACGCGGGAGTCGTTATCCACACCCGTCATCGCTGGCAGGGATGGTCGGCGGATGGCGCGTTGCAGATCAGTTATCCACAGGGTGAATTGGCGCTGCGGCCACGGGCTGTGGTGTTGGCGTTGGGTGGCGGCAGTTGGGCGCGGCTCGGCTCCGACGGCGCGTGGTTGCCGTGGCTGCATACCCAGGGCGTACAGGTCGCCCCTTTGCAGGCCGCCAACTGCGGCTTCGATGTCGTCGCCTGGACCCCGCTGCTTGTGGACAAGTTCGCCGGAGCGCCGCTGAAGAACGTCGCTATCGGCCTGGCCGGCGATTCGATGCGTTTGGGCGAGTGCGTGATCACCGCGACCGGCATCGAGGGCAGCCTGATCTACGCGCTGTCGTCGGCTATTCGCGAGGCGATCAACCTCGACGGTGCAGCGACTGTGCACATCGACCTGCTGCCCAGCATGGCTGTGGATAAAATCGCCAGCCTGCTGGCCAGGCCGCGGGGCGCGAACTCCATGGCCAAGCATCTGCATCGGCAGTTGCATATCGATGGGGTCAAGGCGGCCCTGCTGCGAGAGTTGACCAGCAAGGACAAATTTGCCGATCCGCAGGCCTTGGCGCAGGCGATCAAGGCACTGCCGTTGACGCTGGTGAGGACGCGGTCGATGGATGAGGCGATCAGTACGGCGGGCGGCGTGATGGCTGCGGGGCTGGATGAGGGGTTGATGCTCAAGGCCATGCCCGGGGTGTTTTGTGCGGGAGAGATGCTGGATTGGGAGGCGCCGACGGGAGGGTATTTGCTGACGGCGTGTTTTGCCAGCGGGCGGCGGGCGGCGCAGGGTGTTCTGGGTTGGCTTCGCGCCAACACAACCCTGTAGCGCTGGGGCGGGCCCCATCGCTACGGGGGATGTCGACAATTTCAAGTTGATCGAAAAATATGCCATTTCCAAACACCCCTACATCAAAATCAGTAACTTCCTACAAAGGCGTGATTTTTTTGATACAAGACATGTAATCCAGAACCCGCTACTGGACACTTCAATCACAGGTGTTAAGTTCACCGCCGCGCTCGACTGAACAGACTGTTCGACTCCCGCCGCATACCCAATAAAAAGTTACGTATAAAAAGGGGCCATTGTGCTCGACTCAGTCTTACTAAAAAAAATCCATGAAGACCTGACTCATGATTTTGCCCGCCATCACGTCAGCGCCCTGTCGATCAGCGTCGCTGTCATCGTGGGGGCGGTCATTTTTGCCGCGCTCGCCCCCCTCGCCATGGCGCAGGTGATTTCGGGCATTGCCAACCCGCACTCACAGCCAGCCTTTTATATTGCAGCCTTTATCGCCTTGAAGCTGCTGGGCAGGGCATTGAGCGATGTACGGTGGCGGGTGGTCAACCCGCTGCTGTACGCGGCCACTTATCAATACTGCCGCACGATTGTTCAGCGCATCAATGCGACCTATAAGACTAATAACGGTTTTACGGAAAGTGCGATTCAGGTTTCTGAACGTACCGCCATTCTCAGCAAGATGAACGTCGGTTCCATGTCGGTCATGCATGGATTGTTTGTGATTATATTCCCCGCGCTCATAGAGATCGCTATCGTCCTTGGCATTATCTACTGGTTTATAGGCCCGACATTCATCACTTACTTTTTGATAGCCGCAGTCATCTTGTACATCGCCACCCACCTTGGACGAGAAAGAGAAATTCAATTAGGGGGCACTTCCTACCGTTCCGACAATGAAGTACTGATGTATTGCGGTGAAATTCTGGCCAATTCCAAGCTCAACCGTGAAATGGGCGCCGACGCTTACTTCAAGACCCAACTGGATGGATTGATTCATTCGTCGCTGGCGCAACACCAGTTACTGTTCACACAAAAATATGTTCGCGCCACATATCTCTCGCTGGCGGTCTGCTTCGCGTACGCGGCTGTCTTTGCCTGGGCGGGATGGTTGATTCAGGAGCAGGCGATCGTAGCCAGCCAGCTGTTTTTGCTGGTGGTCTATCTGGACCGGGTGCTGGCGCCCATCACTGGCGCGTCGTCGGCGATCAACACTATCCAGCACGGGCTGATTTCCATTCGGGCGGGCTATGACCTGCTGGATGATCTGCTGCGCAAGTCGGGCGATGAGCCTTTCATGCATGGTCAGCAGCGCTGGAAGCGGGTGTTGCTCTGCGATGTAGCTATATTCGAGGTGCAAGACGACAGCCTGCATATCGGCATGGGCAAACATATCCGTCTGACGGGCCCTTCGGGGGCGGGGAAATCCACCTGCCTGCGGCGGATATACAAACACTTGATCGATGGCAATCAGATTGATCATCAACGCATTCACTATCTAAG
Organism: Gammaproteobacteria bacterium; assembly: GCA_903970465.1. Classification (GTDB taxonomy): domain Bacteria; phylum Pseudomonadota; class Gammaproteobacteria; order Pseudomonadales; family Pseudomonadaceae; genus Aquipseudomonas. The sequence continues at coordinate 22,730 of CAJCIO010000179.1, forward strand.
CGCCCAAGTGGAGTGGATCAAGGGGTCGGTATTCGACAATATCGCGCTGCAGCATCCGGACATCGGCACTGACGACGCTCAGCGGGTACTGGATCAATGGCGCTATGGCTTCGGCAATCGAGCGTTGGGGCTGGATCAGGCGATGGAGGATCTGTCGGCCGGGGAGCGGCAATGGGTGGCGATAGTGCGCAGTTTATTGCGGGGGCCGAGGGTATTGTTTCTGGACGAGGCTACCAACTCTTTCGATGTGCGGACCGAGCCGCAGGTGTGGAAGTATCTGCTGGCCCATATCAGCCCGCAAACGACGTTGTTCATCGTGACTCACCGGAGCGAGAGCCCGATTGGGGTGGATCATGAGGAGGTGATTTGTGGTCAAGCTGAGGGAGTAGGCCAAGTCGTTTCGACGAGACCAGCCTCATAGATTGAGTGGCGGCTGTACCGGCCTCTTGGCGGCCGGCACTGCTTGCATATCATCTCAAGGCTTGCGTTTGCGCGGCCCGGTATTGAACGCCGGGACTTTGCGTACAGGCTTGGCCGCAGGCGCCGGCTCACTATCACCGCTATCCACCCACTTGCCCAAATTGCGTTTGCCGCTGCTGGCCTTGGGCTTTTTCGGCTTCTTCGGTTTTTTCACCACTTCGCCGCTGGCGCTGGTTTCCGGCACGCGGTGGTCGGGTTCGAAATCCGGCTCCTGGATGCGACGCAACGTCTGCCGAGTCAGCACTTCAATGGCCGCCAGCAATTGCACTTCATCGGCACAGACCAGCGAGATCGCCTCGCCACTCAAACCCGCGCGCCCGGTACGGCCGATGCGATGCACATAGTCTTCAGCAACGATCGGCAGATCGAAGTTGACCACTGTCGGGAGTTCTTCGATATCCAGGCCGCGCGCGGCGACATCGGTGGCCACCAGAATCTGCACTTCGCTGGCCTTGAACCGATCCAGCGCGCGCTGGCGAGTGGCCTGTGGCTTGTCACCATGGATGCCATCGGCGTTGATGCCCAGCCCTTGCAGGCGGTCCACCAGTTCGTCGACGCCCTTGCGGGTCTTGGCGAACACCAGCACCTGTTTCCAGTGCTGTTGCTTGAGCAAATGGATGAACAGCTCCGGCTTGCGCTTTTTATCCACAGTGACGATCCACTGCTTGATCGTGCTGGCAGCCACGTTGCGCGGGCTGACTTCGATGCTCAGCGGGTTGTCGAGCGTTTGCCCGGCCATCGTCCGAATGGCCTCGGAGAAGGTCGCGGAAAACAACAGCGTCTGGCGTTTTTTCGGCAGCGCCTTGTAGATGTCGCGCAGTTCTTCGGAAAACCCGAGGTCAAGCATGCGGTCGGCTTCGTCCAGCACCAGCGTCTGCAGTTGCGAAAACTTGACGGCGTTCTGGCGAAACAGGTCGAGCAAACGGCCAGGGGTGGCCACCAGCAAGTCGACACCCTTGCGCAGCTTCATCATCTGCGGATTGATGCTGACCCCGCCGTACACCGCATAGGTGCGCAGCGGCAGGTGTTCGGCGTATTCGGCGATGTTGGCGTGGACCTGCTCGGCGAGCTCGCGGGTGGGCACCAGGATCAGCGCGCGGACCGAGTTGGGCGCGACCACGGCGCCTTCCTGGGTCAGGCGCTGCAGCAGCGGCAAACCGAAACCGGCGGTCTTGCCGGTGCCGGTCTGCGCCGCCGCCATCAGGTCGCGGCCGGCCAGCACTGCGGGTATCGCCTGCGCCTGGACGGGCGTCGGGGTCTGATAACCGAGGGTTTCAAGGGCGCGCAACAGGGGTTCGATCAGGCCGAGGGAGGCGAATGTCATGGGTCTACCGTCAGAAAATTCAGCAATGGCGCGCAGTTTACCTGTAAGGCTGCGTTTCGTGTGTCTTGGGGTACATGTGCGGCCGCATCAATGCTGACTTACCCGCGATGCCTTTGCAGCACCTCGGCGATCTTCGCCTTGGGGACTTTCTGCAAAGAGCAGAACAGTTCATGGCCGACGTTGCTCAAACCGTGGGTCTGGCGCAGCTCCACAGCCAGATGCTGCAACAGGTTAGCAGCCATCTCGGCATCGGCCATGGCCCGGTGAGCCTGGCCAGTGTGGGGCAAATTGGCCCAGCGCGTCAGGGTACCCAGCTTGTGATCCGGCGCAGCTGGCATCAGGCGCCGCGCCAGCAGCAGCGAGCAGGCGAACGATTGCGCGCGACGGCGACGCACCAGGCCTAGCTCATAGTCCCAGAATTTTTGGTCGAACGAGGCGTTATGCGCCACCAGAGGGACGTCGCCAACGAACTCTGCGACTTCGTTCATCACCTGCGCCGCGGCTGGGGCCTTGCGTACCATGGCCGTGGATATCCCGGTCAAGCCGGTAATGAACGCCGGGATCGGCACGCCGGCGTTCATCAGGCTCTGATAGCGCTCGACGATTTGCCCGCGCTCCAGCATCACCACCGCGATTTCGGTGGCGCGACAGGCACCCGGCGACAGGCCGGTGGTTTCAAAGTCGATGACGGCTATACGGTCCACAACAGCTCCAACACGATCGGTTTCAGGGTGTTCAATTTCGCAGCAGCAGCCCGCCGTCGATCGGCACATAGCGGCTGGCCGCGCGAATCAGCGAATTGGCGGTCAGCCCCGGCACACCATAGGCCACTGCATTGACCCCATGCTTGCCGATGATGCGTTCGAGCAGCAGGTCGAAATCACCGTCGCCCGAGGCCAGCACCACCTCGTCGACATGGGGCGCGGCGTCCATGATATCGATGGTGATGCCCACATCCCAGTCCCCTTTGGCGGAACCGTCGCTGCGCTGGATATACGGCTTGAGTTTCACCACGAAGCCCAGATTGCGCAGGATCTGCTGGAACTGCTGCTGCTTGCTGTCGCCACGGTCGATGGCATAGGCATACGCCTCGACGATCTCGCCATGCTGGCTGATATCAGCCCACAGCGCGGCATAGTTGAAATGGCAACCGTAGGCCTGACGCACCGTGTAATAGAGGTTCTGTACATCGGCGAACACTGCGATTCTCTTCACCGCTCGTCCTCGTGAACATTGACCGCTGGGGCGAGCATTGCAACCAATGCCCGAAAGAGGCGCCAGTATGCCAGCCTGGGGAGGGTTACTGTGAATTCCATTGCGGCCGCTGCCCGGGAAGGGCCCGCATGCATGGCACCAATACCCCAGACAAAAAACCGGCCTCATTTAGAGGCCGGTACTGGGCAACAAGGCAATCAATCAGACGAAACTGTCGTCATCATCCGAGAAGAACCCGCTACCGCCATCATCGTACCCACTGTCAGCGATACCACTCTGGTCATTGTTGCCCCAACTGTCGTTGTTGCTCAGGCGCTGTTGCTCTTCACCGCCACCACCGCCCCAGTCGTTGGACTGGGCAGGCGACTCCTGCAACACCTCGACGATTTCCTGGGGTTGCGAGTTGTGATGGAACAGGCTGCTGATACCTTCAGCCAGCATCACGCCACCGGCCACGCCGGCTGCGGTCTGCAGCGCGCCACGCATGAAACCGCCACCCGCAGGCGCGGCGGCAGGTGCTGGCTGGGCATATTGCTGCTGCGGCTGCGGTGGTGGCGCGGCATAACGCGGCGCCGGCTCACGCCAGCCACCGGCCGAAGGTGTCGGGGCAGCAGGCGCCGAATCACGGGAGCCACTGCCAAAAATGCTCGACAGAAAACCACCACCGCCACTCGGTGTCGGTGAAGTCTGGGCCTGAGCCTGGAGCTGTGCTTGAGCCTGAGCCAGATCGGCCTGCAGCTTCTTGTTCTGCTCGTCGAGACGTTTGATAGCCGCTTCCTGCACCAGAATCGACTGGGCCATGTAATAGGCCACGTTCGGCTGGGCAGTCACGTGTTCCTTGATCCGCTCTTGCGCCAGGGCATCGCGTGGGCCTGAGTCCTTTTCGGCTTGCTGCAACCGGGAAAACAGTCCATCGATCAGGGTTTGTTCATCGCTGTTCATGGCGACCTCGTCAGATTGCCGGAATTGATCCGACCGGGTTCACGGTGAACCGGGTACAGAGGATTAATGGGGCAGCATCAGCGCCGATTCAATAGCCCGCCCCCATGAAAGATTATTTACTGCACAGCTGACAGCGGTTGGAGGGCTCTGGCGCATCGTCTACAGTGTGCGACTGCTTTGACTCTGAATGTGTTGACCCATGAATCCACTCACCGTTCTGCGCGACTCGCTTTACTTCTGCCAACGCAATCTGTGGGCCATCGCCCAATTGTGCCTGCCGCTGCTGGTGCTCGAAGCACTGGGCCGGCAGTTGGTAGGGCACTTGGTCGGCCCGAACGGCTCGCCCGTGTTCGATGTCATGGTCGGGCTGCTGTTCTATCCGCTGTACACCGGGGCGCTGATTCTGTTTCTCGATGCGCGCAGCAATGGCGACACTCCGCGTCACCGCGACCTGCTGGCAGTGGCCCTGCGGATCTGGCCGCCCTACGCTCTGTTGGCGGCCATCAGCACGCTGCTGATCATGCTCGGCATGTCGCTGTTCATCCTGCCGGGCTTGTGGGTAATGGCCAAGCTGGCGTTCTCCGAATATCTGCTGGTGCTGCGCGGGCTGACGCCACTGGCTGCCATCAAGCAGAGCCTGGAACTGAGCCGCGGACGATTCTGGCAGATCATGGCCTGCATCCTCGCGGCGCTGATCCCTTTGTGGTTGCTGGACGACGCCAGCGGCATGCTCTACCCCGCCGGCCAGAACCCGCTGGTGGACCTGATAATCGACAGCCTCAACAGTTTCTTGCAGTTGTTTACCAGCGTGGTGATGTTCCGCCTGTTCATGCTGGTCACCGAACCCGACCTGGACAATAGCGCCGCCTGAAGCGCGGGTGGGCAGTGGCCCTCAGTGTCGGTTATGCTCGGGAGATGATCTCGACCGACCTGTCTCGCCCATGAGCCGACTGCTGCGCTACACCTTGATCCTGATTGCCCTGGCCATACTGCTGGTATTCGTGGCCATACACGCAGTGAGCTGGCGACCGCCAGCCCGGCAGAACGTCGCCGTGCAATGCCATGCTAGCGCCCCTGAACTCGCCGCAGGCCAAGGGCTCAAGGTGATGACCTGGAACGTGCAGTTTCTGGCCGGCAAACGCTACGTGTTCTGGTACGAGCTGGCCGACGACCGCGGCCCGGACGACCGCGCCACCAGCGCCGACCTCGCCTACAACCTCGATGAAGTGTCACGCGTCATCCGCGACGAGCAACCGGACGTGGTCCTGCTGCAGGCCGTAGACAAGGGCGCCAAGTCCAGCGATTACCAGGACCAACTAGCCTTGATCCGTGAACGCCTGGCCGACCTCTACCCCTGCTCCGCCCAGGCCTACGAATGGAAGGCGGACTTCGACCCCAGCGCGCACGTCTTCGGCAGCGTCGGCCGCACGCTGGCGACCCTGAGCCGCTACCGCATCGAGCACGCCGAGCGCCTGCAACTGCCACAACGCACCGAAGGCAATCCCTTCACGCTGCCGTTCGCGCCCCAACGGGCGGTGCTCAGCGCCTATTTGCCGATCCAGGGCGGTGGCCAACTGGCAGTGCTCAATACCCGCCTCGATCGCTACGCTTCTGGGCGAGACACACAACTGCGTCAACTGCAGGCGGTCAGCCAGCAACTCGACCAATTGGAAGCCCATGGCGAAACCTGGTTGATCGGCGGTGATTTCGAACTGCTGCCACTGGGCCAGCGCCAGCGTCTGGCACTCGACCAACAGCAACGCTATTCAGCCGATGCCGATCTGCACCTGCTGTGGGACAAGTACCCGATGATCCCCAGCAATGCCGAAGTCGGCAGCGTCGATCGCGCACAATGGCTGACGCATTACCCCAATGGCCAGACGGGGGACAGCCCGGATCGGACAGTGGATTATCTATTTCATAGCCCCCGGATTACGCGGCAAGAGGCGGCGGTTCGGCAGGACGATACGTTGGAGATATCGGATCATTTACCGGTGCTGGCGACCTTTAAATTGCCACCCCGTTAGGTGCGGGTGAAGTTACGCGTAGCCATTTTCAGCAAACCTCATATTCAAACTATGTGACAATTTAATCAGGGCAGCACAATCATCACTGGGTAACGGTTTGCTAAAAAGATAACCCTGTATTTGATCGCAGCCATGCTTGACGAGCAGTTCTAGTTGCTCGTTTGTTTCGACACCTTCGGCAATGACCTTAAGATCCAACTCGTGCGCCAATACTATTACCGCTCTGGTGATGGCGGCATCCTCATGATTGCTCATTATATCTTTTATAAACATCCTATCGATTTTCAAGGTATCAATAGGAAATCGCTTCAAGTAGGCTAAACTGGAATAGCCAGTGCCGAAATCGTCGACCGAGAGACTGATACCGTATGACTTTATATCTCGAAGTATTTCCACTGCCGACTCGGGATCAATCATCAGCACTGATTCGGTAAGCTCGAATTCTAAAAGAGCAGGATCGACACCGTACTCTTCCAAAATGTGCTTGACGATTTTAGCCAAGCCCTTTACCTGAAGCTGCCTGGCTGACAGATTGATGGCGATCGGCACCACTCTGAGATTATTTTCTTCCCAGCTTTTTATGGTTTCACAGACTTTCCGGATAACCCATTCGCCTACAGGAATTATCAGGCCAGTGTCCTCAAGCATAGGGATGAAATCAGCGGGAGAAACCAGACCTTGCACTGGATGATGCCACCGCAATAACGCCTCCAAACCACTGATCCCGCCATTTCCGAGACTTACCTTTGGCTGAAAATGCAGAATAAACTCATCGCGATCAAGCGCCCCGCGTAATAGCGTTTCGGTTTGCAAGCGCTTGATTGCACTTTCGTTCATCTCGGAATTATAAAACTTGAAATTATTGCGGCCACTTTTTTTCGCGTGATACATGGCTGTATCAGCATTCTTGAGGATAACGCCAGCGTCACCCCCATCAAACGGATAATTGGCGATACCTACACTCGCTGATACGAATATATCCTGGCCGCGAAGGCTGAACGGCTTCTCCAACGCATCAACGACACGGGTCGCGAGCGATCTGATGAAACTCTCCGAATAAACATGATGTGTGACCACGATCGAGAATTCATCGCCTCCCAGTCGTGCAACCATACTGTTCTCGTCAATGCAATCTTCAAGGCGCCGACTCGCCTGGATAAGCAATTCATCGCCTACCGAATGCCCCATGGTGTCGTTCACGGTTTTGAATCTGTCCAAATCGATGAATATGACGCTTATTGCATCTGACGCGGATGCTGTTCGACTGATTGCATCGCGCAAATAATTGTTGAGAAACCAGCGATTAGGCAGATGGGTGAGAGAATCATTTTCGGCCAGATAGGTCAGCTTTTTCTTTGCGTCATCTCTTTCAAGGGCGGCCGCCAACAGGTTGGCCAGTGTTTGAATGTAGCTGATATCTTCACGTGTAAAGGGGTGATCGGTGCAGGCATAAACCCCAAGAACGCCCTTGAAGACCTCTCTACAAGATATATCAACCTCTATACCACTTCTAATATTGAAAGCGTCCACTGTATCACCAGTGAGCAGCTTGTAGACAGCATCAGGCCCGTCAGGAGTAATGCTAAACCCAACAGAAGAAGCAATACCGTTCAAAAAGTCATTATGATCGCCGTCATGAATGTCAAAGTCGCTGAAGCCAACCTCAGCGCTGAGGATAATCCCGTGACTCATTCGGTCAACGACCAATAAAGCCGCCGTGCTTAATTTCAATCCTTGCGCCGCGGTTAATGCTACTCGTTTACCTAGGGCACTGATGTTTTCTTCTGTCAGTGCCTGCTGGCCAAACAAGGCGATCAAATTTTGCCTCCTGGAGTTATCCAGAATCGCGACCTCAAACTCTTTGCGATCGGTAATATCGATATCGATGCAAATATATTTTTCAACGCCGCCCCCATCATCGAGAATGGGGATGATAGTGCGTCGATGCCACTGCTCCGTGCCGGCACGACCTGAGAGCCTGACCTCACCGTTCCACACGTCAGGTTCAGGTGCCCACTGCCACGGCTGATTAGCTGAAGACATGCCTGTCCAGACTTCATCGATGGTCAACTCTAAAAGCTCGGCTCGCGAATGCTGTGAGCTTGTCACGAAGCGTTCGTTAACATAGGTGATACGGCCGGAGGCCGAAACTTCGCAAACGATTGAAACCTCATCCAAGGCATTTTTATGTTGCACCAAAGTATTCATCAACGATTCGATGCGCTGACCAAAGTGATTGCGCATGCTCGCTGCAGTACGGTTTACTGCCTTTATAGCCTCTTGTATTTCCATGGGAGCATCAGCGACCAACATAGCTTCTGCTGCCACTGCGCCTGACGCGATTTCCGCCTCATAAGAGTGAAGTTTGCCTAGATGGGCAAGCGAACGCTTGATCATGAACCCCATCAACATCAAGCTGATAATTAGAAAAAACACTGCCAATAGCGTAGCTTGTACTACCAGATTATAGAGTTCGGCAGCAATTTTCTCGGCATTGAAAGACAGGCGCATCACGCCATAATCTTTCCCTCCAATAGTTATCGGACGATTGACATCGAATAATCTTGCAGCGACTTGAGACTCTATCCACGCCGGGGCTCTTCCAAAAGGAGCACTCGGTGCCTGCAGGCGAATCACTCCACCTGACAGGTCAATAAACATGGCCGAGTTGAACGGCGAGCGAGCCAAGGTTTTTTCGAGGGTTCTCTGGATCGTATCGTAATCGCCGATGACTACACTTTCCTCTACCGCTTGTGCGGCAACCTCGATCAACATGTTGGCGGTGTCTTGTATCTCTTCAATATGCTGAAGCAGCTGATTTTTATAAAACAGACCCAGCCCAGTCGTCAGAAAAGCCATTATCAGGATGGACAACATCCCCAATATACGCGACGTCAGTGATTTGGGTAGCAGGCTTTTAAAAAAATTCATTAACAGCCTCTCCAGCTAATTGTTGGATTATTTACTTAAGATTCGCTGGCAAGCCACTATAGAAATCACGATAGGAAGCATAATCCGCTGCCGTCGCGGGAATAAAGGTAATAGGTGCAGGGGCATGGACTAACTCGGTCGCCTCATGAAGAACTTTGCGGCCGTAGGTATCGTACTGCATATTAAAAAATGCGTTCGCTACTGCATCAAGCTCTTTTTCAGAAACCCGAGGAGAGACCATGAGAGCTAAATCATTGAACGGGGAAGAATTCCAAAGTACGCGGAAAGACTTACCTTCTCTTTCAGTGTAGCCACTTACAAGCTGTGAGTTGACCCCCATCGCTTGGGCCTTGCCACTGAGCAGTTGGCTGAAAGCGCCATCCATGTTTCCCGCAAACACAGTAGACGTATTGATCCCTTCCTTTACCAATTCCGAGCTTGTGACTTTATAAGCAATGAACGCTTCTGGGCCCGGATAAACGACTTCCTTGCCTTCCAACTCCGAAAGGCTATGGATTGGCGAGTCGGCAGGCACCACGATTTGCCCTTCGAGGGAAGGCGCGTCACGGCGACCAAATACCTTCCATCCCATTTTGTCGCGCTCAGGGCTAAACAGATGATTGGTAAAGGCGAAATCAACTTCTTGGGCGAGCACATAACTAGTTGTATCAGAGGATGTTCGACCTAGTTTCAGAGTAAGATTGACTCCGCTTTTTTCGGACACATATTTTATGATGGGATTCCAAAAACTGGCTGACAGATTAAGATTATATTGATTAACAGGAGAAAAATTGTAGACTTTGAGATTTTCAGAAACAGCCACATCTGAAAAAACACAAGACAACGCGATAATTATAGCTTTGCAGTTTATGCGCAAGTTCACTTGTCAACTCCAAATTTACACTGACTTTTACCAAACGATCAGAGCCAATTTAAGCTCAGCGATCCAATATAATCGGCCGCTACTCGTGAATCTTAAGCAGAGGGTGCATAAATAAATAGTTAACAGAGGTGGTTCCACTGATCCGCACCTGATCACTGAGAACATAAGCAACGGCCGTCAGCCCGTGCTCATTGAGGGTGCCCGATCCGGCGTGCCAACCCTGCAGAAGGGGCTGGCCCTATTTTCGCGGGCGAGCCCCCTCGCTACAGCGCAAACGGTTATTTACGCGGCTTGATCCGCGCGCTCGCCTCAGCCACCAACGGATCATCCGGCCAATAATGCTTCGGATACCGCCCCTTCAAATCCTTCTTCACCTGCTCATAGGTATTAGCCCAGAAACTCGCCAGATCCTGGGTCACCTGCACAGGTCGGCGCGCCGGAGACAACAGATGCAACAGCACCGGCTGACGTCCCTGAGCCACGCTCGGGGTCTGCGCCAGCCCGAACAGTTCCTGCAAACGCACCGCCAACACCGGCGGCGTTTCGCTGTAGTCAAGACGCACCGATGAGCCCGAGGGCACCGACAGATGCTGCGGAGCATGCTCGTCAAGGCGTTGCGGCAGCGGCCAGGGCAACAGGTTGCGGATGATCGAGGACAGGTCCAACTGCGCGAAATGACTCAAGCGCGAAACCTTGCCCAGATAGGGTTGCAGCCAATCCTCCAGGTTCGCCAGCAAGGCTTCGTCGCTGACATCCGGCCACTCGCTCGGCTTGCCTGCCGCTACATCCAGGCCGCGCAGCAGCGCCACCCGCGCCTGCCACTGGCGCAGCTCCGGCGTCCAGGGCAGCAACGCCAGGCCCTTGCGGCGCACCAGCCCGAGCAAGGCGCGCGCTCGGGCGTCGGCGTCCAGGCCGGTCAAGGGTTCACGGCTGAGAATCAGGGCGCCGACCTTACGCTGGCGCTCGGCGACCATCACCCCTTCGCGCTCGTCCCAGTCGAGCTGCTCGACGTCGCGCACCTGTTCGGCCAACACGTCATCGAACAGTTGCGGATCGAAATCGGTGGCCAGGTAAATGCGTTCTTCTCGCTGGCCCTGACGACTGCCGAGATCGGCGATGACGATCCATTCGTGTTTCATCAGGGCATCGGCCTCGCCAAACAATGCGGCACGGCCGCTGGCCAGACGGTATTCGGCGCCACCGGGGCGGCGTTGATGGGCGACGCGATCTGGATAGGCCAAAGCCAACAGGGCGCCTAACCAGCGACTGTGCTCAGGATCAGGGACGGCCAGGGAGGCGAGCCGCTTCGGCAAATACCCGCGATACTGCCGCGCCAACTGCTTGATCCGTTGCACCCCACCTTGCGCCCCGCGAGCCGCGCGCTGCTCACCGCTCAACAACGCCAGACGGCTATGCAGATCGGCACCCGCCCCCCGCAGAATGTCACGTTCGCCAAGCATTGCCGCCACATCACAGGCTAACTCAGCCAGCCCCAGCGCCTGCCCACGCAACAACAGATGAGCGATACGCGGATGCGCGGGCAATTGCGCCATAGCCTGGCCGTGAGGCGTTAGCGTGGTGTCGCCTTGCTCCGCCACCGCCCCCAGGCGCTGCAACAAATCCCCCGCCTGTGCATAAGCCGCTGCGGGTGGCGCATCCAGCCAAACCAGTTGCTCCGGCGTCACACCCCAGCGCGCCAGTTGCAACGCCAGCCCGGCGAGGTCCGCCTGCAGGATTTCGGGGCTGCCATAGGCGGCCAACTGCTCGTGCTGCGCCTCCGACCACAAGCGATAACACACCCCCGGCTCCAGCCGCCCTGCCCGACCGGCACGTTGGGTCGCACTGGCGCGAGAAATGCGCTGAGTATCAAGCCGGGTCATGCCACTGTTCGGATCGAAACGCGGCACCCGCGCCAGCCCGGCATCGATCACCACCCGCACGCCGTCGATGGTCAAGCTGGTCTCGGCGATGTTAGTGGCCAGTACCACCTTGCGCTTGCCGGGCGGCGCAGGATCGATGGCCGCCCGCTGCGCATTCAGGTCCAACTCGCCGTGCAATGGGCAGATCAGCACGTCGTCGCGCCCGGTCAGTGCCTCACTCAATTGCTGCGCGACCCGGCGGATTTCGGCCTGGCCGGGCAGAAACACCAGCAGACTGCCGGACTCGTCATTCAGGGCATCGAGCACGGTGCTGTACACGCGCGGTTCAATATATTCGCCCGCCACAAACGGCTTGCCCCAGCGCGTGGCCACCGGAAACATTCGCCCTTCGCTGCGGATCACCGGGGCGCCATCAAGCAACGCCGACAGCCGCTCGCCTTCCAATGTCGCGGACATCAAGAGGATTTTCAGCGGCGGATCATCGCGCAGCAGTTCGCGGCCGTTCAGGCTCAACGCCAGGGCCAGATCGGCGTCGAGACTGCGCTCGTGGTACTCGTCGAAGATCAACAGGCCCACGCCTTCCAACGCCGGATCGTCTTGCAAGCGCCGGGTGAGAATCCCCTCGGTCACGACCTCGATACGGGTGCGCGGGCCGACGCGGCTTTCGAGGCGGATGCGATACCCCACCGTCTCGCCGACCTTCTCGCCCAGCTCGCTGGCGAGCCGCTCGGCGGCGGCACGGGCGGCCAAACGTCGCGGCTCGAGCATGAGGATGGTCTGGTCGCCGAGCCATGCTTCGCCGAGCATCGCCAGCGGCACGCGAGTGGTCTTGCCGGCGCCGGGTGGCGCTTCGAGGACCGCTTCGTGGCGAGTGGACAGGGCTTGGCGCAGCGCTGGCAAGGCCGCGTCGATGGGTAAGGATTGCATACAGGGCTCCCGGGTAGGGCGGGGAGTATAACGTGGCAGTGGACACCGTTCGTTCTCTGGTGGCTCCAACGCTCTGATATATACTCACGCCATTGTCGGAGGGCTTATGAACGATCTATTCAAAGCGATAGTTGGAAAAAAAGGCGATTTTGCGTCCAAGGTCTTGAGCCGCTACAGCTCAAAAAAGGCTATTGGGGCGTTTGCCCGTGATCTTTTCCGCTCCGAAAACGCCGAGTCCATCAACGCGCGCTTTGCCAAAGCCAAGCGTTCGGCCTCTCGATAGCATGTGGAAGAAAGGGCGATCGTAAGTCCTCTAAAGCATCCAGCAAGGGCGCCACTTCAAGATCTGCGCCCGCTTCACAGGTTGAATATAACGTCGTCTACCAGCAACTGGTGGGCAATGACGATGACATCGTTGGCCAACTCGCCTATTGCCTGTACAAGCAGAGCAAGCAGCAATATCTTCAGGAATTCGAACGCCTCAATCAGCGGCGACCTACGGATGTGGAGCTCCGAAATCACGTGGTTTGCGCTGAACTGCCCGCCTTGGGGATGTATCGCGAAAAAGCCACACGTGTTGTCTCAGAATTGCTGGCTCAGGCTGCCCAGGAAAAGCAAGAAGAGCTGGAGGAGCACTTCAAAGACCGGCTCTGGACATTCATCGGCAGACATCAACATGAATCACTTTCCGAGCGGGCATGGCACCTCGTGAAAGGTCTGACGTTCGGGGGGGCCGGCGGTGTTGTCGGCAACTTTTTCACCACGGTGGCAGTGCTGTTCATTCTGTTTTTTCGCCGCATCCAGTGTCGAGCGAGACGAGTTCTCCAAAACTGCCAAGGAACGACTCGTTTCAGGATTAGCACAGGTTATGGGTGTTGGCGTGAGCATCGATAGACTTGCCGAGTCGGCTGCGGCTACTCCTGCCGCTTTATCTGCATCCGATGGATCAGAATAATCCTGTAGTCGTCTAGGTGGCGAATTGCGCGAGGTTGGCGGACCGGGGTACGAACCGGCACCTTCGAAAAGGTCCCCACGCAACTCGCCATAACGCCGAAATGCAGGCGAAAAAAATGCGCCTGCATTTCAGTGTTTGGGCGCTATTGCGCAGTACCTCAGGGCCGCCAAGCCCAGGCCGCTGATGAGCAGCGACGGCCGAGAGGTTAACTTGCCCATCGCCCGATCACAAGCGCCTGACAGGACGCTGACACAGGGCGCAACATCCAGCGACTTCCCCGCAGCGCCTCTGAACCAGTGCGGCAACAAGGCGCCCTACTTGCGATGCCCCTCGACCTGATGCGAGCCATCGCACTCGGGGCGATCGGGATTATCCGTACAACTCTCCTGATAGCCGAAGTATTTGCAGCCGGCCAGCAGCAACAGACCGCCCAGAATCAGTGCTTTCATAACTCCTCCCAGTTAAGCGTTTTTCAGATGTGACTGGGCCTTGCGGGCCTGGTCGGCGCACTTCTTGAAGTCGCCAGACTTATGGGCTTCCAGCGCTTGCTGATGTTCGTGATGCCCCTCCTTGACGAAGGACTCCTCGGACGCAGACTTGAGCTTGTCCAGCGCCGCCTCGCACTCATGGTGATCATCTTTGGCCAGCGCAGTACCGCTGAGGAGAAGGGAGAAAATGAACACTGCAGAACACACTCGCATTTGAATTTCCTTTTCAAAAAGACGTTGACGTTTCAAAGCGTAGCCGATGCATCGGCGGGCCTTCCTCCACTCGTCGATTACGACGGCCGCGCGCCATCAACGACGCAGCTGCCACAACCGCACCACATCCCGCGCCCGCTCGCGCAACAACCGTGGCGCATGAGCACATGCATCCGCCAACGTCATCGGCCCGGAGACGATGGCGAACGCGGCATCGATGCCATGCGCGTACAGCGCCTGATAGCCCTCGCCCAGGGTCCCCGCCAGGATTACCACCGGCACGCCTTGGCGCTGAGCGACACGGGCCACGCCCATAGGGGCCTTGCCGCGCAGCGTCTGGGCGTCGCAGCGGCCTTCGCCGGTGATGACCAGGTCGGCGCCGCAGGTTTTTTCTTCCAGCTCGACCAACTCAGCGACCACTTCGACACCTGGGCGGAACTCGGCGCCGAGAAATGCTTTGGCCGCGAATCCCATTCCGCCCGCCGCGCCGGTGCCGGGTTCGTCACGCAGGTCGTGATCGAGCACTTGGGCGCAGCAGTCGGCGAAGTGCGCCAGGGCGTGATCCAGGGCTTCGATCTGCTGGGGATTGGCGCCCTTCTGGCGACCGAAGATGAATGACGCGCCGTGGGGCCCGCACAGCGGATTGTCGACGTCGGCGGCGACGGAAAAGTGCAGGGTTTGCAGGCGTGGATCGAAGTGAGTCAGATCGAGCCGCGACAGTTGCGACAGTGCCAGGCCTCCGGGGGGCAGTTCACTGCCGGAAAAATCATAGAAACGTACGCCCAGCGCCCGGAGCATGCCGGCGCCGCCATCGTTGGTGGCGCTTCCACCGATGGTGAGGATGATTTTCTCTGCCCCGGCCTCTACCGCTTCAAGGATCAATTGCCCGGTGCCGTAGGTGCAGCTGTGGGATGCGTCGCGCTGCTCAAGGGTGAGCAGTTGCAGGCCGCTGGCTTCGGCCATCTCGATGATGGCCGTGCGCGATTCTGGCAGCCAACCCCAGCGGGCGATGACCTCTGCGCCTAGCGGGCCGCGGACCGAGGCGCTGCGGCGCTCGCCGGGTAATACGGCGAGGATGGCGTCGACTGTGCCTTCGCCGCCGTCGGCCATGGGGCAAAGGACCAGTTCGGCATCCGGGAATGCGTCGCGCACGCCCTGCGCGATAGCAGCGGCGACGCCTTCAGCGCTGAGGCTGTCTTTGAAGGAATCAGGGGCGATGACGATTTTCATTGTGCGCTCCGGGGGTTGTTATTGCAGGAAATGGGTTGGCAGGGACGGCCCCTTGTGAGCAAGCCCCCTCACCACGGGGTTGAATGTCCCATCGCGAATAGGGATCACAACGTATCCCCCGACCCCACCGCCTGCGTCACCAGCCAATCATGAATCGCCCGCCGCGAGGGGGTGTTCAACGCGCCTTCTCGGTAGGCCAACACATACTTTTTACGCGCCTTGATCGGCTGGCCGAACGGCACGATCAGCGAGCCCTGTTCCAGCTCGTTGGTGATCAGCGCGCGACGGGCGATAGCCACGCCCATGCCCAGGCGGGCGGCTTCGATGGTCAGGTGGTTGCGGTTGAAGGTGTGGCCGCGGCGTACGTTGATGCCCTCGGCGCCAATGGCGGACAGGTAGAACTCCCATTCGGCGTATTCATAGCTGCCGCGCCAGGCGGTGATGTCGTGCAGCAACGGGTAGTGCACCAGCTGGCTCGGCGCGTCCAGCGGCGGCCTGCCTATGAGCAAGCCGGGCGAGCACACTGGAAAGAGTTCCTCTTCGAGCAGCGGCGTGGTCGTCAACCCGGCATAACTGCCATCGTTGAGATCAATGGCCAGGTCGAAATCATCGTCACGCAACGAGCCGCTGCTGTCCTCGGCGATGATGCGCAGCTCCACGTCCGGGAAGCGCCGCTCCAGCGCCGGCAGGCGCGGCATCAGCCACTTGCTCAGGAACGAGGGAATACAACGCAGCTTGAAGATGCCGCCAATGGCGCCGGAATGCAGGAGGCGCAGTTCGTCATCAATGCGGCTGTGTACTTCGTTGGCGACGACGGCCAGGCGCTGGCCCTGGGCGGTGAGTTCCAACCCGCGGCCGACGCGGTGGAACAGCGCAAAACCGAGGCGATCTTCCAGTTGTTTCATCTGTTGGCTGATGGCCCCGGGCGTCACGTGCAGTTCGTCAGCGCAGCGGGTAAAGGACAGATGCCGCGCCGCGCAAGCAAAGACCTGCAACCAGGCATGCATCTGCGCGTTAAGAATCTTGCTCATTGTTGAGCCCCACTAAACGATGACATAGGAACTATCGTTTGTTTGCGCATCGGATTCCACCAAAGATAGCCCTAGAGGTGGAAGCTTCCATCACGTGATCATTATGGGTTCATCATGGCTATCAGTGTCTTCGACATGTTCAAAATCGGTATCGGCCCGTCCAGTTCGCATACGGTAGGGCCGATGCGGGCGGCGGCGCTGTTTACCGCGCAACTGCGCGAGCGCGGCAAGCTCGGCCTGGTCGAACGCGTTGAAGCGCGGCTGTATGGATCGCTGTCGGCCACCGGCATCGGCCATGGCAGCGACCGGGCAACGCTGATGGGATTGATGGGCGAATGGCCCGATCAGGTCGACCCCGTTGCCGTGGCGCTGCGTGTCGATGAGGTGATCGCCCGCCAGTGCCTGTTGCTGGGCGCCGAGCATGAAGTGCTCTTCGACTGGCCGCGTGACATGCGGCTGCTGGAGGAGAGCCTGCCCTATCACCCTAATGGCATGACCCTGCTGGCCTATTTGAAGAATGGCCAGTGCATCGAACAGACCTACTATTCAGTCGGTGGCGGTTTCGTCATCGACGCAGCCCAGGCCGCCAGCGGCAAGCTCGACAGCGACACCACCGAACTGCCCTACGACTTCAACTCGGCAGCGCAGTTGCTCAGGCTGTGCGCGCAGACTGGCATGAGCATCGCCACATTGATGATGGAGAACGAAAAGACCTGGCGCAGCGAGGATGAAATCCGCGCCAAAATCGATTTCATATGGCAGGCCATGCGCCGTTGCGTCGAGCAGGGCCTGAATGCCCAAGGCATCTTGCCGGGCGGGCTTAACGTGCGCCGCCGCGCCTGGCGCCTGCACCAGAGTCTGCAGGAAATTGGCAAGCCGAACGTCATCGGTTCGACGCTCAGCGCCATGGAGTGGGTCAACCTGTTCGCCCTCGCGGTCAACGAAGAGAACGCCGCTGGCGGGCGCATGGTCACCGCGCCCACCAACGGCGCGGCCGGCATCATCCCGGCGGTGCTGCACTACTACATGAAGTTCAACCCTGAAGCCTGTGCCGATGACGTGGTGCGGTTTTTCCTGGCGGCCGCTGCGGTAGGTATTCTGTGCAAGAAAAACGCGTCGATATCCGGCGCTGAAGTGGGCTGCCAGGGCGAGGTCGGCTCGGCCTGCGCCATGGCCGCCGCCGGTCTGGCCGAGGTGCTGGGAGCGACCCCCAAGCAGGTCGAGAATGCCGCGGAAATCGGCCTCGAACACAACCTCGGTCTGACCTGCGATCCGGTCGGCGGCCTGGTTCAGGTGCCGTGCATCGAGCGCAATGCGATTGCTGCGGTCAAGGCCATCAACGCGGCGCAGATGGCATTGCGCGGCGATGGCGATCATTTTATTTCGCTTGATCATGCCATCCGTACGATGCGCGATACCGGTGCGGACATGCATGACAAGTACAAGGAGACCTCGCGGGGGGGATTGGCGGTGAATCTGGTTGAGTGTTGATTTGCGGATTTCGTGATGGGGCTGATGTAGCAACAGGCAATAAAACCAAGGTAGCGGACACCGGACGCTAAAGGTATAACGGCGAACCCAGCCCGCTTTCGCCGGTCTGAGGTACACCAAGGCCTTTTGCCTGTATTGTGGCGACTTCCCTCAGGAGATATTCATGCGCATCCCTTTCCGTGTCGTTGGTGGTGTTCTGATTGCTGTGCTGCTCACCCAGATCACGGCGTGCGGTACTCTGTTCTGGCCTGACCGCCGTGGCCAGATCGAAGGCAAGATCGACCCTCTGGTCGCCGGCCTCGATGCCATCGGCATTCTGTTTTACGTAATCCCCGGGCTGATCGCCTTTGGTGTCGACTTCGCCACGGGCGCCATCTATCAGGAAGGCGGCAAGACCGCGCAGGTCGCACCGGAAAAACTCCAGCAGGCGATTGGCGCCGATGGCAAGATTGACCGGAGCAAGCTGCAAGCCATTCTGCAGACCGAATTGGGCCGCAACCTGCCGCTCGACGACCCACGCCTGATCGAACACCGTGGCAGCGCGCAGCAACTGGCTGCGTACGGCCTGATTCCTGCCGCCTGATTCGAGCCCTAGATGACCCCGACCGATCGCCACGTCCGCCTGCTGCGTCTCGCCACCCGTGCTTCCCTCACGGTGGCGGGCACGCTGATCATCGCCAAGGCCATTGCCTGGTGGCTCAGTGGCTCGGTCAGCCTGCTGGCCGGACTGACCGACTCGGTACTCGACGGCGCGGCCTCGTTCCTCAACTTGCTGGCCGTGCATTACGCGCTGCGCCCTGCCGATGATGATCACCGCTACGGGCACGGCAAGGCCGAGGCGATGGCGGGCATGGCGCAGGCGATGTTCGTGGCCTTCAGTGGTGTGGTGATCGCCGTCCAGGCAGTCGAACGACTACGCCACCCCGAGCCGATGGGGCAGGCCGATCTCGGTATCGCGGTGATGGTGCTGTCGCTGATCATGACGGCAGGGCTATTAGTGATTCAGCACAAGGTCATCAAGGAAACCGGCTCGACGGCGATCCGCGCCGACTCGCTTCACTACCGCTCCGACATGATGCTCAACAGCAGTATTCTGGTGGCTCTGGTGCTGTCGCGCTTCGGCTGGGCCCAGCTGGATGCGTGGTTCGGCCTGGGGATCTCCCTCTACATCCTCTGGAGCGCGGTGCACATCGCGCGAGAAAGCAGCGCCATCCTGATGGACAAAGAGCTGCCGGTGGACGTCAGCGAGCAAATGCTGGCGCTGGCGTGCGGTGTGCCGGGAGTGTTAGGCGCCCATGATTTGCGCACGCGGATGTCGGGCAATCATTGGTTCGTGCAATTGCACCTGGAACTGCCGGGGCAGCTGACCCTGTCGGCTGCCCACGCCTTGTGCGACAAGGCCGAAGCCGCCATCAACGCCGAGTTTCCGCTGGCCGAGGTGCTGGTGCACGCCGACCCCAAGGAAACCCAGGCGACCGACGCACAGGGCGCGCCGGTCGCGGTGTGATCGTCAGTTGACCTGGTAGCCGCGGCTGGCCAGGCAATTGCCCATGTTCTGACGGTACACATAAGCCACCGAATCAGCTGGCGCATAGGTCGCGGTGGCTGGGTCGAAGCCACTTTGCTGCGCGGCATAGCGCTGGCAATCGTAACGATCCTGCTCCATCTGCGACGGGCTCTGGCCATTGGCCGGATAGAAAGACACGTCGATGCCGCCCGTCTGCGCCGGCTGTGGCTGAGACTCCGGCACGCCTTGTGGTGGATTGACCACCACGTAATCCTGGCTGTCATCCATGTACTGGTAGTAGGTGCCTGCTGCGAGGAAGAACACCGCGCCGCCGATCCACATGCGGGTCGCATAGTCAGGCAACTGACGGGTGCGAATACCGTAGGGCGGTGCGACCACTACGTAGCGCGGACCTTGCGGGCGATACCAGTAGCCGCCGGAGTAGAAGAAATCCTGGCCACGATAAGGCACGCGGTACTGTTGCCCAGGGAAGCGATCAACGGTGTAGCCCGGACGATACTGCGGGCCTGGCCCCCAGCCGTTACCGCGACCGGGCCCACCAGGCCCACGGCCATCGTTGCCGCGACCCGGGCCGTAGTCGCCCCGTGGCCCCTCGTTGTTGCCGCGGATCGGCGGCTGAGTCTGCCATACCACGCCTGGCTTGCCCTGGATGGCCGGGCCATCCTGCCGACCTGGTTGAGGCGCCGGCACCTGGGGACCATGGCTTTGCTGTTGCTGAACACGCTCGGCCTGGCGCTGATTGAATTCCTGCTGGCGCTGCTGCCATTGGGTCTGCTGTTGTTGCTGTTGCTGACCCCGCTGCTGCTCTTGTTGCTGACCGCGCAGTTCGCGTTGCTGTTGCTGCACCTGCTGTTGCATCTGTTGCTGCTGGCCACGCTGCTCCTGCTGCTGGTTGCGCTGCTGCTCTTGCACGCGCTGCTGCATCTGCTGTTGCACCTGCTGACCGCGTTGCTCTTGTTGAGGAGCGCGGTTCTGCCCGCCCCCTTCAGGGCGATTTTGCGGACCACGCTGATCATTGTCGTCGGCCAAGGTTTGAGCGCTCACGCTCAGGCACAGCAAACCAACGCCAGCCAGGCGCCAGATGGGCGAATTCATGGATTCCTCACGGGATAGGGCGGTACAGATAAGACTGGAAAACAGGCATGCGGTTCGCGCGGCCCGGCCCAGATGGCAAAAATATTATCGGCCGTGTAGCCGCTTTTGATAATGAAATCTGCGCACAAAAAAAGGGAGGCTCGTCAGCCTCCCTTGGGGAACTTCGTCCTGGCGCGACGCTTTTGGCATCGGCTCACCTCACGCCGTCTTCTGGACAGTGTGCAGCCCGGGGGCCAGCCCGATCCGGTGGGATCGGCGGCCGCAGCCGGCCTGCTTGGGCCTGCTGCTGTGGACTCGTGTCCGGGCAGTGATTCTGTGTATAAGCATAGAGCGACATGATCGGGACAGGATTGCGAAATGTGCTCGCAAAATCACTGCTTGCGCAATTTTTCGCTGCGGATAGATAATCCCACGCAATCGCCATTAATCAGGGCCGTGTAATGAGCAAGCTGGACCGCTATGATCTGAGCATTCTTGCTGAACTGCAGCGCGACGCGCGCATCTCCAACCAGGAACTGGCCGAGCGTATCGGCCTTTCGCCATCACCCTGCTCGCGGCGGGTCAAGCAGTTGGAGGACGATGGTTATATCTCCCGCCAGGTCGCACTGCTGGACCGCAAGAAGCTGGGTTTGAGCCTGACGGCCTATGTGCTGATCGGCATGGACCGCCACACCCCAGAGCGTTTTGAACACTTTGAGGCGACCATTCGCACCCTGCCTCAGGTGATGGAATGCAGCCTGGTGACCGGGATGGATGCTGACTACCAGTTGAAGGTGGTGGTGCCGGACATGGATCACTATCAGAAACTACTGCTCGGCCACCTGACCCGCATCGATGGCGTAACCAGCGTGCGCTCGAGTTTTGTGCTCAATCAGGTGCTGGCGAGCACGGAGTTGCCGTTGCTGCATTTGCGCGGTTGACGAACGCTGTCGCGAGGGGGCTTGCCGCCGATTCGAAGTGTCAGACGCATTGGGGTACTGGCACCGTTATCGGGGGCAAGCCCTCTCGCTACAGGGTGGGCCTGCCGTCAGAGCCGAGCCGGCACCTCGCGCCACTGCCCTTGCTCCAGGCCATCCAGCGTCCACGGCCCGATGGCCACGCGCACCAGGCGCAAGGTCGGCAGCCCCACGGCGGCGGTCATCCGCCGCACCTGGCGATTGCGTCCTTCCTTGATCACCAGTTCCAGCCAGTGCGTCGGCACACTCAAGCGAAAGCGCACCGGCGGATCCCGCGGCCATAATGCCGGCTCCTCCAACATGCGCGCCTGTGCGGGCAAGGTCATGCCGTCGTTGAGCTCGACACCTTCGCGTAGCCGCTGCAGTTGCTCGTCGGTAGGCGAGCCCTCGACCTGAACCCAGTAAGTCTTGGCCAACTTGTGCTTCGGGTCGGCGATCCGCGCCTGCAGTTGCCCGTCGTTGGTCAACAGCAGCAAGCCTTCGCTATCGCGGTCCAGACGCCCGGCCGGGTACACGCCCGCCACGTCGATGAAATCCTTGAGCGTCGCCCGCCCTTCGCCATCGCTGAACTGGGTCAGTACATCGAACGGCTTGTTGAACACCAGCAAGCGCGGCTCGGCAGGCGGTGCTTTGGCCACACGGCGATTGGCAGGCACAGGGGCGCCCTGGCGACGAGGCGCAGGCCGGGCGGCGGCTGGGCGGGGAGGCTTGGACATTGAGGATGATTCACGGGCAGCAGGGCCGACTATGCTAGTGGGCCGGGTGCCTTTGAGCAAATGCGGAAGTTCGAGGAAGACCTTAGCGGCCCCTTCGCAGGCAGAGCCCGTTCCCACAAGTATGCGCAGATCCATTGTGGGAGCAAGGCTTGCCCGCGAAGAGGCCCGCGATAACGATGAAGATATCGCAGCCCCCCATTCAGCGGAACGGCGGCTCGTCGAAGCTGCGCAATTTGCGCGAGTGCAGCGAGTTGAGCTGATTGCGCAGCAGATCAAGGGCGGCGATGCCGATCTTCAAGTGCTGGCTGACCGCGCGGTTATAGAAGGCGTTGGCCGAGCCCGGCAGCTTGATCTCGCTGTGCAGCGGTTTGTCCGAGACACACAGCAGCGTGCCATAAGGCACCCGCAACCGATAACCCTGAGCGGCGATGGTACCGCTCTCCATGTCCACCGCCACGGCACGCGACAGGTTGATCAGCGGACGCTCCTGGGCCCAGCGCAGCTCCCAGTTGCGGTCGTCGTAGGTCAGCACGGTGCCGGTGCGCAGGCGTTTTTTGAGCTCATCGCCGCGCTCGCCAGTCACCTGCGCCGCAGCCTCTTGCAAGGCCATCTGCACTTCGGCCAGGGCAGGGATCGGGATATTGGGTGGCAATACCCGATCCAGAATGCCGTCCTGACGCATGTAGGCGTGGGCCAGAACATAGTCACCGATCGTCTGCGACTGACGCAGGCCACCGCAGTGACCAATCATCAGCCAGCAGTGCGGACGCAGCACCGCGAGGTGGTCGGTGATGTTTTTGGCGTTGGACGGACCGACACCGATATTGACCAGCGTGACCCCGTCACCATCCGCGGCGATCAGGTGGTACGCCGGCATCTGGTAGCGGTGCCAGACCACGCTGTCGACCAGGGCCTGAGCCTCGGTCTGGTCCATGCCCTTGTCGATGATGACATTACCGGGCATGACCATCCGCACGAAGCGCGGATCGCTCTGCAATTGCTCGAGGCCGTGGCTGACGAACTGGTCGACATAGCGATGGTAGTTGGTCAGCAGGATCCACGGCTGCACGTGCCGCCAGTCGCTGCCGGTGTAGTGCACCAGGCGACGCAAGGAGAAGTCCACCCGCGCGCCGTCGAACAGTGCCAGTGGCAGCGGATCGACGTTGGCCCAGTCGTAGAGGCCATCAGCGATGCCATCGGTGGCGGCGGACAGGTCGGTGCTCGGGAAGACCCGCGCCAGCGCCGCCGCGGTGACACCGGTGCCGGCCAGTTCATCGCCTTGGTCGACGACATACGGATAAGGGATGTTCTGCTCGCTGACGCCCACTTCGACCTTGACCTCGAAGTCGCGCATCAACGGGCGCAATTGCTCGACCAGGTACTTGCGGTAGGCGGCCGGTTGGGTGACGGTCACCGAATAGACACCCGGGGCCTGCAGCTTGGCGTAAGCACGAGTGGTACTGGGCACTTCGCCGTGGAATTCGTAGGTGATGCGCAGTTCGGGATAGCGGAACAGCGCGCGCTCAGCGGCATCGGGTTCGCTGCGATCCTTGAGATAACGCTTGAGTGCCTGGCTCAGGGACTGGGTCGCCTGGTCGTGCAGCAGGGCGAGCTGGTCGACGGCTTGCTCGGCGGTTTCAACGACAACGAAAGCTGGGGCAGTTTGGGTCACGGTGCACGTCCTTTCTGATCTTGCAGTGCTGCATCTTGCCTGTATCCGGTTGATGTGTCGCGTTTTTCATGCTCAGTAGCGAGGGGGCTTGCCTAGGATAGGTCGCGCCTGCAATGGAGAAATCACGGAAGAGATTTTCGCGGGCAAGCCCCCTCGCACAAGGTTAGATCGGCATCGCGCGCTGAACGAGCGCAGCGGCATCGACGCTCCGCGGCAAGGCGCCATACGTGCGCCCACTGCCCTCCAGACGGCTGGCGATAAAGGCATCGCTCACCAGGCTGTCGCCCGCCTCCAGGAGCAATTTGGCTTGCAGCGCCAGGGCGATGTCCTCGGTCAATTGCCGCGCACGGTATTGCGCGTCCTGGGGATCGGCAAAGGCTGCGCGCAGGCGCCCGATATGCGCGGCCAGGCGTCGGTCGCCATGGCCATCGCCCAGTTCGGCGAACAGGCTGTCGAGCACACCGGGCTCCTTGGAAAGTGCCCGCAGCACGTCCAGACACTGGACGTTGCCCGACCCTTCCCAGATCGAATTCACCGGCGCCTCTCGGTACAACCGCGGCAGGATGCTGTCCTCCACGTACCCCGCGCCACCCATGCACTCCGCCGCTTCGTTGATCATCGCCGGCGCGCGCTTGCAGATCCAGTACTTGCCCACCGCCGTCACCAGCCGAGCGAAGCGCGCCTGCTGCGGATCATCCAACTGATCCAGCGCGTGGCCCATACGCAGGGTCAACGCCAGCGCCGCTTCGCTCTCGAGCGCCAGGTCGGCCAGCACGTTCTGCATCAAGGGTTGCTCGGCCAGCACCCGCCCGCCCACACGCCGATGGGCACAGTGATGGGTCGCCTGGGTCAGCGCCTGACGCATCAGCGCACTGGAACCGATCATGCAGTCGAAGCGGGTCATGGCGACCATTTCGATAATGGTCGGCACGCCGCGGCCTTCTTCACCGATCATCCACGCCAAGGCGCCACGGAACTCCACTTCGCTGGAAGCATTGGAGACGTTGCCGAGCTTGTCCTTGAGACGCTGGATATAGAATTCGTTGCGGGTATTGTCCGGGCGATGACGCGGCAGCAGGAAGCAACTGAGGCCCTTGTCGGTCTGTGCCAGCGTGAGGAAGGCATCGCACATGGGGGCCGAACAAAACCACTTGTGGCCCAGCAGTTCATAGGCCTGCCCTGGCCCCGGTGCGCCCACCGGGTAAGCGCGGGTGGTATTGGCGCGCACATCGGTGCCGCCCTGCTTCTCGGTCATGGCCATGCCGAGGGTGGCGCCGCTTTTGAGGCCGATTTCGAGGTTGCGCGGGTCGTAATGGGTCGAGAGCACCTTGGGGAGCCAGCGCTCGGCCAGCTCCGGCTGCAAGCGCAGTGCGGGCACGCAGGCGAAGGTCATGGTCAACGGGCAGCCGCTGCCGGCTTCGGCCTGAAAGTGCAGGTACGCCAGCCCGGCGCGCGCCACGTGGGCACCCGCTTGCGGATCGGTCCAGGGCAGCGACGGCAGACCGTGCTCGATCGCCGTGGCCATCAGTTCATGGTAAGCGGGATGAAATTCAACCAGGTCGATCCGGTGGCCATAGCGGTCATGGCTGCTGAACACCGGCTTGTTGCGATTGGCCAGGAACCCGGCGGCCATCAACGGGCCGCCTGCCAGTGCGCCGTAGCGTTCAAGCCGTGGAGCCGCCCAGCCGGCGCCGAAATGCTGAGTCCATTGCTGCAGTGGCAGGTCGGCCAAGTAGAGATTGCGGCCGTCCAGAGAGGGCGGCTGATTGCTGACTTCGTGGGTTTCGGCGAACTGATGGAGATTCATCACGAGCGGCTCCGACGGGTCGATGCCCCAGTGAATCACGGGCATCGCCTCGATCAAAGGGGTAAAACCGCCTAACCGCCGACCTGCTCGCTTTGTTTATGCGCCAACAGCCAACTGTGCAGCAGGCTTTGCAGCTCTTCGAAGCGCACCGGCCGATGCATGCATTCAGTCATTCCGGCCGCCATGTAACGGTCGCGATCACTGCGCTCGAGGGTAGCGACTATCCCCAGCACCGGAATGTCCTTGGCGCGCGGCACTTCACGCAAACGCGCGCAGACAGTCGCGCCATCGGTCATGGGGGAGTGGCAATCGAGCAACACCGCATCGAATTTCTCGCTCTGCATCTGCTCGATGGCCGTGGTGGCGCAGTCGGCGGTGCGCACTCGATAGCCGAGTTTGAGCAGCATGCCGCGCAATACCAGTTGATTGACGCTGTTGTCATCGATCAGCAACAGGGTGCAATCATGCGCCGAGCGCCGCGCCCCCTCAGGCAGCTTGCGGGTGACGGTGGTGTGCGTTGGCAGCGGCTCGACCACCGCTAGCTTCACGGAAAGCGTGAAACAACTGCCCTGCCCTGGTTCCGATTGATGATGCAACTGGCCGCCAATCAGCTCCGCCAACTGGCGGCAGATCGCCAAGCCGATCCCCAGGCCGCCGTATTCGCGGGTCATCGAGCTGTCGACTTGATAGAAGCGCTGGTAAAGGGTGTCTTCGTCCAGGTAGCTGAAACCGATGCCGGTGTCGATGATCTTGAACGTCAGCGCCAGGTTGTTCTCGTCATCGACCTCGCCCAGCACTTGCAGGCGCACCACGCCCTGGCGGGTGAACTTAACGGCATTGTCGAGCAGGCAGCTCAGGCACAGCGCCAGCTTGCGCGAGTCGCCCACCAGTTTATCGGGCAAAAGGCTGAGGATATCCAGGGCGAAGGCCAGCCCCTTGTTGTGCGCCTGGCGGGCGAATTGCAGATGTACGCCGTCCAGCAGCCCCTGCAACCGGAAGGGCTCGTGCCGCGGGTAGAGCTTGCCGGCCTGCAGTTCGGTGAGGATAAGGATGTCGTCGACCATGCGCATCATGTCCCGCGCCGAGGTGGCGGCGGTCTGCTGATACTGTTCGAGCTCGATATTCATCGGCACCGTCTGCATCAGTTCCAGCGACCCGATCACGCCGTTCATGGGGGTGCGCAGTTCGTGGGTGACGGTGGCCAGGAACTCGTCCTTGAAACGGTTGCTGTTGGACAGTTGCTGATTGAGCAGTTCGAGCTTGTGCCCGGCCTCCACCAGAATCCGCGATTGCTCTTCGCGCATGGCATTGATGCGGTCGGCAAGGGCCAGCGACAACAGCCCGACTTCCAGTGCCGAGCCCAACTGGCTGGAGTACATGGTGATGAAGATATTGGGCAGATAGCCCAGCACCATCAGGGTGTTGACCACGCCGCCAGCGAGGAAGGCAGTCCAGGCGATCATGAAGTAGCGCGCCTGACGCTGCCCGCGCCACCAGGCCTTGACCCCGGCGCTGAAGATCACCACGGTAAACAACAGCGCCAGCAAGGTGGCCAGGCGCAAGGCCAGGCCATAACTGGCACCCAGCGACATCACTATCACCACTAGCCCGTAGACCATCAGGCCCTTGAGCAGCCAATCGAAGAGGCGGCTGTGCTCGCGAGTCTGGAGGAAACTGCGCGAGAACTGGCAGCCGAAAAACGCTGCCGCACCGATCAACAACGGTGTCGCGGCGTTGGCCCACCAAGGGTTCTCGGGCCACAGGAACTCGACGCCGGCGCCATTGACCGACACTTGATAGAGACCGAACGAGGCGATGTAGAGGATGTAGTAGAGGTAGCTGGTGTCACGCACGCTGACGTAGATGAACAGGTTGTAGACCAGCATCCCCAGTAGCACGCCGTAGATCATCCCCAAGACGTAAAGGCGTTCAGGCTGGGCCTCGAGGTAGGCGTTGCTTGACCACAGGGTCAGCGGGACCTGCACCGATCCTTCGCTCTGTACGCGCAGGTAGAGGGTCTGTGCCTGTTGCGGCACAAAAGGTATATCGAATACGAAGTTGTTCTGGCGGATCACCCGATTCGAGTAGGGCAAGGTGTCGCCGGTGATTTGCGAGCGATAGAAGTGACCGTCGGCATCGGCCTGATAGAGCTCGACGTGGTCCATCGGCGGATAGGCCAGCTCGAGCAGCCAGTTGCGCGCAATCTCGCTTTGCCGCGGGGCATAGCGCAAATCGAGACGGATCCAGAACGCCGACTTGGAATAGCCGGCGTTGAGGACGTCATCAGTATTAAGGTGAAATCGCGCCTGGGCCTCAGGCGCAGTCACCTGATCGATGGTCGCGCGCCCACTGCTGTCCTCTAGGACCTGCATCGTGCGCCCCAGAGGCAGGCTACGAGTGGACTCGTCGAAATCCACGGCACTGGCCAGCATGGGCAGCCAGGTCAACAGTAATATCAGCAAATAGCGCATACAGCCCCAGGGAAGCCTGTCAGGTACGTCGGCAAGCCCCCATTCCCTTTGAGACGACGTCACCCGCAGTGCCTGTTATTCAATATGGCTGCATCCTAGCATAGCTACCCAGTTGTGTAGGACGCCGATGAAAATATCGGCTCAGAGGCTCTATTCCGGCACTTTCAGGCGATATCGAGCGCCCTCCTTCAGGCACTTTCCGACGAAGTAACTGGCCATGCGCCAGTAACCGCACGCCCTCCTCCATCGACCCCGGCTCGTGATAAGCTCGCCCACCATGAATATTTATAGCTCACGCCCCGTAGTTCTTTGCCTCTCCGGCCACGATCCCAGTGGTGGCGCCGGCCTGCAGGCCGATATCGAAGCGTTGATCGCCCAGGGCTGTCACGCAGCCCCCGCCGTCACCGCGCTGACGGTGCAGGACACCGTCAATGTCAGCGATTTCCGCGTGCTGGATCGCGAGTGGGTGCTGGCCCAAGCCAACGCCGTGCTCAACGACTCCACGGTGGCTGCTGTCAAGCTGGGCATGCTCGGCTCGCTGGAGATGGTCGACACCGTGGTCGAGCTGCTGCTGGCCAATCCGCACCTGCCGATGGTCTGCGACCCGGTGCTGCGCGCCGGTGGCGGCGGTCGGCTGGGCAAAGACGAAGTCGGCTACGCGATGCGCGAACGGCTGTTGCCACTGGCGACCATTGCCACGCCCAACCTGCCCGAGGCGCGCATCCTTGCGGAATTGCCGCAAGGCAGCCCCGACGAGTGCGCCGCAAAACTGCTGCCCTTCGTACGGCATCTGTTGATTACCGGCGGCCATGGCGACGAGCGACAGATCCACAACCGTTTGTATAGCCGCGATGGCAGCTGCCAAACCTATACCTGCGAACGCCTGCCCGGCAGCTATCACGGCTCGGGCTGCACCTTGGCCAGCGCCCTGGCCGGCCGACTGGCATTGGGCGAGCAGCTGGGCAGCGCGGTCAAAACGGCGCTCGACTATACTTGGCGCACGCTGCGTGACGCCGAACAGCTGGGCAAAGGCCAGTTCGTGCCGCGCCGGCTGCCTTTAGACTTCTGTTCCTGATCGGAGCGCCCCACCGGTGCTCCCTGCCTGAGTCCAGCGCCGCTGGACCCAACCCTGATCGGATCGCGACGCAAGAGGCTTGCTGCATGAAACTACGTGGCCTGTATGCCATTACCGATGGCCAGTTGCTGGCTGGTAAATTCATCAAGTACGTGACCGCCGCGCTCGATGGCGGTGTCACGCTGCTGCAATATCGTGACAAAAGCACCGATGAGGCTCGTCGTTTGCGCGAGGCCGAGACCTTGCTAAAACTCTGCGAACCCTACAAGACCCACCTGATCATCAACGACGATGCCGAACTGGCTGCGCGTCTTGGCGTGGGCGTGCACTTGGGCCAGACCGACGGCCCGCTGACGCCTGCCCGCGCATTGCTGGGCCGACAATCGATCATCGGCTCGACCTGCCACGGCAGCCTCGAGATGGCCCGTCAGGCCGCTCGTGAAGGCGCAAGCTACGTGGCCTTCGGGGCATTTTACGCTTCGTCGACCAAGCCGGAGGCCCAGGTCGTGCCGCTCGACGTACTGGCCCAGGCCAAGGCCGAATTGAAGCTGCCGATCTGCGTGATCGGCGGCATCACCCTCGCCAATGCCCCGCAACTGGTGGAGAACGGTGCCAGCCTGCTGGCGGTGATCAGCGACCTGTTCGGCGTCGATACACCGGCCGAAGTCACCGCCCGCGCCCGCGCCTTCACTGAATTGTACAAGTCTGCCTGATGGCCTCGCGCGCCCTCAGCCACCTGCCTACCGAGAGTTATTGCCATGTCCCGCTCTGAATCACTGTTCGCCAACGCCCAGAAGCACATTCCTGGCGGCGTCAATTCGCCGGTCCGCGCCTTCAAGAGCGTCGGCGGCACTCCATTGTTCTTCAAACACGCCGCCGGCGCCTATGTGACTGACGAAGACGACAAGCGCTATGTCGACTACGTCGGTTCGTGGGGCCCGATGATCCTCGGCCACAGCCATCCGGATGTCCTCGACGCCGTTCGCCGCCAGCTCGAACACGGCCTGTCCTACGGCGCCCCGACCGAGCTGGAAACCTTGATGGCCGAGCGGGTTTGCGCGATCGTGCCATCGATGGAAATGGTGCGTATGGTCAGCTCCGGGACCGAAGCCACCATGAGTGCGATTCGACTCGCCCGTGGCTTTACCGGCCGCGACAGCATCATCAAGTTCGAAGGCTGCTACCACGGCCACTCCGACAGCCTGCTGGTCAAGGCCGGTTCCGGGGCCTTGACTCTGGGCGTGCCGAGCTCGCCCGGTGTGCCTGCGGCATTCGCCAAACATACCCTGACCCTGCCCTTCAACGACCTCGCCGCCCTCGAGCAGATGCTGGGCGATGTCGGCGAAGAAGTGGCGTGCATCATCGTCGAGCCGGTGGCCGGCAACATGAACTGCGTACCGCCCGCGCCTGGCTATCTGGAAGGCCTGCGCCGCCTGTGCGACCAGCACGGCGTGGTGTTGATCTTCGATGAAGTGATGACCGGTTTCCGCGTCGCTCTGGGCGGCGCGCAGGCCTATTACAACGTGAAGCCAGACCTTAGCACTTTTGGCAAGATCATCGGCGGCGGCATGCCGGTGGGCTGCTTTGGCGGCAAGCGCGAGATCATGTCGCACATCGCGCCACTGGGCCCGGTCTACCAGGCCGGGACATTGTCGGGCAACCCGCTGGCGATGGCCGCCGGCCTGAAAACCCTTGAACTGATCAGCCGCCCGGGCTTCCACGCAGAACTGAGCGACTACACTACGCGCCTGCTCGATGGTCTGCAGGAGCGCGCCGATGCCGCCGGTATCCCGTTCGTGACCACCCAGGCGGGCGGCATGTTCGGTTTGTACTTCAGTGGTGCCGACGATATCGTCACCTTCGACGACGTGATGGCCAGTGATGCCGAGCGGTTCAAGCGCTTCTTCCACCTGATGCTCGAAGGCGGTGTCTATCTGGCGCCGAGTGCGTTCGAGGCCGGTTTCACGTCGATCGCCCACGGTGACGCCGAACTGAAAATCACCCTGGATGCTGCCGAGCGAGCCTTCGCCAAGCTCAAGGACTGACGACAGACAAATCTGTGGGAGCGGGGACGTGGCGTCATGTTTTACCCCTTCGCGGGCAACGCCCGCTCCCAACAGGGTCCCAAGCGCACAGACTTCATTTTCAGAAAAAACCGCAAAGACTTTGTAACCAAGCCCCTGCTTATTTCATAATGTACCTACGTATTTACAGGACGGGCTAGCCCGCATCCTTGCAGAGGTAAGTCGATCCCCATGAACCGCACCGGCCGCGCCCTTGCTTTGGGCTGCCTGTTGCTCCTTCAACCCCTGCTGGCACAGGCAGGGGGAAACTCGTTGCTGATACCAGCGACGGGCCGGTGCACCCTCAATACCCAGCCCGAGAACCTCCCGCAGGCGCTATCGGCGTGCCAGCAAGCGGCGAAATCCGGTGACGCGCAGGCGCAATACGAGCTGGGCGAGTTCTATTACGACGGCAAAAACGCACCTCGCGACCTGACCCAGGCGCTCAACTACTTCGAGCAGGCCTCGCTGCAGGGCCACGCCGACGCGCAATATCATCTGGGGATCATGTTTTTCCGCGGCGAAGGCGTGCCAGCCAATAATGTTCAGGCCTATATCGTGCTGAAGATGGCGGCCGTGAATGGCCAGGAAGATGCGCTCGATACCGCCGATCAGGTGTCGGCGCAAATGAAGCGCGAAGAACTTGAAGTGGCCACCCAAGTGCTCGGGCAGATCTTCCGCAAGTACCTGCTTGAACTGCAAACCGCTGACGGGCGTACGCCGTTCGCGCCGCTGCCCTGAAAGCTTCGCGGGCTCTGCCCGCGAGCTGTCGGAATTTACTTCTCAGGCATCGGCATCGGAAACGGCATGACATTGCTCACGCCGCGCGCCTCGCTGATTTTCGGCGTCCCCAGCCGCTCCACTTCGTCGATACGCACGATCGAATGCATCGGCACGAAACTGCGCACCACCCCTTCGAACTGCGCCTTGAGCTTCTCTTCGCTAGGGTCGACGACCAGTTGGCTCCGTTCGCCGAACACGAACTCCTCTACCTCGAGAAAGCCCCACAGATCGCTTTGATAGATCTGCTTGGCGTACATCTCGAATACTTGGCCCTGGTTGAGGAAAATCACTTTGTAGATTGGAGCTTCGCGTTTGGTCATCGTGGGCAGGTAACGGCATGAGGACTGGAAAGAGGGCGCAAACTATAGCACAGCCGCCCGGCAGGCAATCCCCGATAGCACCCTCGCCCCCTATCAAGTGCGCGACCGCGTCCCTATAATGCGCGGTTCTTTGAATGACCAGATGATCCAGCATGGCCAAGAAGCTTTATATCGAAACCCACGGTTGCCAGATGAACGAGTACGACAGCTCGCGCATGGTCGATCTGCTGGGTGAACATCAAGGCCTGGAAGTCACTGCCCGCGCCGAAGACGCCGACGTTATCCTGCTCAATACCTGCTCCATCCGCGAGCGAGCCCAGGATCGCGTGTTCTCGCAATTGGGCCGCTGGCGCGAGCTGAAACTGGAAAAACCCGACATGGTGATCGCCGTCGGTGGCTGCGTCGCCAGCCAGGAAGGCCAGGCCATCCGCGACCGCGCGCCCTATGTCGACGTGGTGTTCGGCCCGCAGACGCTGCACCGGCTACCGGAAATGATCAACGCCGTGCGCACCACCAAGCTGCCGCAGGTGGACATTTCCTTCCCCGAAATCGAAAAGTTCGACCACCTGCCCGAACCGCGTATCGATGGCCCCACCGCCTATGTATCGATCATGGAAGGCTGCAGCAAGTACTGCACCTTCTGCGTGGTGCCTTACACCCGCGGCGAAGAAGTCAGCCGGCCGTTCGACGACGTGCTGGGGGAGATCATCCACCTGGCCGACAACGGCGTGCGTGAAGTGACGATGCTGGGCCAGAACGTCAACGGTTATCGCGGGCTGACCCACGATGGTCGACTGGCGGACCTCGCCGAGCTGATCCGCACCGTGGCCACCATCGAGGGCATCGAACGCATCCGCTACACCACCTCGCACCCGCTGGAGTTCTCCGACAGCCTGATACTGGCTCACGCTGAAGTCCCGCAACTGGTCAAGCACCTGCATCTACCGGTGCAATCGGGCTCCGACCGTATTCTGGCGGCCATGAAGCGCAACCACACCGCCCTGGAATACAAGTCGCGGATTCGCAAGCTGCGCGCGGCGGTACCGGATATCTGTATCAGCTCGGACTTCATCATCGGCTTTCCGGGTGAAACCGAAAAAGACTTCGAACAGACCATGAAGCTGGTGGCGGATGTCGGCTTCGACTTCTCCTACTCGTTCGTCTACAGCCAGCGCCCGGGCACTCCGGCCGCCGACCTTGCCGACGAAACCTCCGAAGAAGTGAAGAAGCAGCGCCTCAACGCCCTGCAACAGCGCCTTAATCAGCAGGGCTTCGAGATCAGCCGACAGATGGTCGGCAGCATCCAGCGCATTCTGGTCACGGACTACTCACGCAAGGATCCGGGCCAGTTGCAGGGGCGTACCGAGAACAACCGGATCGTCAACTTCACCTGCGGCGACGCTCGCCTGATCGGCCAATTCGTCGACGTGCACATCGACGATGCCCAGCCGCACTCGCTGCGCGGGTCGCTGCGCTAAAAAGCTTAGCGGGCAAGCCTCGCTCCCACAGATAACGCCTATCCATTGTGGGAGCGGGCTTGCGCGTTCGGCGGCGAAGAGGCCCGGATATATCACGCAAATGAACGGTCAGAACACTTTGCCCCTGCCGCAGCGAGCCATTAATTAACCGCTTTCGCGCACAAGCTGCAGGGTTTATCCTTGGACCCATCTCAATTGCCGTCGGGCGGCCATAAACGACCTTGAACGCACCCATAGAACCTCATCGCTTCATCCTCGAGCCCTTTGAAGCTCGCCGATTCGCCAACCTGTGCGGACAGTTCGACGAGCACCTGCGCCTCATCGAACAACGCCTCGACATCGAGATCCGCAACCGCGGAAACCAGTTCGAGCTCATTGGCGAGCCCTCCACCACCGCCTCCGCCGAGCAATTGCTGCGTCGCCTGTATCGGGAAACCAAAGGCAGCGAGCTGTCGCCCGATACCGTGCACCTGTACTTGCAGGAGTCGGCCGTTCAGGAGCTGAGCAATCCGGCCCAAAACGAAGTCGCCGTGGCCCTGCGCACGCGCAAAGGCATGATTCGCCCCCGCGGGCTGAACCAGCAGCGCTACGTGAAGGAGATCCTCGCCAACGATATCAACTTCGGTATCGGCCCGGCGGGCACCGGCAAGACTTACCTGGCCGTGGCGTGCGCCGTTGACGCGCTGGAGCGCGAGCAGGTACGCCGCATCCTGTTGGTGCGCCCGGCGGTCGAAGCGGGCGAAAAGCTCGGCTTCCTGCCCGGCGACCTGGCACAGAAGATCGATCCATACCTGCGCCCGCTGTACGACGCCCTGTACGAAATGTTCGGTTTCGAGCACGTGACCAAGCTGATCGAGCGCCAGGTCATCGAGATCGCCCCGCTGGCCTATATGCGCGGCCGCACGCTCAATAACAGCTTCATCATCCTCGACGAGAGCCAGAACACTACCGTCGAGCAGATGAAAATGTTCCTGACCCGTATCGGTTTCGGCTCCACGGCGGTGATCACCGGCGACGTCACACAGGTCGACCTGCCCAAGGGCACCAAATCCGGTTTGGCGCATGTCATCGAAGTACTGGACGGCGTGCCTGGCATCAGCTTCACCCATTTCAAGCCCAAGGATGTGGTGCGACACCCGCTGGTGCAGCGCATCGTCGAGGCCTACGAGCGCTTCGAAAACCGCGACGTCGAGGCTGGCAAAGCCAAACATGGTTGAAATTGACCTGCAGCGGGCCAGCCAGAGCGCTGGCCCCAGCGACGCCGACTTTCGCCAATGGTGCGAATTGGCCCTGCGCCAGCGCAAAGGCGACTCCGAGCTGACCATTCGCCTGGTCGACGAAGCCGAAGGCCGCGAGCTGAACCATACCTATCGGCACAAGGATTACGCTACCAACGTCCTCTCCTTCCCGGCTGACGTCCCCGACGACATGCTCGATATTCCGCTGCTCGGCGATCTGGTCATCTGTGTCCCGGTGGTCGAACGCGAGACTCAAGAGCAAGGCAAGGCGCTGGAAAGCCACTGGGCTCATCTGGTGATTCATGGCTGTCTGCATTTACTCGGCTACGATCATATTGATGATGACGAAGCCGACGAGATGGAAGCACTGGAACGGACGTTGCTTGCAGAACTGGGTCATCCGGACCCTTATGCCGATGACGAAGACGATTTCCCTACCCACGTAACGACAAAGGAACACGAGTAAGCGCCATGAGCGAAGACCGATCGAGCAACGGGCAAAAGTCCTGGCTGGGTAAACTCACCCAAGCTTTTGCCCATGAGCCGAAAAACCGCCAAGAGCTCCTCGAGCTGTTGCGCGAGGCGCACCAGAACAAGCTGCTGGACAGCGAAGCGCTGACTATCGTCGAAGGCGCCATCCAGGTCGCCGACCTGCAAGTACGCGACATCATGGTGCCGCGCTCGCAAGTCATGAGCATCCGCGCCACGCAGACCCCGCGCGAATTCCTCCCGGCCGTCATCGACGCAGCCCACTCGCGCTATCCGGTCATTGGCGAAAGCCACGACGAAGTCCTCGGCGTGTTGCTGGCCAAGGACCTGTTGCCGTTGATCCTCAAGGAAAACGGCGACACCTTCAACATCAAGGATCTGCTGCGCCCGGCTACGTTCGTGCCGGAGTCCAAGCGCCTCAATGTGCTGCTGCGCGAGTTCCGCGCCAACCATAACCACATGGCCATCGTCATCGACGAATACGGCGGTGTGGCCGGCCTGGTGACCATTGAAGACGTGCTCGAGCAGATCGTCGGCGATATCGAAGACGAGCACGATGTCGAAGAAGACAGCTACATCAAGCCGCTGCCCAGCGGTGACTTCCTGATCAAGGCGCTGACGCCGATCGAGAATTTCAACGAGTTCTTCGATACCGAGTTCTCCGACGATGAATTCGACACCGTCGGCGGCCTGGTCATGAGCGCCTTCGGCCATCTGCCCAAGCGCAACGAGACCACCGAAATCGGCAACTATCGCTTCCGCATCCTCAATGCTGACAGCCGCCGCATTCACTTGCTGCGGATCTCCCCTCTCTCTCGCCAGGTTTGACCCTTAAGGATCATGATGCGCTGGATCACCCGTCCCGGCTGGCCCGGTAACCTGCTGGCCGTGGTGGCCGGCGCCCTGACCACTCTGGCCCTGGCGCCCTACGATATCTGGCCACTGGCCCTGGTATCGCTGGCGATGCTCTACCTCGGTTTGCGCGACCTCTCCCCGCGCCAGGCGCTGGGTCGCGGCTGGTGCTATGGCTTCGGTATTTTTGGCGCCGGCACCAGCTGGATCTACGTCAGCATCCATAACTTCGGCGGCGCTTCGGTGCTGCTGGCTGGTTTTCTGATGCTGTTGTTCTGCGCGGCGGTGGCCTGGTTCTTCGCCCTGCCGACCTGGTTGTGGGCGCGCTGGCTGCGTCGCAACGAAGCCCCATTGGCAGATGCCCTGGCCTTCGCCGCGCTGTGGATGGCGCAGGAAGCCTTCCGTGGCTGGTTCCTGACCGGCTTTCCGTGGATGTATTCGGGCTACAGCCAGCTCGACGGGCCGCTGGCCGGACTTGCCCCGGTGGGTGGCGTGTGGCTGATTTCCTTTGTCCTGGCCTTGAGCGCGGCGTTGCTGTGCAATCTGCCAGGACAACGCCTGCGTCAGCGCAAAGCCTTCATGGCAGCAGGCGTGGTGTTGCTGGTGGCGCCTTGGGCGGCAGGTTTGGCACTCAAGAGTCATGCCTGGACCCAGCCGGCTGGCGCGCCGCTGAGCATCGCCGCCGTGCAAGGCAACATCGAGCAGGAAATGAAGTGGGACCCGGAGCAGGTCAATGCGCAGCTGGCCTTGTATCGCGACATGACCTTCACTGCTCGCCGCACTGACCTGGTGATCTGGCCGGAGACCGCCGTGCCGATCCTGCTGGATCAAGCCACGGGCTATCTGGCCATGATGGGCAAGTTCGCCGCCGAGAGAAACGCTGCGCTGATCACCGGCGTGCCGATTCGCCAGGAATCCAATGGCGAGCGGCGCTTCTACAACGGCATCACGGTGACCGGCGATGGCGAAGGCACTTACCTCAAGCAAAAACTGGTGCCATTCGGTGAATACGTGCCGTTGCAGGACCTGCTGCGTGGGCTGATCAGCTTCTTCGACCTGCCCATGTCGGACTTCGCCCGAGGCGCGAGCGATCAGACCTTGCTGCGCGCCAAGGGTTACTCGATCGCGACGTTCATCTGCTATGAAGTGGTCTATCCGGAGTTTGCCGCCGGCCAGTCGGCCCGCAGCGATCTGCTGCTGACCATCAGCAACGACACCTGGTTCGGCACCTCGATCGGCCCGCTGCAGCACTTGCAGATGGCCCAGATGCGCGCCCTGGAAGCCGGCCGCTGGATGATCCGCGCCACCAACAATGGCGTGACTGCGCTGATCGACCCGCACGGGCAGATCACGGAACAGATCCCGCAGTTCAAGCAAGGCATCATGTACGGCGAAGTCACACCAATGCAGGGGCTGACGCCGTATCTGCGCTGGAAGTCCTGGCCGATGCTGTTCGTCTGCCTGGCACTGTTTGGCTGGGCGCTGCTGGCTTCGCGGATGGCCAAGACGGTTTGAGGCCTCGCGTCAGACCTTGTGGGAGCCCAGTAAGCGGCCAACACTCACATCGAGTGCACCGCTTCGTGGGCAGCGCCCGCTCCCGCAGGTATGGCGTACCTACCGGTAGAAAAGCCGATACCCCACCGCCCCCACCGCCTCGTTGAGCAACTGCGCGTTGCGCCAGAACGCTCGACTTTCTGGCAACCAGCCGCCCAGCGGAGTGTTCTGATCCACGCCCATGAACCCTACCGGGCCGGCCACCACGGTCAGCCCGGCGTGCTCGAAACTCCATACCGCTCGCGGCATATGCCATGCCTGGGTGACCACTACGACCCGCTGGATACCATCGGCCTTGAGCATCCGCGCACTGAATTGGGCATTTTCCCAAGTCGTGCGGCTTGCCTCTTCCTGCCAGCGCGCGGTGACGCCAAAATCATCGCGCAGCGACTGCGCCATGATCCACGCTTCTGACGGCGGCGTCCCGTAGTGCAAGCCGCCGGAGGTCAGCACCGGCAAGCCCGAGGCCTTGGCCAGCCGCGCGGCAAAGCGCACGCGCTCCAGCGCCAGGCCGGTGGATTGATCCACGCCGCCCCAGGCCGGATCGCCGCGCTCGCGCCCAGCCCCCAGGATAACGATGGCATCAGCGCGCTGCGCCAGGGTGGCCCACTGATCCAGCGCCAGCGGCGGCTGGCTTTCCATCCAGCGGGCTACCTGCAACGTGACCACCGGCAAGCTCATCAGCCACAAGCCGCCCAGGCCGAGCACGAAGCAGCCGGTGGCCAGCCGCGGCCGGGAGCGACGCCAGCACCAGGCAAGCAGCAACAGCAGGAAAAGAATTCCCGGCGGCATGAGCAATTGTTTGAGGATGAAACGAAGCGGCATGGGGCATCTCCCTGAAAGATGCCGGGCAGCCTAAGGGCTTGCGTAAGTTTGGACAACTGCTGGCGGATGCAACGCCTGAACCGGCCTCTTCGCGAGCAAGCTTTGCTCCCACAGCGCTAGCCGATCTTGAGTCGTACACCAGTGAGAGCAAGGCTTGCCCGCGAAAGAGCCATCAGCCTGCCCCGCATCATTCAGAAAACGCGTGTTCGGGGCGGTGTCTTGCGCTTGCGCTTGTCCTTGAGCCACACCACATTGGTGATGGGCTGCACGGGCGCGGGGTCGATGTCCGCGCAATCGGCGTGCACTCCCGTACCGCTCAGTTGCAGGTAAGCGTTGATCCAATCGAATTCGGCGCGGGACAGCCCGCGCAGCTCGAGCTCCCGAGGCTCCTCGTTACGCAGTCGAACCGCCGTGCGGGCCACATCCAGCGCCAACCCGAGACGATCGATAAGACGCTCACACAGCTCCGGCTTCATTGCTTTCAGATGCGAATCTACCATCCGTTCACCTCATTGCAGACATGACTGACTCCCCAGTCACAAGCTTAGCGTCACCTGCGAAACCAGCCTTGTGCCGCGACCAACGGAAGGTGCCGCGCAATCAGCGTTTCCCTCAATAAGGGGGGGTCATGTATGCTACGGCGTTTATATAATCGACACTGCAATGCCGGCCGCTGTGTCTCTTTGGCAGCCTGGACAAGGTCATCCATTTCTCAGCAAAAAGTAGCCATGCACGAACTCTATCAGCCCCGCGAAATCGAAGCCGCCGCCCAGACCTTCTGGGACGAGCAAAAGTCCTTTGAAGTCAGTGAACAGCCAGGCAAGGAGACCTTCTACTGCCTGTCGATGTTCCCTTACCCCAGCGGCAAGCTACATATGGGGCACGTGCGCAACTACACCATCGGCGACGTGATCTCCCGCTATCAGCGCATGCTCGGCAAGAACGTTCTGCAGCCCATGGGCTGGGACGCCTTCGGCATGCCGGCGGAAAACGCCGCGATGAAGAACAACGTCGCGCCGGCCAAATGGACCTACGAAAACATCGCCTACATGAAAACCCAGCTGCGCAGCCTGGGCCTGGCGGTGGACTGGTCGCGCGAAGTCACCACCTGCAAGCCCGATTACTACCGTTGGGAGCAGTGGCTGTTCACCCGCCTGTTCGAAAAAGGCGTGATCTACCGCAAGAACGGCACCGTCAACTGGGACCCGGTCGACCAGACCGTCCTGGCCAACGAGCAAGTGATCGACGGCCGCGGCTGGCGTTCCGGCGCGGTGATCGAAAAGCGCGAAATCCCGATGTACTACTTCAAGATCACCGCTTATGCGGATGAACTGCTGTCGAGCCTCGATGATCTGCCGGGCTGGCCTGAACAGGTCAAGACCATGCAGCGCAACTGGATCGGCAAGTCCAAGGGCATGGAGGTGCAGTTCCCGTACCATGAGGCCAGCATCGGCGAAGCCGGCACGTTGAAGGTCTTCACCACGCGCGCCGACACACTGATGGGCGCTACCTACGTGGCTGTAGCCGCCGAGCACCCGCTGGCCACCCTGGCAGCGGTCAACAATCCTGAGCTGCAAGCGTTCATCCATGAATGCAAGAGCGGCAGCGTCGCCGAAGCCGACGTCGCCACCCAGGAGAAAAAGGGCCTGCCTACCTCGCTGTTCGTCGAACACCCGCTGACCGGTGAAAAACTGCCGGTGTGGGTCGCCAACTACGTGCTGATGCACTATGGCGACGGTGCTGTGATGGCTGTCCCGGCCCACGACGAGCGCGATTTCGAATTCGCGGTCAAATACAACCTGCCGATCAAGCCCGTCGTGCGCACCAGCGTTGGCGACCTGACTCCGGCACCGTGGATGGCGGCCTACAACGAACACGGCACGCTGATCAACTCCGGCGAGTTCGACGGCCTGGACTTCGAAGGCGCATTCGATGCCATCGAAGTCGCCCTGATCAAGAAGAACCTCGGCGCCTCGCGCACCCAGTTCCGCCTGCGCGACTGGGGCATAAGCCGCCAACGCTACTGGGGCTGCCCGATCCCGATCATCCACTGCGACGCTTGCGGTGACGTGCCGGTGCCGGAAGACCAGTTGCCTGTGGTGCTGCCCGAAGACGTGGTGCCGGACGGCGCCGGCTCTCCCTTGGCGCGGATGCCCGAGTTCTATGAGTGCAGCTGCCCGAAATGCGGCGCACCGGCCAAGCGTGAAACCGACACCATGGACACCTTTGTCGAGTCGTCCTGGTACTACGCTCGCTACGCCTCGCCTCACTATGAAGGCGGCCTGGTGGAAAAATCCGCAGCCGATCACTGGTTGCCGGTGGATCAGTACATCGGCGGCATCGAACACGCCATTCTGCACCTGCTCTACGCGCGCTTCTTCCACAAGCTGATGCGTGACGAAGGCTTGGTGAATTCCGACGAGCCGTTCAAGAACCTGCTGACCCAAGGCATGGTGATCGCCGACACCTACTATCGTCGCGAAGCCAATGGTGCCTACACCTGGTTCAACCCGGCCGACGTCGAACTCGAACGCGACAGCAAAGCCAAGGTAATCAGCGCCAAGCTCAAGACTGACGGTCTGCCGGTGGAAATCGGTGGCACCGAGAAGATGGCCAAGTCGAAAAACAACGGCGTCGACCCACAATCGATGATCGATCAGTACGGCGCCGATACCTGCCGCCTGTTCATGATGTTTGCCTCGCCACCTGACATGAGCGCGGAGTGGTCCGACTCTGGCGTCGAAGGCTCGCACCGCTTCCTCAAGCGCGTCTGGCGCCTGGCCCAGGCGCATGTCGGCCAAGGCTTGCCGAGCAAGCTCGACGTAGCGGCACTGAATGACGACCAAAAGGCGATACGCCGGGCCATCCACCTGGCCATCAAGCATGCCAGCCAGGACGTCGGCCAGCACCACAAATTCAACACTGCCATCGCTCAAGTGATGACGCTGATGAACGTGCTGGAGAAGGCCCCGAACGCCAGCGTTCAGGACCGCGCGCTGGTGCAGGAAGGCCTGGAAACGGTCACTCTGCTGTTGGCGCCGATTACCCCGCACATCAGCCACGAGCTCTGGCAGCGACTGGGGCACAGCCAACCGGTGATCGATGCCGGCTGGCCGACGCTGGATGACAGCGCCCTGGTGCAGGACACCCTTACCCTGGTGATTCAGGTCAACGGCAAGCTGCGCGGCCAGATCGACATGCCGGCCAGCGCCAGCCGAGAAGAAATCGAA
Source organism: Gammaproteobacteria bacterium (assembly GCA_903970465.1). Classification (GTDB taxonomy): domain Bacteria; phylum Pseudomonadota; class Gammaproteobacteria; order Pseudomonadales; family Pseudomonadaceae; genus Aquipseudomonas. The sequence goes on from CAJCIO010000179.1 coordinate 64,899, forward strand.
GCCGAGGCGCGTAGCAACGACAACGTACTGCGCTTCATCGACGGTCTGACGATCCGCAAGGTCATCGTCGTGCCGGGTAAATTGGTCAATATCGTCGCCAGCTGATTGGATCGCTCGCTCGGAGCCACTCCGGGCGTCTCTCACAGAGTCGGCTCACAAGGTTTGAAGGGAGCAATAACAATGATCAAACGCAATCTGCTGGTAATAGGTCTGGCCGTAGCGCTGAGCGCCTGTGGTTTCCAGCTGCGCGGCACGGGCACCACGAAAATAGCCCTGACCGATATCAGCGTCACCGCCCGTGATGCATACGGCTACACCATCAAAGAGCTGACTCGCAGCCTTGAGCAAAGCGGCGTCAAGGTTCACTCTGGCGCACCGTATCAGTTGAATCTGGTCAACGAAGCCGAGACTCAGCGCACCACTAGCTTCACCAGCTCGGCACGCTCTGCTGAATACGAGCTGACCACCACGGTCAACTATCAGCTGATCGGCCACGAGAAGCGTGTGCTGCTGGAAGACAGCGTCGAAGTGAACAGCTCCGTCAACCACGACGGCAGCAACCTGGCCGGCTCACAAAGTGCTACCGACCAGGTACGTGGCGAAATGCGTCGCCAGTTGGTCCAGAACCTGATGCTGCGCCTGCAGCAGATGACGCCTGAACGACTCGACGCGCTGCAGGCGAAAGCCGACGCCCGCGCCAAGGCCGAGCAGGACGCCGCCGACGAAGCCAAACGCATCGAAGACGCTACCCCGCAGCAATCGCCGCTCGAAGTGCCAGCGAAGTAATCGGCTTGGGGAGCCTTGAATTCACGTCCGAATTCAGCGCTCCCCACCGAATCATTGCCGATGAAACTTGCCCCTGCCCAACTCGCCAAACACCTGCAAGGTAGCCTCGCGCCCGTCTACGTAATCAGCGGCGACGATCCGCTGCTCGCTCAAGAGGCCGCGGACGCCATTCGCCTGGCTGCACGCCAGCAAGGCTTCGATGAACGCCAGGTCTTCAGCGCCGACGCCAATTTCGATTGGGGCACGCTGCTGCAAGCCGGTGCCAGCCTGTCGCTGTTCGCCCAGCGCCGCCTGCTGGAGCTGCGCCTGCCCTCCGGCAAGCCGGGTGACAAGGGCGCCGCGGCATTGATCGAGTATTGCGCGCGGCCGGCCGAGGACACCCTACTGCTGATCAGCCTGCCCAAGCTCGATGGCAGTGCACAGAAAACCAAATGGGGCAAGGCGCTGGTCGAGGGGCAGAGCACGCAGTTCGTGCAGATCTGGCCTATCGATGCCGCGCAGTTGCCGCAGTGGATTCGCCAACGCCTGTCTCAGGCCGGCCTGGCGGCTCATCCCGATGCCATCGAGCTGATTGCCGCTCGGGTCGAGGGCAACCTGCTGGCCGCCGCCCAGGAGATCGAAAAGCTCAAGCTGCTGGCCGATGGTCAGCAGATCAGCCTCGAGACCGTTCAAGGCGCCGTGGCCGATAGCGCGCGCTATGACGTGTTCGGCCTGGTGGACGCCGTGCTCAACGGCGAGCCGACGCATGCCCTGCGCATGCTTGAGGGCCTGCGTGGTGAAGGGGTCGAGCCACCGGTGATTCTGTGGGCCCTGGCCCGTGAATTGCGGGTGCTGACCGGTCTGGCATTGCAGTACAGCCAGGGGGTGCCGCTGGACAAGGCCTTCAGCCAGGCTCGTCCGCCGATCTGGGACAAACGCAAGCCGCTGATGAGCAAGGCACTGCAACGTTATTCGGCGAGCCGCTGGGCGCAGCTGCTGCAGGATGCACAACGCATCGACGCGCAGATCAAGGGCCAGGCGCCCGGCTCGACCTGGGTCAGCCTGTCACGCCTGACACTGCTGATGGCAGGACAACGCTTGTCACTGCCGGCCGATTGACCTGCACGCCGATTGACTTATGATAGAGCTCTGTTCCAAGGAGTCGCTCATGAGCCACAAAACCGGCAAGACCCGCCCGAACAAAGCCAAATCCATCGTCGCCCAGCCCTTGTTCCGCAGCCGCCAGGAACCCGCAGGCAAAGGCAAAGGCAGCTACCGCCGCGAAGCCTTCCAATCGAGAGATTGGGAGGCTTCCTACTTTTTGGCCGCCTGAGCCCGCTACACCCGCAGGCATGATATGGTCGCGGTCTGACTAGAAAAAATCTGGACCCCTGCATGTCTCTTCGTCGTTCCCGCCTCTGCCCACTGCGCCAGATCATCGCTGCCCTCAGCCTCATTGCCCTAGTCGCCTGCGCCGAAAAACCCACCGCCGCCGACACACTGCCGTTGACCCAGCCTTTGCCGGGCAGCCAGCAAACCAAGACGGTTGCACCGATTACCACGCTTGCGCCCATGAGCGCCGACGGTATCACCGTGCCTTCCCAGACCTTCGCCGAATGGCAGAGTGGTTTCCGCGCCCAGGCTTTGCAGGCCGGCATCAGGCCAGACATCTTCGACCGTGCTTTCGCCAATGTGACCCTAGACCCAAGCGTGGTCACTGCCGACCGCAGCCAACCGGAGTTCAGCAGACCGATCTGGGAATACCTGGACGGCGCCATTTCGCCAACCCGCGTGCGCCGCGGCCAAGGTCTGCTCAGCCAGTACAGCGACGTGCTGACGCGCATCGAACAACGTTACGGCGTCGATCGTCAGGCGCTGGTCGCGGTATGGGGCATGGAAAGCAGCTTCGGTCAGATTCAGGGCGACAAGTCGGTAATTCGCTCACTGGCGACCTTGGCCTATGAAGGCCGCCGCCCTGGCTTCGCTCAAGATCAATTGATTGCGGCGTTGCAGATTCTGCAGAACGGCGATATCACCCCGGAACTGATGCTCGGCTCCTGGGCTGGCGCCATGGGCCAGACGCAGTTCATCCCGACGACCTACAACTCCCACGCGGTGGACTTCGACGGCGACGGGCGCCGCGATATCTGGAACGACGCAGCCGATGCGCTGGCTTCCACGGCCAATTACCTGCAAAGCTCGGGCTGGCAGAAAGGCCAGCCGTGGGGCTTCGAGGTGCAACTGCCTCAAGGCTTCGATTATCTGCTGGCCGATGGTTCACAGCGAAAATCGGTAGCCCAGTGGCTGGCCATGGGCGTGAGCTTGCCGCCGGGCAGCGTCATCCCCGCAGGCTCAGACCAATTGCAGGCTGCGCTGCTGCTGCCGGCGGGTTATCGCGGCCCGGCATTTCTGGTACTGGACAACTTCCGCGCCATTCTCAAGTACAACAACTCGTCGGCTTATGCGCTGGGTGTGAGCCTGCTGTCGCAGCGCTTTGGCGGCGGGGGCTATCTGCAAGGGCAATGGCCGAAGGATGATCTGCCGCTGAGCCGCACCGAGCGTATCGAGTTGCAAACGCTGCTGACCGCCAAGGGCTACGATGCAGGCAATCCAGATGGCATCATCGGCGCGAACACCCGCAAGGCGATCCGCAGCGCCCAGGCCGCCCAGAGCTTGCCAGCCGATGGCTATCCGACGCACAAACTGCTCGAAAGCCTGCGCTGAATCCAGACCTGTAGCGAGGGGGCTTGCTCCCTCCCTACAGGGCCCCCAAACAGCTGGGTTACCTGACCACATCCTGCTCTAGCCACAGGCGGCACTCGCCGCCGTCCAGGCGCACCATAGCGCCCAAGGGCAGGGTAAGGTTAGGGTCGCAATGACCACTGCGCCAGCCAGCGACTACGGGGACACCCAGCGGCTCGAACACCTGACGCAGCAGCGGGGTCATTTCGTCCACGCTGATACCTGCAAAGTCCCCCACCAGCACACCAGCAATTTTCGCCAATTTGCCGCTCAGCCGTAGTTGCGTGAGAAAGCGGTCGATCCGATACAGCGGCTCGTTGACATCCTCGATGAACAGGATGATACCGTCCGCTTCCAGCGCCCAAGGTGTGCCCTCCAGCGCCGAAATCATTGCCAGATTACCGCCCATCAAGCGCCCGCGACTGATGCCATGAGCGATCGACACCAGGGGCAAGGTGGCGGGATGAGCCAGCTCCGAGCCAGCCTTGAACTGCCCGCGCACCAGCCGACGCAATGACGTCTCGGTGGGAGGCTTGCGATCGGCCAGCACCTCGGACGTCAGCATCGGGCCATGAAAGGTAATGAACCCAGCCTCTTTGGCGATAGCCAGGTGCAGTGCGGTGATATCGCTATAGCCGACGAACGGCTTGGCGTGCCGACGCAGCAAAGAATAATCGATCTTGTCCAACAAGCGCGGACTGCCGTAGCCGCCACGCAAGCACATGATGGCGTCGATCTGATCGTCAGCGAAGGCATCGTGCAGGTCATTGACGCGGACCCGATCACTGCCGGCCAGGTAGCCGGTCTGCTGCAGGACACCGGGGAAAATTTTCAGGCTGTAGCCCCTGGCGGCCATCCAGCGCTGGGCGGCGGCGACATCAAAGGCCTTCGGTCCGGCGGGCGCGATAATAGCGATACGACCTTCAGGGCGCAGCCGCGGGACAGTGATGCCCTGTTCGCGGGGTTGGGCGGCGATTTGCTGATTGACGTTCATCCCGAGGCCTCACTGCGTGGCTGATGGCAACGACTTTACAGCTTGCACAAAAAAGCCGACAGCTTCTGTGCGATAGAAATTGTCGGCTTTTTCTACAGCGCTGCGCTCAACCTGAAAATACGGCGGCGCTTGTTACGGCCTCTTCGCGAGCAAGCTTTGCTTCCACATGGAAAGCCGCCCGGACTCATAGACCTGTGTGAGCAAGGCTAGTCGACGCGCTTACAGCTTGGCCTTGGCCTCGTGTGCCTGCTGGTCGGCATGGTACGACGAGCGCACCAGCGGTCCGGAGGCAACATTTTTGAAACCCATCTTGTAGCCTTCCTCGGCGAACCAGGCGAAGACGTCCGGGTGAACGAAACGCTGCACCGGCAAGTGGCTGCGCGAAGGCTGTAGGTACTGGCCGAGGGTCAGCATATCGATGTTGTGCTCGCGCATGCGCTGCATCACCTCGATGACTTCCTCGTCCGTCTCGCCCAGACCGAGCATCAGGCCGGACTTGGTGGGTACGTGAGGCACCATCTCCTTGAATTTTTGCAGCAAGGTCAGCGACCACTGGTAGTCGGAACCCGGGCGCGCGGCCTTGTACAGGCGCGGCACCGTCTCGAGGTTGTGGTTGAACACATCCGGCGGCTCGGCAGCGGTGATGGCCAGGGCAACGTCCATGCGGCCACGATAATCCGGAACCAAGGTTTCGAGTTGCACACCCGGCGACAACTTGCGGATCTCGCGCAGGCAATCGGCGAAGTGCTGGGCACCGCCATCGCGCAGGTCGTCGCGATCTACCGAAGTGATCACCACGTACTTGAGGCGCAGGTCGGCGATGGCCACGGCGAGGTTCATCGGCTCGTCGGCATCCAGCGCCTTCGGGCGGCCATGACCGACGTCGCAGAACGGGCAGCGCCGGGTGCAGATGTCACCCATGATCATGAAGGTCGCGGTGCCACCGGAGAAGCACTCGCCCAGGTTCGGGCACGATGCCTCTTCGCAGACGCTATGCAGCTTGTGCTTGCGCAGCAGTTGCTTGATGCGGTCGACTTCCGGCGAAACCGGTATCCGTACGCGAATCCAGTCCGGTTTTTTTGGCAGTTCTTCAGTCGGGATAATCTTGACCGGGATGCGCGCGACCTTCTCAGCACCGCGCAGCTTGACGCCCGCCTCCACTTTATGAGGCGCGGCCTTGACCGGCAAGCTAGTGGTCGGGATCAGGTTTTCAACGGTCGTGTCAAAAGCAGTTGTCATATCATTCGATTCCGCCCGTCAGGGTCGTCTGCTCAGCGTAGTCGAGGTGTTTGACGAGCTGCACGCGCAGCCGGGCACTAACCTCGGCAAATTCAATGCTGCCTGCATGATCGCACAGCTGGGTCATTGCCAGCCCGGCGTATCCGCAAGGGTTGATACGTTGGAACGGCTCGAGCTGCATGTCGACATTCAGCGCCAGCCCGTGAAACGAGCAGCCACGACGGATACGCAAGCCCAGGGACGCGATTTTAGCACCATCTACGTAGACACCGGGTGCATCCGGCTTGGCCGAGGCGATGACAGCAAAACTGGCCAGCAGATCGATCAGGGCATTTTCGATGCGACTGACCAACTCGCGCACACCAAAACCAAGGCGTCGCACGTCCAGCAGCAGGTACACCACCAACTGGCCGGGGCCATGGTAAGTGACTTGGCCGCCGCGATCGACCTGTACTACCGGTATATCGCCCGGCAGCAGCAGATGCTCGGCCTTGCCAGCCTGGCCTTGGGTGAACACAGGCGCGTGCTGTACCAGCCACACCTCGTCGGGGGTATCGTTGCTACGTTGGTCAGTGAAGCGTTGCATGGCGTGCCAAGCAGGCTCGTAGGCCATCAGGCCAAGCTCGCGAAAGCCCAGCACGCTGGATGCGGTCGGCATCAGAGCACCATGTGCACGTGGCCAGTGGCTCGCAACGCGCTGTTGATGTCGCGCAGTTGGTCTTCGCCGGTAGCGATGATGTGCACCTGCAAGGTGGTGTACTTGCCATTGCTGCTCTGGCGCTCGGCCAAGGTCGCAAGGTCGATTTCGGCGTGTTCGCCGAGGACCTTGAGTACTAGGTCCTTGTAGCCTGCACCGGTTTCGCCGATCACCTTGATGGGGTAGTCGGGGCAAGGGAATTTGATTTCGTGGGACTTTATATCTTCGCCAGACTTGGCGTCGGCAGAAGCAGGGACTTTGGGATCGGTCATGGCAATAACGGCCTCGTAAGCCGTGGCGACAACATCGCCCCCGGCTCAGGTAAGAGCCAGGGGCGCGCAGGTCACGATATCAGTTGAACAAGCCGTGGAAGAATAGCCGAATGCTATCCCAGAGGCGACGGATGAAGCCACCTTCATCAACCTGGTCCAGTGCGATCAGGTCGGTGCTTTGCAGCACTTTGTCACCCATCTTCACTTCGACCTTGCCGATCACCGCGCCTTTGGCGATCGGTGCGACCAGTTGCGGAACCATGGTCATGGTGGCCGCGAGGTTTTTCAGCTGGCCTTTCGGCACAGTCATGGTCAGGTCTTCAGCCAGGCCAGCACGTACGGTGCTGGCAGTGCCTTTCCAGACAGGCGCCTGGGCAAGCTCTGCGCCGGCTTTGTAGAAGGTCTGGGTTTCATAGAAGCGGAAACCGTAAGTCAGCAGCTTTTGCGTTTCAGCGGCACGGTTGGCTTCGCTGGTGGTACCGAATACCACGGCGATCAGGCGCATGCCATCGCGTACGGCCGAAGCTACCATGCAGTAGCCGGCTTCGTCGGTGTGACCGGTTTTCAGGCCGTCGACCGTCTTGTCGCGCCACAGCAGCAGGTTGCGGTTAGGCTGCTTGATGTTGTTCCAGAAGAACTCTTTCTGCGAGTAGATGGCGTAGTGAGCCGGATCTTCGTGGATGATCGCCCGGGCCAGCAGCGCCATGTCATGCGCAGTGGAGTAGTGCTCCGGGTTCGGCAGGCCGGTCGGGTTCATGAAGTGGCTGTTGGCCATGCCCAACTTGCCGGCGGTGGTGTTCATCATGTCGGCGAAAGCGTCTTCGCTGCCGGCGATGTGCTCCGACAGGGCGACACTGGAGTCGTTGCCGGACTGGATGATGATCCCGTGCAGCAAGTCGCTGACCGACACTTGCGAACCGACCTTGAGGAACATCCGCGAACCACCGGTGCGCCAGGCGTTTTCGCTGATGGTCACCGGGTCGTTTTCACCGATCTGCCCGCGGCGGATCTCCAGAGTGGCGATATAGGCGGTCATCAGCTTGGTCAGGCTGGCAGGCGGCAGGCGTTGATCGCCGTTGTCCTCGACCAGCACCTGACCGCTGGAGGCTTCCATGAGTACGAAGGCTTTGGCCGCCAATTGTGGCGGCGCGGGCACCATCTGATCAGCCGCCCATGCAGTTGGAGCGATCATCAGGGGTACAAGCAGGCATAGGCGTTTGGCAAAGGTGGTGATGTTCATCCGTCTCTCGAGATTACTGATGGGCAGATGCCCTGATGGGCAAATCATTTCCCAGGCCTGAAGGCCTGGCGTTGTTGCGGTTCGGCTGGCCGAGCCGGTACCGGAGGGTTACTCCGTGACCACACTCGGCGAGCCCAGATTGGCAAGGCGAACACTGTTCTGTACCTGCTGGACTTCCGCCGGGTTGCCGATAGGCCCCAGACGCACGCGGTACAGGGTTTGCTGGTTACGCACCACCGGGCTGGTAAAGGCCGGGGCCTTGACCATCGAGCTTAGCTTCGACCTCAGGAGCTCTGCAGCGTCCGGGTTGGCGAAGGCTCCCACCTGGAGATACTGGCCAGCTGCTGGCGCAGAAGCGTTTTTTTTTGCGTCGATTGCCACCGGCATGATCGCGGCAGCATGTTGCTGCGGGGGTGGCGTGTATTGTTCGACGGTCCCTGTGGATGCCGTCAGCTTGGGTGTCTCAGCGGCGACAACCTGCGGCTGATCAAGCATCAGCGGCGCTGGACGGCCGCGCTGGGCCCACCATTGTTGTGGGTCGATGCCTTCTACCTTGACCCGTGCCGTGCCGATTTCGGCATAGCCGAGTTTTTTCGCGGCAGCGTAGGACAAATCGATGATGCGGTCGGAATAGAACGGCCCCCGGTCGTTGACCCGCAGGATCACCGAGCGATTGTTGTCCAGATTGGTCACACGTACGTAGCTGGGCAGCGGCAGGGTCTTGTGCGCCGCGCTCATGCCGTACAGGTCATACACCTCGCCGTTGGCGGTGTTCTGTCCATGAAACTTGGTGCCGTACCAGGACGCCGTACCGACGGCCACATAACTGGCCGAGTCATTGAGCGGGAAGTAGGTCTTGCCCAACACGGTGTAAGGGTTGGCTTTGTAAGGCCCGGTATGCAGGGTCGGCACGGCGTCGGGAATCTTCGACACGTCGACATCCCACCAGGGAGCACCGTCCTTGTGGGCGCGGTTGATGTCCAGCCCGGGCATCGAGCGAACAGCAGTACCGCCTTGTACAGGCGAACGGCTACTGGTGCTCGAGCAACTGACGATCAATAGTGCCATCGCTGTGAAGCCCAGCAGCTTGAGTGGTGCGCTTGTCGGCGTAACCCGCATTACTTGTTGCCCCGTGCTTGAACCAGCAGATCCGCCAGCTGATGTACGGCCATGGCGTACATCACGCTGCGGTTGTAACGCGTGATCGCGTAGAAATTTTTCAGCCCTATCCAGTATTCAGGGCCATTGGCGCCATCCAGCCGAAATGCCGTGACCGGCATGTCGTCGCGCAGCGCATCATGACTCGACCAGCCCAGCGCCCGCAACTCCCCAACGGTCTTGACCGGATCAATCCCCGGACTCAAACCGCTGTCAGCCTGATCACCACGCACCGTCGCCTGACTGACCACCGGTTCGCCGGCCACCCAGCCATGACGCTGGAAATAGCTGGCGACGCTGCCGATGGCGTCATCGGGGTCACTCCAGATATTGATGTGGCCATCACCGTCGAAGTCAACTGCATAAGCCCTGAAACTGCTGGGCATGAACTGCGGCAGCCCCATGGCACCAGCGTAGGAGCCCTTGATCGTCAACGGATCGAGTTGCTCCTCGCGGGACATCAAGAGGAACTCGCGCAACTCCTTGCGAAAGAAGTCGGCGCGCGCCGGATAATCGAAGGCCAGGGTCGACAACGCATCGATCACCCGATAATTGCCGGTATTGCGACCGAAAAACGTCTCTACGCCGATGATCGAAACGATCACCGAGGCTGGCACGCCGTATTCCTGCTCGGCCCGCGCCAGCGCTACCTCATGCTGACGCCAGAAGTCCACACCCCGGGCGATACGCGCATCGGTGATGAAGATAGGACGGTAGTCCTTCCAAGACTTGACCTTCTCGGCCGGGCGCGAGATGGCGTCGAGGATCGATTGCTTGCGCTCGACCTCGCGAAAGACACCCATCAGTTGTTCACCGGCAAAGCCGTAATCACGTGTCATTTCCCCGACGAACTGCGCCACTTGCGGCGAGCCTTCGTAATCGCCGGCCGCCGCGTGCTGCGACGAACCGAGGATGCCCACCAGGCCGACCCAAGGAACGTATCGAGTAGCCCAGTTACGCATTGATTGCATTGAGTGGCTCACCTTTTTCAAACCTGTGCGATCCATTTGCGGTGCGTGTGGATCGACATTAAAACGCCAAACGCTGACATCAAGGTCACCAGCGAAGTTCCGCCGTAACTAATGAAGGGCAACGGCACCCCCACCACCGGCAACAGGCCACTGACCATACCGATATTGACGAAAACGTAAACAAAAAACGTCATCGTCAGGCTTCCTGCTAACAATTTGCCATACAACGTCTGTGCCTGAGCCGTGATCACCAGACCGCGGCCGATCAGCAGCAGATAAATCAGCAGCAAGGCGCAGATGCCCACCAGGCCAAACTCTTCGCCCATCACCGCAATGATGAAGTCGGTATGGCTCTCGGGCAGGAAATCCAGGTGCGACTGAGTGCCCATCAACCAGCCCTTGCCAAACACCCCACCCGAACCGATGGCCGCTTTCGACTGGATAATGTTCCAGCCGGTGCCCAGCGGGTCGCTCTCGGGGTCGAGGAAGGTCAGGATTCGCTGTTTCTGGTAGTCGTGCATGATAAAGAACCACATTGCCACCGCCACCGGCACTGCGGCGGCGAGCACGCTGATGATCCAGCGCCAGCGCAACCCGGCCATGAACAGCACAAAGGTCCCGCCCGCGAGGATCAGCAGCGACGTCCCCAGATCGGGCTGACGCACGATCAGAATGAACGGCACACCGATCAGCGCCAGGCTGGCCACTACATGGATAAGATGGGGCGGCAAGGTGCGCTTGGACAGATACCAGGCGATGGTGGCCGGCATGAGGATCTTCATGAATTCCGACGGCTGGAAGCGAATCACCCCTGGAATGTTGATCCAGCGCGTCGCGCCCATGGCGTTGTGGCCCATGACGTCGGTGACCACCAGCAAGCCCACCCCGATCACATAGCCCAGCGGCACCCAGCGCGCCATGAACCGCGGCTCGACCTGAGCAATGATGAACATCGATACCAGACCGATACCGAACGAGGTCGCCTGCTTGATCAGCAGGTCCCAGTTCTTGCCACTGGCCGAGTACAGAACGAACAGGCTGCCGGCCGCCAGGGTCAGCAGCAGAATCAGCAGGGGCCCGTCGACATGGATGCGTTGCAAAAAGGTTGCGCGACGGCGCATCACATCCTCACTGGAGAGGATGCGATCGAAATTACTCTTCACGTGCCGTGATCTCCGCACCTGGGGTGCTGGCGTATTCAGGTTTGAGCTGGCCATCGGGACCGAGCAGCCAGGCGTCCATCACCTGACGTACCACGGGGGCGGCCACTCCCGAGCCGGCCTCACCGTTCTCGATCATCACCGACACCACGATTTTCGGGCTTTGCGCCGGGGCGAAACCGACGAACAAGGCGTGGTCACGATGGCGCTCCTGGACTTTGCTGCGGTCGTATTTCTCGCCCTGCTTGATGGCCACCACCTGGGCGGTACCGCTCTTGCCGGCGATACGGTATTGCGCACCGGCCGCGGCTTTGCGTGCGGTACCCCGGGCGCCTTGCATCACCTGCTCCATGCCGTGAGTGACCTTGGCCCAATCGGCCGGGTCGCGCAGGACGATATCGTCCATGGGGTTGTCGTCAACGGGCGGCACGCCTTCGATGGTTTTGGCCAGCCGTGGCCGATTCCACTTGCCCTTGTTGGCGATCAGCGCTGTGGACTGCGCCAATTGCAAAGGCGTTGCCTGCATGTAGCCCTGACCGATGCCGAGGATCAGGGTTTCGCCGGGATACCAGACCTGCTTGCGGGCCACGCGCTTCCATTCCCGCGAAGGCATCAGGCCCGGCGCCTCTTCGAACATGTCCAGTGAGACCTTCTGGCCGATGCCGAACCGGTTGAGGTAGGTCGACAAGCGATCGATACCCATCTTGTGTGCCAGGTCGTAAAAGTAGGTGTCGTTGGAACGCATGATTGCGGTGTCGAGATCGACCCAGCCATCGCCGGTACGATTCCAGTTGCGGTATTTGTGATCGAAATTGGGCAACTGGTAATAGCCTGGGTCGAACACCCGCGTACCGGCATTGACCACCCCGGTATCAAGGCCGGCGATGGCCACTGCCGGCTTGATGGTCGAGCCAGGAGGGTAAAGCCCCCGCAGCACACGGTTGAACAGCGGCCGGTCGATGGAATCGCGCAGCTCGGCGTAGGCCTTGAAGCTGATGCCCGTCACGAACAGGTTGGGGTCGAAGCTCGGCTGGCTGACCATCGCCAGCACCTCGCCAGTGCTCGGGTCCATGGCCACCAGCGCGCCACGTCGACCGGCCAGGGCCTGCTCGGCGGCTTGCTGGAGCTTGATGTCGAGGCTCAGGACAATGTCCTTGCCCGGCACCGGGTCGGTGCGCTTGAGCACCCGCAGCACGCGGCCACGAGCGTTGGTCTCGACCTCTTCGTAGCCCACCTGGCCATGCAGCTCGGGCTCGTAGAAACGCTCGATGCCGGTCTTGCCGATATGGTGCGTACCGCTATAGGCCACCGTATCCAGGGACTTGAGTTCCTTCTCGTTGATGCGGCCCATGTAGCCCACGGAGTGAGCAAAGTGTTCACCTTGGGGGTAATGACGCACCAACTGCGCAACCACCTCGACGCCAGGCAAGCGGAACTGGTTGACCGCCACCCGCGCAATCTGCTCCTCAGTCAGTTCGAACAGCACCGGCACCGGCTCGAACGGCCGCCGCCCTTGCTTCATGCGCTTTTCAAACAGATCCCGATCTTCGGGGGTGAGGCTCAGCACCTCAACGATAAGATCGAGCACCTGCTGCCAGTCACCCGCACGTTCGCGAGTGACGCTGAGGCTGAAGCTGGGGCGGTTATCAGCGATGACCACGCCGTTGCGGTCGTAGATCAGCCCGCGGGTCGGTGGAATCGGCTGCACGTGCACCCGATTGTTCTCCGACAGCGTGGAGTGATAGTCGTACTGGATGACCTGCAGGAAATACAGCCGCGCGATCAGCACCAACAGCAGCGCACACACGACCACAGCGCCGACCACGACGCGGCTGCGCACGGTGCGGGCGTCTTTCTCGTGGTCCTTGAGGCGAATCGGCTGGGTCATCAGGCAGGGCGCAGATTATTTGTGGTAAGGGTGTCCGGACAGGACTGTCCAGGCACGATACAGCTGTTCACCGATCAGGATTCTTACCAGCGGATGCGGCAGTGTCAGGGCCGACAGCGACCAACGCTGATCCGCCCGCGCGCACACGTCCGGCGCCAGCCCCTCGGGGCCACCGACCATGAAGTTAACCGTGCGCGAATCCAGCCGCCAGCGATCCAGCTCCACCGCCAACTGCTCGGTACTCCAGGGTTTGCCATGCACTTCGAGGGTCACGATCCGCTCGTTGGGGCCGACCTTGGCCAACATGGCTTCGCCTTCCTGACGAATGAAGCGCGCCACGTCGGCGTTCTTGCCCCGGGTATTGAGCGGTATTTCCACCAGTTCAAGCGCCAGTTCGGATGGCAGGCGCTTGGCATACTCGTGCCAGCCGTCTTCCACCCACTTGGGCATGCGAGAACCGACAGCAATCAGACGCAGGCGCACAGCGGTTCCTTATTCCTGATCTTTGTTGAGCTTGTCGAACTGCGAGTGACCGACTTCAGGGCTGTGGTGCTTGCCATCGACGGCGCGGCTCTGCTCGGCACCTTTCCACAGGCGCTCCAAGTCGTAGAACTGACGGGCGTTGCTGGTCATCATGTGCACGATCACGTCGTCCATGTCCAACAGCACCCAGTCGCTGTCGCCCTTGCCTTCTTCACCCAGCGGCTTGACGCCCTGGGCTTTGACGGCTTCGCGCACTTTGTCCAGCATCGCGCCGATCTGGCGGTTGGAGGTACCGGTAGCGATGATCATGAAGTCGGTGATGCTCTGTTTGTCGCGCACGTCCAGGATTTGAATGTCCTGCGCTTTTACGTCTTCCAGGGCGGCAACGGCTACCTTCACCAGCTCTTCGCCAACAAGCTCAGGACCGGTGTGGGCCGGCACTGCCAGGGGAGCGCTCTTGAACGTGCCTTTGCGCTTAACTTTGCTTACGTCTTTGTTCGTCATATAAAACTCGTTTTGCTCGTATATTCGGGCGCTTGAATACAGGACTGTTCGTGCCTTCAAGTGCGCCTATTCAGTTCGACGTACGGTACAGCCCGTGCGCCTCGATGTAGGCCAGTACAGCGTCAGGCACCAGGTAACGCACCGACTTACCGCTGGCCAGCAGTTGACGGATCTGGGTGGCGGACACCGACAAGGGTGTCTGCCAGACAAACGCGATCTGACCCGCCGGCCCCTTGAGGGTCTGCGGGTCACTGACGGAACGGGCGGCCAACAGGTTGCGCAAGGCATCCGGTGGCTCGCTGTCCGCGTCAGGGCGCTGCAAAACCACGATGTGGCAATGCAGCAGCAATTCTTCCCAGCGATGCCAGGAGGGCAAGCCACAAAAGGCATCCCAGCCCAGCAGCAAGAACAGTTGGTCTCGAGGCGCCAGCTCGGCGCGCATCAATTCCAGGGTGTCGACGGTGTACGACGGCGTGTCTCGGCGCAGTTCGCGGTCATCGACGCTCAACGGCGCCGCACCGCTGACCGCGCTGCGCACCATTGCCAGGCGCTGCTCGGGCGAAACCTGCGGGGTATCGCGATGCGGCGGCCGGAAGTTGGGCGTCAGGCGCAAGTCATCGAGCACCAGCGCATCGGCCACTTCCAGGGCACTGCGCAGGTGACCGATGTGCACCGGATCAAAGGTGCCACCCAGTACGCCAATGCGCTGCGGTCGAACGGTAGGTGCCCCGGACTGGCCGACTTCAGCCAATCAGATGGACTCCTGGCCGCGCAACTGGCCGTCGCCGATCACTACATATTTTTCGCAGGTCAGGCCTTCAAGGCCGACCGGGCCACGGGCGTGAATCTTGTCCGTGGAAATACCGATTTCCGCACCCAGGCCATACTCGAAGCCATCGGCGAAGCAGGTCGGGGCGTTGAGCATCACCGACGCCGAGTCGACCTCGGCCATGAAGCGCCGGGCCTGACCCTGATGTTCGGTGACGATGGCATCGGTGTGATGGGAGCCATAATGATTGATATGTTCGATGGCCTCGTCGAGGCTGTCGACCACGCGAATCGACAGGATCGGTGCCAGGTACTCGGTGTGCCAGTCGTCTTCAGTGGCAGGCAAAGCCTCTACCAGGTCGCGAGTCCGCTGGCAGCCGCGCAGCTCGACGCCTTTGTCGCGGAACTGAGCGGCCATCGGCGGCAAAAACTGTGCGGCGACGCTGGCGTCTACCAGCAGCGTCTCCATGGCACCGCAGATGCCATAGCGATAGGTCTTGGCATTGAAGGCGATGCGCTGGGCCTTGTCGAGCTCGGCATTGGCGCTGACATAGACGTGGCAGATGCCGTCGAGGTGCTTGATGACCGGCACGCGAGCATCACGGCTGACGCGCTCGATCAGGCCTTTGCCGCCACGCGGGACGATGATGTCGACGTACTCGGGCATGGTGATCAATGCACCCACGGCGGCGCGGTCGGTGGTCTCGACCACTTGCACGACGCTGGCCGGCAACTGCGCCGCCTCCAGGCCTTGGGCGATGCACATGGCAATGGCGCGGTTGGAATGGATGGCTTCGGAGCCGCCGCGCAGGATGGTCGCGTTACCGGACTTGAGGCACAGACTCGCGGCATCGATGGTCACGTTGGGACGGGACTCGTAGATGATCCCCACCACACCCAGCGGTACACGCATCTTGCCGACCTGAATCCCCGAAGGACGGTAGCTCATGTCACGGATGGCGCCGACCGGATCAGGCAGCGCTGCCACCTGACGCAAACCGACGATCATGCTGTCGATACGGGCCGGGGTCAGGGTCAGGCGCTCCAGCAGGGCGGGCTCCAGGTTGTTGGCGCGGCCGGCGGCGAGGTCGAGTTCATTGGCAGCCACCAGTTGTTCGCGGGCAGTGTCCAGTGCCGTGGCGGTCGCCAGCAAGGCACGGTTCTTCTGGCCGGTGCTGGCACGAGCGATCACACGAGCGGCTTCGCGGGCAGCGCGACCCAGGCGGGTCATGTAGTCAAGCACGGACTCAGTCATGGTCTCTGTGGTCTTGGCAAAGGGGAAAGCCGCTGATTATAGCTGCCGCGCCGCGCCGCGCACAGCGGTGGCAGGCGGATGGTCGAAATTGGGCAACAAATGCCCGTCATTCAGGTCCGATTAAGGTGCCGGTTGCTATCATCTGCCGGCTGCTGCCCCCACATTTGCGCACCGACCTGGATGTTGCCATGCCCGCCACCGCCGTTTGCCGGCATTTGCCCGACGATTTTTTTCATCGCGACGCGCAAGTCCTTGCCCGCGACCTGCTCGGCAAGATCATCCGGCATCGCCAAGGGCCTTACTGGTTGTCAGCGCGCATCATCGAGACCGAGGCCTACTACGCCGCAGAAAAAGGCAGCCATGCCTCCCTGGGCTACACCGAAAAACGCCGAGCGCTGTTCCTCGATGGCGGCCACATCTACATGTATTACGCCCGTGGCGGCGATTCGTTGAACTTCAGCGCTGCCGGGCCCGGCAATGCCGTGCTGATCAAGTCGGCCTATCCCTGGGTCGATGAGGTCAGCGACAGCAACGCGCTGGCGCAGATGCAGCTCAACAATCCCGACGCCAACGGCCAACTCCGCCCGCCCGAGCGCTTGTGCGCCGGCCAGACGCTGCTGTGCAAGGCACTGGGCCTGAAAGTGCCGCAATGGGACGCTCAGCGTTTCGACCCCGAACACTTTTTTGTCGAAGACACCGGCATCCTTATCCCCCAAGTCATCCAGACCACCCGCCTGGGCATCCCGGCGGGGCGCGATGAACACCTGCCCTATCGCTTCGTGGACCCTGAATACGCTCGATATTGCACGCGTAATCCCCTGCGCCGAGGCCAGATGGAAGGGCAGGACTACGCTTGGCAGAACAACTCCGTGCAAATCAACGCTTCGCCGACAAAAGGAAACTGATAGATGGGCTCTTGGCTTGACGGCCTCACTGGCTGGCTGACCGCTCACCCGCAATGGCTGGGGCTGGCGATTTTCGTGGTGGCGTGTGTCGAATGTCTGGCGATCGCCGGACTGATCGTACCGGGCACCGTGGTGCTCTTCGCCATTGCCGTACTGGCCGGTCATGGCTCCCTGTCGCTGGGCCAGACCTTGCTGCTGGGGTATGCCGGCGGGCTGCTGGGGGACGCGCTGTCGTACGCCATCGGCCGTCGCTATCATCAAGACATCAAGCGTATTCCCCTGCTGGTGCGCCACCCGCAATGGATGGAGAGCGCCGAAAACTACTTCCATCGCTATGGCGTCGAGGGCTTGCTGATCGGGCGTTTCATTGGCCCCCTGCGGCCCATGCTGCCGTTGATCGCCGGCATGCTGGAGATGCCGCTGATCCGCTTCGCGCTGGTCAGCCTGTTGGCAGCGGCCGGCTGGTCGGTCGCTTATCTACTGCCCGGCTGGGCCACCGGCGCGGCGTTTCGCCTGCCCCTGCCCCCCGGTTTCTGGCCGGAGGCGGGCGTGGTCGCTGGCGGCCTGGCAATCCTCGTCGGCCTGAGCATCAACAGCAGCCTGCGCCGCCACACCCGGGCAACGCTGTGGGTGGCGCTGATGAGCCTGGCCCTGCTACTGGCGCTGTTGATCGGCTGGCCCTACCTGACCCATCTCGACAACGGCCTGATGCAGTTGGTGCAAGAGCACCGCACCCAGGCGGTAGACCCCTTTGTCGCCATGACCACTGCCATGGGCGACTTCCGCACACAGTTCATGCTAGCCGCCGCCGTTGTGCTGATACTCGCGATCCATCGCCAATGGCGGCACTTCATCTTCGCCACGGGCGCCCTGCTCGGTACGGCACTGTGCAACGCCGCCCTGAAGATGCACTTCGCCCGCGGCCGGCCCGAAGTGCTGAACGATCCGCTGAGTACCTACAGCATGCCCAGCGGCCACGCTTCGGCGTCCTTTGCATTGTTTCTGACCTTGGCATTGCTGGCCGGCCTGGGCCAGGCGCCACGGATGCGCATCATGTGGCTGGTTGTAGCCTGCATCCCAGCGTCGATGATCGCCGCATCGCGCATCTACCTGGGGGTGCACTGGCCCACCGACGTGTTAGCCGGCGCCTTGCTCGCCTGCTGCCTGTGCGCGGTGAGCCTGGCGGCCAACCGGCACTTTGGCGGGTCGATGCCCGCAGTGGCTAGCCGTGTGTGGTGGTGGATACTGCCAGCAGTTGCAGCCATTCTGGGCTGGCATCTGGCAACCACCCTGCCCCATGCCATGGCCCACTATCAGTATGGTGCTCAACCCCTGTAACGAGTGGGCTCGCCTCCGAAAAGAGGGGTCAGCCCCCGCGGCTGAGTCACGGTTTTTTTCGGGCGCAAGCCCCTCGCCGCAAGGCCAGGGTATTCAACGATAACTGCCTCAGTCGAATAATTCGCCCTGTAGTTCATCGAGGAGCGTCTGGATGCTGTCGAGGCGCTCGCGGGGGTCGTCCAGGCACAGCAAGCGCAACTTGTCGCCGTTAAGGAAGGGCAGTAGGTAACCCAGCTGATTGGCCAACGATTGCTGGGTCCTGGCGCCATCGAGCATGCCCAGGGCGGCGACCATCGGATGCTCGGCCAAGGCGTTGAGCAGCGCCAGCAGGTCGTCCTCGTCTGAACTCAGCGGCTCTTCGCGAAATTCGTGCAAATACTCCACATCGCCGAGGATCAACCGATCACGCTGCGCCTCGCAGCTTTTGACCTGGAAACGCCGGGTGCCTTTGACGCGAATCCCCAGCAGGCCGTTATCCTGTGGATTGAAGTCCACCACCACCGCCTCGCAGCCCACCGATGCGTGCCGCACCTCGCCATCGCCAGCCTCGGCGCCCTCCAGCAGGCACACCACTCCGAACCCGCTGCCCTGCTTCATGCAGCGAGTGATCATGTCCAGATAGCGCGCCTCGAATATCTGCAGATCCAGCACGCAGTCCGGAAACAGCACGGTATTGAGTGGGAACAGCGGCAAAATCATAGGTTTTCCTTAAACGAACAGGCTGACCGCCAATGGCAGCAATACGGCGGTCGAGACCCCCATCAAGCTCATCGCCAATGCAGCGAAAGCCCCACATTCTTCACCTTCCTGGATCGCCACCGATGTGCCTACCGCATGCGCCGTAAGCCCCAGCGCCATGCCGCGCGCGGCGGGACTCTCCACTCCCAGCATAGACAACATCCCAGGGCCGAAGATGGCCCCGATGACACCGGTAATCAACACAAATACCGCCGCCAATGCCGCCACGCCGCCGATCTGCGCGGCCACCAGCATGGCGATGGGCGAGGTCACCGACTTGGGTGCCAGGGTCATGAGGATCATGTGATCGGCGCCGAACAGCCAGCCCAGCAGCAGGCATGAGCCAGTGGCCAGTACCCCACCCAACACCAGCGTAGTCAAGGTCGGCCAGAACAGCTGACGGATACGTCGCAAATTCAGGTACAGCGGCACCGCCAGGGCCACGGTCGCCGGGCCCAGCAGGGTGTTAAGGATATCGGTGCTCTTGCGGTACTCGGTGTAATCGAGGCCGCAGGCGACCAGCACGCCAATCAGTATCAGCATCGACACCAGCACCGGCTGAAGGAAGATCCAACGGGTCTTTTCATAGGCGCCCATCGCCAACTGATAGGCGCCCAAGGTGATGCCGATGCCGAACAGCGGGTGGTGGATGACCGAGTTCAGCGTGCCCTGCCAGTCCAGAGTCATGGCTGGTCCTCGTTGCTGCGCAGGCGGCGGCCGATCAGCCGCTGCATCAGCCAGCCAGCAAAGGCCATCGCGACCAGTACAGAAATCAGCAGGGCACCGCCGATGGCCCAGAAATCCTCGGCGATCTGCCCGGCATAGACCATCACGCCGACCGCTGGCGGCACCAGCATCAAGGGCAGGTAACGCAACAAGCTGCTGGCCGCCCCGCTCACCGGCGCCGGCACATCGCCGCGCAGCATCAGGTACGCCAGCATCAGCAACAGGCCGATAATCGGCCCCGGTACGATCGGCACCAGCAGATGATTCATTGCCGTCCCCAGCAACTGGAACAGCACGAGCCAGGTCAATCCACGTAGCGCCATAAAGGTTCTCCCCACCAAGGCGACATTATAACCACGACCAGCCCCTGGCTTTGAACCGCCGACTGGTCTGGATCAAGGCTTGACCCGCTGCACCGGGCGTGTTGATCTAGCGGCTTGGCACGAACGTACACAGTTTTACTCCCCATCGCCCCCCTGTGGAGGTATTGCCCATGCGCGACGTTCCCGCCGACCAGCTGCACCAATACGTGGGCACCTGCCTGGGACGCTCCGACTGGCTGACCATCGACCAAGGGCGCATCAACGACTTCGCCGATGCCACGGGCGATCACCAGTTCATCCATGTCGACCCGGAACGCGCGGCCACAGGGCCTTTTGGCACCACGATCGCCCATGGTTTGCTGACGCTATCGCTGATCCCCTCCTTGATGAGTCAGGTCATGGTGTTCCCTGCAGGCATGAAGATGGCCATCAACTACGGTATGGACAGCGTGCGCTTCATCCAACCGGTCAAGGTCAATTCCCAAGTGCGGCTCAAGGTCGACCTGACCGAAGTCAGCGAAAAAAAACCCGGCCAGTGGCTGATGAAAATCCTCGCCACGTTGGAAATAGAAGGCGAATCCAAACCCGCGTACATCGCCGAACCCCTGTCGCTGTGCCTCCTTTAGGTCCGGGCCAGAGCTGTCGCCGCAAATCTGGCAACACTTGATACGAAATGAAAGCCTGCTAACGGCTATTTCCTCATCACCGGATTACGGCATACTCGGCGCCTCAATTGCCCGGATCCCGTCATGCGCCCACTCGCTCCTCTTGCGCTTTCGCTGCTGCTCGTTGCTTGCGGTGATGGCGAATCCCTTTTGCCACCTGATGCGCGACTGCCCGATGGCGGCCGTTATCGCGGCGACGTGGTCAACGGCGTTTTGCAAGGCGCAGGCCGGATCGATTACCCCAACGGCAGCTGGTACAAGGGCAATTTCGTCAACGGCCAGTGGCACGGTGACGGCGAATGGCATGGCAGCAACGGCGAGGTCTATCGCGGCCACTTCGAAAAAGGCCTGTTCGATGGCCAAGGCAGCCTGAGCACGCCGAAAAGCAGCTACAGCGGCGGCTTCAAGCTCGGTCGCCGCGACGGCGAAGGCACCCTCAAGGAGAAGAGCCAGACTTACCGCGGCAGCTTCAAGAACGATCAGTATTCCGGGGCCGGGCACCTCGAGCTAGAGGACGGCAGCATCTATCAGGGCCTGTTCGACCAAGGCAAGCCCAACGGCGAAGGCGTACGCAGCGACGCCAGCGGCAATCAGTTCAGCGGCAAGTTCGTCAACGGCCAGCTGGAGGGCCACGGCAACTACAGCAATGCCAACGGCGACCAGTACATCGGCAACTTCCACCAAAACCAGCTGCAAGGCCGCGGGCGCTTTGAAAACAGCGATGGGGATGTGTGGATCGGCGACTTCAAGGCCGGCGCCCTTACCGGCGAAGGCGAACTGCTGGGCAGCGATGGCAGCCATTACGTAGGGGGCTTCGCCGACTGGCACTTTGCTGGTCAGGGCAAGCTGAGCATGGCCGACGGCAGTGTGTTCGAGGGTGGCTTCGCCGACGACGCCTATCAGGGCGAGGGCGTGCTGACCGCCAAGAGCGGCGCTACACAAACCGGCTATTGGGTCAACGGTCAGCGCGTGCGCGATGGCAGCGGCCGCCTGTTGCCCGACAGCCTGGAGCAAGGCCTGCTCAACCAAGGCGCGTTGCTGGACAAAGCACTGGCCGCCGTACCGCGCTCCACACCGGCGACCGAACTGTACAGCCTGGTGCTGGGCGGTGACGGCAACCAGAGCGTGTTCCTGCGTGAAGCCGATTATGTCAGCGCCATGCTTGCCAGCCGCTTTGGCGCCGTAGGCCAGATCACCCTGGTCAATCATCGCGACCGCCTCATCGACCGCCCGATGGCCAGCCGCGAAACCCTCAGCCGCGCGGTCAAGACCCTGGCCGAGCGCACTGGCCCGGAAGATTTGATCTTCATCTACCTGACCAGCCACGGCACCCAGAACCACGAACTGGTGCTCGAACAGCCGCGCATGGAGCTCGCCGATCTGCCCGCCGACGAGTTGGCCAGCGTGCTCGCGCCGCTCAAGGACCGTGACAAGGTGATAGTCATTTCATCTTGCTACTCCGGAGGTTTCATCCCGGTCCTCAAGGACTCCCGTACACTGATCATGACCGCTTCACGGGCTGATCGGGTGTCATTCGGGTGCTCTGAAGAAGCCGACTTCACATATTTCGGTGATGCCTTGTTCGCCCAGGCGCTGAACGCCACCGACGACTTGCAACAGGCATTTGAACAAGCGCGCGCTCACGTTGCCGAAAGGGAGATAGCCGACAACTACGAGCCCTCCGAGCCGCAGATCTGGGCGCCCAAAGGCGTGATTGCGCACTGGCAGCGGTTGCGTCAGCAGCAAGCGCAAAAAGCCTTGCAGAGTGCTGCAGCTGCGGCCAAGGCAGCGCGCAAGGGAGCAGGCGTTGTCGCCCAAGACTAAGCTTTACAGTAGCCATCACCCGGTTGGCACGTGTCGCAAGGAGTAGCACCATGTACCTGACCCCGCAGCATATCCTCCTCGCCGGCGCCACCGGGCTGACCGGTGAACACCTGCTTGACCGCTTGCTCAACGAACCTACCGTCAGCCGTGTGTTGGCCCCGACCCGGCGGCCGCTGGCCGAGCATCCCCACCTGGAAAATCCGGTGGGCAACCTCGCCGATCTGCTGCCGCAACTCGAAGGCCGCGTCGATATCGCCTACTGCTGCCTGGGCAGCACGATCAAACAAGCGGGCTCGGAAGATGCATTTCGGGCCATCGATCACGACCTGGTGGTGGCCTATGGGCAACGCGCCCGGGACATGGGGGCGCGCCACCTGCTAGTGATCAGCGCGGTCAATGCCGATGAAACATCATCGATCTTCTATAACCGAGTGAAGGGCGAGACAGAAAAATCGCTGATCGCGCAAAACTGGCCACAACTGACCATCGCCCGCCCGTCGATTCTGCTCGGCACCCGCACCGAGCCGCGTTTGAGCGAGCAACTGGCTGGCCCTTTATCGCGGCTGATTCCCGGTAAATACCATGGCATCGAAGCCACGCAACTGGCCCGCGCACTGTGGCGCTTGGCGCTGGAAGAGCAGGACGGGGTGCGCGTGGTCGAGTCGGACGAGCTGCGGCGGCTGGGGAAATAGCTGGCTTGTGAGCCATGGCTCATGGCGCCTTCGCGGGCAAGCTGTGCTCCCACAGTCGGTTTGCACTGTGGGAGTACAGCTTGCTCGCGAAGAGGCCCGAAAGCCTACAACCCGCCTTGAGCGCTGAACCCAATACCCGCAGCAGTCAGCAGCGACAATGGCAACAATAAAGTATCGAGCAGCATGCTACCTGGCATGTCCCAAGCGGGGTATTTCGGCCCGTCAGTGCCGAAGCGGTCCTGAGGGCAGCATCCGCCCTGCGCCAGGTAATAATCCAGCCGTGTACCGGCGTATACCACCGGTGCGCCGGCCTTGTTGGCATCCAGCGTGCTGACGGTGGCGCAGCCTGTGAGGCTGGCGACCAGCGCACTGAATATCAATCCGTGAACAGCCCTGTAGCGAGGTGGCTTGCCCCCGATCCGACAGGCCTGACACGACAGGGTGTCCGAGCTGTTTTCGGGGGCGAGCTCCCTCGCCGCACAGGCGGCTCTCACTCCTCCCCACCAAAATGATGCTCGCCCCAGCGCGGCAACATGTCCTGAGGGATATCCAGCAGATTGAGTACCCGCGCGACGACGAAATCGATCAGGTCGTCCAGCGTCTGCGGCTGATGGTAGAAACCCGGAGAGGCGGGCAGGATCACCGCGCCCATCTGCGACAGCTTGAGCATGTTCTCCAGGTGAATGGTCGAGTACGGCGCCTCGCGGGGGACCAGAATCAGCTGTCGACGCTCCTTGAGGGTCACATCCGCAGCGCGCTCGATCAGATTGTTGCAGGCACCTGTGGCGATCGCCGACAACGTTCCCGTGGAGCAAGGCACCACCACCATGGCCGCAGGCGCGCCGGAACCGGAGGCCACGGGGGACATCCAGTCTTCTTTGCCATACACACGAATCTGCCCCGCCGACGCGCCGGTGTATTCGGTAAGGAACGCCTGCATGCTCTGCGGCTTGGCCGGCAGCAGTACGTCGGTTTCGGTGGCCAGCACCAACTGCGCGGCCTTGGAGATGAGGAAATGCACCTCGCGGTCCTCGCGCACCAGGCAGTCGAGCAGGCGCAGGCCGTATTGCGCGCCAGAGGCGCCGGTCATAGCCAGAGTAATGCGTTCCGGGCCGCTCATGGGTTGGCTCCTGTCAGACCTGCGTTGGGGATGCTGACGCCTTCGCGGGCAAGCCCTGCTCCCACAGGTGTACACGCTTCAATGTGGGACCAAGGCTTGCCCGCGAAGAGGCCATCAGCCACACGTATAGACATCATCGCAACGCCTCCGCCAGCTTCACATGCAGGCCACCGAAGCCACCGTTGCTCATGATCACTACATGAGTGCCCGACACCGCCTGGGCCTTGACCCGGGCAATGATGGCCTCAAGGCTGTCGGCTACCATGGTCGATACTGTGCTCGGCGCCACAGCCGCGGCCAGGTCCCAGCCCAGATTCGGCGGCGCATACCAGATCACCTCATCGGCGTCGTTTACGCTGCCTGGCAAGCCATCCCGGTGAGCGCCGAGCTTCATCGAATTGGAACGCGGCTCGATCACCGCAATCAATGGCGCATCGCCAATACGCTTGCGCAAGCCATCCAGGGTGGTCGCGATCGCGGTGGGGTGGTGAGCGAAGTCGTCATAAATAGTGATACCACGCACTTGCGCAACCTTCTCCATCCGCCGCTTGACGTTCTTGAACGCCCCTAGGGCTTCGATCGCCATCGCAGGCACTACGCCCACATGCCGAGCCGCGGCCAGAGTGGCCAAGGCGTTGGCGACGTTGTGCTGGCCAGTCAGGCCCCAGTCGACGATGCCTTGACTGCTGCCCTCGAACAGCACCTCGAAGCGCGAGCCGTCTTCGCTGAGCAACCGCGCCTGCCACTGGCCACCCAGACCGGTGGTCTGCACGGGCGTCCAGCAACCCATGCTGATCACCCGCTGCAGCGCAGGCTCGGTGGTCGGATGGATGATCAGGCCCTGGCTTGGAATGGTCCGCACCAAGTGATGAAACTGCCGCTCGATCGCCGCCAGATCCGGGAAAATATCCGCGTGGTCGTATTCCAGATTGTTGAGGATCGCGGTGCGTGGGCGGTAGTGGACGAATTTCGAGCGTTTATCGAAGAACGCGCTGTCGTATTCGTCGGCCTCGACCACGAAGAACGGCGTACCGCCCAGGCGCGCCGATACCGCGAAATTCTGCGGCACGCCGCCGATCAGAAACCCTGGGCTCATGCCAGCATGTTCCAGCACCCAGGCCAACATGCTGCTGGTGGAGGTCTTGCCGTGAGTGCCGGCCACGGCCAGTACCCAGCGACCTTGCAGCACGTGATCGGCCAGCCATTGCGGCCCGGACACATACGGCAAGCCTTTGTCGAGCACGTACTCCACGGCTGGATTGCCACGCGACAAGGCGTTGCCAATGATCACCAGGTCGGGCGCCGGGTCCAGCTGAGCGGCGTCATAACCCTGAGTCAACTCGATGCCCTGAGCCTGCAACTGCGTGCTCATCGGGGGATAGACATTGGCGTCCGAGCCCGTAACGCGGTGACCCAGCTCCTTGGCCAGCACCGCCAACGAGCCCATGAAAGTGCCGCAAATACCAAGAACGTGAATATGCATGATTGACCTCGTAAAACATCGGGGCAGGTTAGCCCAGCGTGGGAAAAATCTCACGTCTTGTATTTGCGCATGACAGGGCAACCGTACCGCCCGGCAACCTATGCTTTAGGCGTAGACGTGGGCATACCGCCTTCCTTTGCTCTAAGCTCAATGGGCCGCCCCGGCGAGCTCTCCCCCAATAACTAATAGTCAGGAGATATCCCATGCGTTACGCCCATCCCGGTACCGAAGGCGCCAAGGTTGCCTACAAAAGCCGCTACGGCAATTACATCGGTGGCGAATTCGTCGCCCCTGTCAAAGGTCAATATTTCACCAACAACTCGCCCGTCAACGGCCAGCCTATCGCCGAATTCCCGCGGTCCACTGCCGAAGATATCGACAAAGCCCTCGACGCCGCCCATGCTGCGGCCGACGCCTGGGGCAGCACCTCGGTGCAGGCGCGCTCCCTGACCCTGCTGAAGATTGCCGACCGTATCGAGCAGAACCTCGAACTGCTGGCCATCACCGAAACCTGGGACAACGGCAAAGCCATCCGCGAAACCCTCAACGCGGACATCCCCCTGGCCGCCGACCACTTCCGCTACTTCGCCGGCTGCCTGCGCGCTCAGGAAGGCAGCGCCGCTGAAATCGACGGCAACACCGTGGCCTACCATATCCATGAACCGCTCGGCGTGGTCGGGCAGATCATCCCGTGGAACTTCCCGATTCTCATGGCCGCCTGGAAACTCGCGCCCGCCCTGGCCGCTGGCAACTGCGTGGTGCTCAAGCCCGCCGAACAAACGCCGCTGGGCATCACCGTATTGATGGAAGTGATCGGCGACCTGCTGCCACCCGGCGTGCTTAACGTGGTGCAAGGCTTCGGCAAAGAAGCGGGCGAGGCCCTGGCCACCAGCAAGCGCATCGCCAAGATCGCCTTCACCGGCTCCACCCCAGTGGGCTCGCACATCATGAAATGCGCAGCCGAGAACATCATCCCGTCGACTGTAGAGCTGGGCGGCAAATCGCCGAACATCTTCTTCGAAGACATCATGGACGCCGAGCAGACCTTCATCGAAAAGGCAGCCGAGGGCCTGGTACTGGCTTTTTTCAACCAAGGCGAAGTCTGCACTTGTCCGTCCCGCGCCCTGGTGCAGGAGTCCATCTACCCGGCCTTCATGAAAGAAGTGATGAAAAAGGTCGAGCAAATCAAACGCGGTGACCCGCTCGACACAGACACCATGGTCGGCGCCCAGGCCTCCGAGCAGCAGTTCGACAAGATCCTGTCGTACCTCGAAATCGCCAAGAGCGAGGGCGCCGAACTGCTCACTGGCGGCAAAGTGCAAAAACTCGAAGGCAGCCTGTCGACCGGCTATTACATCCAGCCGACCCTGCTCAAGGGCCACAACAAGATGCGCGTGTTCCAGGAAGAAATCTTCGGCCCGGTGGTCAGCGTCACCACCTTCAAGGACGAAGCCGAAGCCTTGGCCATCGCCAACGACACCGAGTTCGGCCTCGGCGCCGGGGTATGGACCCGCGATATCAACCGCGCCTGGCGCATGGGCCGCGGTATCAAGGCCGGCCGCGTGTGGACCAACTGCTACCACCTGTACCCTGCCCACGCAGCGTTCGGTGGTTACAAAAAGTCTGGCGTCGGCCGCGAAACGCACAAGATGATGCTCGATCACTACCAGCAGACCAAAAACCTGTTGGTGAGCTACGACATCAATCCGTTGGGGTTCTTCTAATATCGACCAGAGGCCGCCCATGCCTTTGGGGCGGCCTCGGTAGATGTGTTGCGCTTACTGTCCCCTTCGCGGGCAAGCCTTGCTGCCACGGTGTTAACCGTTCCTGAGGCGTGTTTCTGTGAGAGCAAGGCTTGCCCGCGAAGACCCACTACCAGGCAAAGCAAATCCCCCTGATCGCCAGCCATGGTGCTCCTCGCCCCAATGCGGTATTAATTGCCTAACGAGTTGCAGAGATCCGACTTACTGCCCGGTACCGGCCAATACCGATGACATCGCGAGGTTTGTCATGCGAATTATCCAAGCGTCTCTCGAACATCTGGACATGATTACCCCGCTGTTCGTCAAATACCGCGAGTTCTACGGTGAGTTGCCCTTCCCGGATTCTTCCCGTGCCTTCCTCGAAAAACGCCTGCGCCGCAAGGAATCGGTCATCTACCTGGCCTTGGCCGACAATGACGACAGCAAAATCCTTGGGTTCTGCCAGCTCTACCCCAGTTTCTCATCGCTATCGCTAAAGCGCGTATGGATCCTCAACGACATCTACGTGGCCGAGGATGCCCGACGCATGCTGGTGGCCGATCACCTGATGCGCACCGCGAAGAAAATGGCCAAAGAGACACAGGCCGTGCGGATGCGCGTGTCCACCAGCAGCAATAACGATGTGGCGCAGAAGGTGTACGAGTCGATCGGCTTTCGAGAAGATGCCGAGTTCAAGAACTACGTGTTGCCGATTTCCCAGGATTGATCTGCAGACCGCCCAGACCACTCACCTGGCGGTGTGCGGGAGTTGGCTGCGCCCCCTGAACGGTCCCGTCAATATTCGACCTGAATCCTTCGGTAACGCTTTTGACGCTTTTCCGCATTTACCCGCTCTATAATGCCGCCCACTTCTACCCTCTTGATCCGTAGTTTCGGACTCTCACACAGGTAATGCGCATGGAACTCAGCCTTCTCAACATCATTTTGCACCTTGATGTGTTCCTAAATGAGTTGGTCAACCAGTACGGCGTCTGGATCTACGCCATCCTCTTCCTGGTGATTTTCTGCGAGACGGGCCTGGTGGTAATGCCTTTCCTGCCCGGCGACTCCCTGTTGTTCATCGCTGGCGCCGTCGCCGCAGGCGGTGGCATGGACCCGATTCTGCTCGCCTCATTGCTGATGGCGGCTGCGATCCTCGGCGACAGCACCAACTACCTGATCGGCCGATTCGCTGGCGACAAACTGTTCCAGAACCCCAACTCGAAAATTTTCCGTCGCGACTACCTTGACCAGACCCACGCCTTCTACGAGCGCCACGGCGGCAAAACCGTCACCCTCGCCCGCTTCCTGCCAATCATCCGCACCTTCGCCCCCTTTGTGGCCGGGGTGGGCAAAATGTCTTATCCGCGCTTTCTCGGCTTCAGCGCGCTCGGCACAGTCTTCTGGGTCTGCGGCCTGATTGCCCTAGGCTATTTCTTCGGTAATGTGCCTTTCATCAAGAAAAACCTCACCCTGATGATTGTCGTCATCATCCTCATCTCGGCCCTGCCCATGATCATCGGCTTTATCCGCAGCCGCCTCGGCCGCACCGCCAAAGCCTGACATCATGTGGTCATGGCGCGCCTGGCGCAGGCGCAAAACCCTCGCCAGGCACGCACTGGCGCCCGATCTATGGGCCAGCGTGCGCCAGGCGCTGTCGATGCTCGACGGCCTTGACAGCGCTCAGGACCAACGCCTGCAGGAGTTGTGCATCCTGTTCCTGCTGGACAAGCGCCTGACCGCACTGCCCGGCGTCGACCTCGACGACACCGGCCGGCTCCTCCTCGCTGCCCAGGCGCAACTGCCTCTATTGGAACTGCCCGAGGTCGACTGGTATCGAGGCTTTCATGAAATCGTCCTTTACCCCGACGACTTCCTCAGCCCGCAGCGCCACCGCGACGCCAGCGGCGTCGAACATGTATGGGACGACGAACGCAGCGGCGAAGCCTGGCAACAAGGCCCGATCATCCTCGCCTGGCCCGGCGTCCAAGCCAGCGGCGGCTGGGAAGGCTACAACCTGGTCATTCACGAACTGGCGCACAAGCTCGACATGCTCACCGGCGACGCCAACGGCCTGCCGCCCCTGCACAGCAACATGCGCGTCGCCGCCTGGGCCAGCACCATGCAAACCGCCTATGACGACCTCGATCGGCAGCTCGAAGCCAATCCGGATGCCGAAACGGCCATCGATCCCTATGCGGCCGAAAACCCGGGAGAGTTCTTTGCCGTCACCAGCGAATACTTCTTCAGCGCTCCCGACCTGCTCCACGACGCCTACCCGCAGGTCTACGAGCAACTGAAACTCTTCTATCGCCAGGATCCACTGACGCGCCTGCAACAACTCCAAAGCAGCGATCCGCAATACCAGCAGCCCCAGCCAGCCTGAGCACCATTCAACCAAGACCCGTGCGGGATCTATGGTTTGCACAAGCTGTGCCGGCCTCTTCGCGGGCACGCCATGCCCCCACCAGTCGCCAATCCCGAGCCGTATACCTGTGGGAGCACAGCTCGCTGGCGAAGGCGGCCTGACTGTCGTCATTCCCTGTATGCCTTACTCCGCGAGCCCTCTCGCCCGCCGACCATGGCAAGCCGCCGCGAATATGCCTATAATCCGGACCACTTTTTGGCTAAATCGGCCAATCCATCAGGCCTGACAACGGGGGCAACGCCCAATGAGCTACAGCAAGATTCCGGCTGGCAAAGACCTGCCGAACGACATCTACGTCGCGATCGAAATCCCGGCCAACCACGCGCCCATCAAGTACGAAATCGACAAAGACAGCGATTGCCTGTTCGTCGACCGCTTCATGGCCACCCCGATGTTCTACCCGGCCAACTACGGTTTTATCCCCAACACCCTGGCCGACGACGGCGATCCCCTCGACGTGCTGGTCGTGACCCCTTACCCAGTGACGCCCGGCTCGGTGATCCGCGCCCGTCCGGTCGGCATTCTGCACATGACCGACGACGGCGGCGGCGACGCCAAAGTCATCGCCGTACCGCACGACAAACTGTCGCAGCTGTACGTCGACGTGAAGGAATACACCGACCTGCCGCCGCTGCTGCTCGAGCAGATCAAGCACTTCTTCGAGAACTACAAGGATCTCGAGAAAGGCAAATGGGTCAAGATCGAAGGCTGGGGCGACGCTGACGCTGCCCGCGCCGAAATCACCAAGTCGGTGGCTGCCTACAAAGGCTGATCCGTACTGCGCGTGACCGAAACCCCAGCCGATGTGCTGGGGTTTTTCGTTTCTATTCTTCGTACACCAACCCTGTGGAACTGGGCTCTGGCCAGGAATGCCGCCCCTCCGAATCCCCCGCCACCGTCAAATCCCGCAGCCCAGACACCTCCCCCAGTCTGGGAAGCGCAATTCCTGCGCATTTGTGCTGGGCAACCTTCGCCAACTTCAGTATCCTCTGCGCCACACAAGGCAACACTTCCCAGGAAGTGCAGTTGCCCGGCGCCACGGATGACTTTTTCGTGCACGCCCTCCATTACAGTCCCTGTGCTGATGGACTACCTGTTGAAGACGGTTGCGGTTTGCCAAAAACAGACCAAGACCGTCCCCGAGAAGCCGGCCACAAGCCGGCTTTTTAACGTCCGATGGAAAGTTATTCTCACCTTGGAGGCCTCTACAGCGCGCTACCTCCAAGACGTAGAGCGGGCACCAGCTACCCTGCATGCCGCGTTATTTGACAAAAGCCAGGTCGGACAAGAGCACCTCACCCTTGTCAGTGGCCGGAGCTACTTCGATCGAGGTGATCCTAGTTAAATCAACCTCAGGGAAAGAGGTCAGAGGGATTTGCACGCCGCGCAATATCCACTGGGTCCATTCAGCGCTGAAGCCCGGCCACCATAGCCGGGCATCGCCCGCAGGCTGAGCAGCGCATAGCCCGACACCTCGGTAACCCTCCCCGCAATAGAACCTGAGTCCGGGCGTTTCTATCGCTCCACTTCAGCTTCAGCATGTCCCCCGCCCCCCACCCGAACCAGTGAGGTTGTTCGCCACGTCAATCCAGGTCCTGCGGTCCATCACCGGATATTGACGGTTCAGCATCACCCGCAATACCCGTGGCGGTGCTTGATAGAGCGGGCTGGAATCGTTAGTGACTGGCAAACGCTCGATTCTCCAGCCGACGATGGCAGCCAGCTCTTGCCGGGCAAACACCGGGCCCGCGAACAGTAGCGTAATGACCAGCAAACCCAGCCCGCCGCCGTGCAGCAGCCAGGAACCAGCCGCATGCATCCGCGCGAACCAACCACGCCGGCCAGTGGGTGGTGTACTGATATCCAAATCGGTAACGATAGAAGGTGGCGCGAAAGGTGCCATGACGTGCCTCACTGAGCGCTTTGGGTAAAGACTCTTTCTATGCCTGCGCAGTGAGGCTGTAACCTCTCAGATCTGCTAGTTGTGCTTACGATTTTCCATCGAACCTGAACCCTCACACTCATTTCATCCTCCATATCTACAGACCTCATTCCCACTGCAGGGCAAGAAAAATGGATATCGAACAGGGCTGGTGTCGCGGCGAAC
>CAJCIO010000180.1 GCA_903970465.1 Gammaproteobacteria bacterium
TGCTGGCGAGGCGTGCGCAGCAGGCGCAACACCTTGGACGCCAAGCCGGTATAACCCGCCATCACCACCGAATCCACCGCCACCATGGTCACGCCGATGATCAGGTACTGCGCCAATAGCGGCGCATGAGGATCGATGAACTGCGGAAGGATCGCCAACATGAACACCAGCGCCTTGGGGTTGCTGATATTGACCAGGAACCCGCGGCTGATCAGCGCCAGTGGCCTGCCCGCTGCCTTCACGGACGCATCGGCGCTCAGGTCATGAGGCGCCGCCCGCCATTGCTTGACAGCAAGGTAAAGGAGATACAGCACGCCAAACCATTTGATCAGGGTAAAGGCGGTGGCCGATGCGGCCAGCACCGCACCGACACCAGCGGCGATGATCGCGATCTGAGCGATCAGACCCAGCTGCAGGCCCAAGGTATTCCAGTAGCCGCGCCAGAAACCATGCTGTAGCCCGCTCGACATCGAAGCGATGGCGCCAGCGCCTGGCGAAAGACTGATAACCCAGCACGCAGCGAAGAATGCCAGCCAGACTTGTAGTGTCATGATGTATCTCGTCCTTGGAGGAAAACTCTCTGAGCAGCCCGTGCGTGATCAGTCGAGCCTGACCTTGGTATCAAATTGCACGATAACGGCAAGTGCGGGGCCTCCATCAGGACAGCGCCTCCAGCTGCGCTTGCATGCTCTCCAACACCTCGAGGGCTTCTATCCAGGCCTCTTCCAGCTCGCCCTCACGGACCTTGAGCTTGGCCTGGCGGGCCAGCAAGTCGCGCAACTCGTCTTTCTGCCCAGCCTCGTAGACCTCGGAATCGCCCAGCCGCGCATCGATCTTGGCCAGCTGCTCGTGCAGCGTGCCTAACTCCTGCTCCAGCTTGTCGGCCTGGCGCTTGTGCGGGGCCAGTTGCTGGCGCAGCGCGGCGGCGGCCTGACGCTGGGCCTTCTTGTCGGTCTTGTCGGCATTGACCGGGGCGTTGCTCGCCGGGGCATTGCGCTGACGATAGTCCACCAGCCAGCGCGC
This sequence comes from Gammaproteobacteria bacterium, assembly GCA_903970465.1. Classification (GTDB taxonomy): domain Bacteria; phylum Pseudomonadota; class Gammaproteobacteria; order Pseudomonadales; family Pseudomonadaceae; genus Aquipseudomonas. The sequence goes on from CAJCIO010000180.1 coordinate 1,024, forward strand.
GTAATCGTCCAGATCGCCGTCGAAGGGCTCGACCTTGCCATCGGCCACCAACAGGAAGTCGTCAGTGGTGCTCTTGAGCAGGTGGCGATCGTGAGAAACCACCAGCACCGCGCCACTGAATTCCTGCAACGCCATGGTCAAAGCCAGGCGCATTTCCAGATCCAGGTGGTTGGTCGGTTCGTCGAGCAGCAGCAGGTTGGGCCGTTCCCAGGCGATCAGCGCCAAAGCCAGACGGGCCTTTTCGCCGCCGGAAAAATTCAGCACCGGCTCATCGGTGCGCGGACCGCGGAAGTCGAAACCACCGAGGAAATCGCGCAGCGTCTGCTCGCGCTCGCTGGGTGCCAGGCGTTGCAGGTGCAGCAAGGGGCTGGCCTTGCTGTCCAGCGAATCCAACTGGTGCTGGGCGAAGTAGCCCACGGTCAGGTTCTCGCCGCGCACCAGGCGCCCGCTGAGGGGCTCCAGTTCACCCGAGAGGTTCTTGATCAGGGTCGATTTGCCAGCGCCGTTTGGTCCCAGCAGCCCGATACGTGCGCCCGGCGTGAGCTGCAACTTGACCTTCTCGAGGATGGTCTTGTCGCCATAGCCCAAGCGGCCTTCGGACAGGTCCAGCAGTGGGCTGGAGATTTTCTGCGATTCACGGAAGACGAAATCGAATGGCGAATCGACGTGCGCCGCCGACAATTCTTCCATCCGCTCCAGTGCCTTGATACGACTCTGGGCTTGCCGCGCCTTGGTGGCCTGGGCCTTGAAGCGGGCGATGTATTTTTCCATGTGCGCGCGCTGCGCCTGCTGCTTGTCGTAGGCCTGTTGCTGCTGGGCCAGACGCTCGGCACGGGCACGTTCGAAGGCCGAATAGCCGCCACGGTAGACGGTCATTTTGCACTGTTCGATATGGGCAATATGATCGACCACGGCATCGAGGAAGTCCCGGTCGTGGGAAATCAGCAGCAAGGTGCCCGGATAATTCTTCAGCCAGTCTTCGAGCCACAGGATCGCATCGAGATCCAAGTGGTTGGTGGGTTCGTCGAGCAGCAGCAGATCGGACGGGCACATCAGTGCCTGAGCCAGGTTCAGGCGCATGCGCCAGCCACCGGAGAAGTCACCGACGCGGCGGTCCATCTGCTCATTGGTAAAGCCCAGGCCCGCCAGCAGCTTGCGCGCGCGGGCGTCGGCCGTGTAGCCGTCGGCGCTGTCGAGCTCGGCATGCAGGCGCGCCAGGGCGCTGCCGTCCTGAGCGCTTTCAGCCGCCAGCAGGTCGCGCTGTACCTGACGCAGGTACAGGTCGCCGTCGAGAACGTAGTCGACGGCGATGCGATCCAGGGTTTCGATTTCCTGGCGCATATGGGCGATCCGCCAGTCGGCCGGCAGATCGCAAGTGCCGCCATCGGGCGTCAACTCGCCGCGCAGCAAGGCGAACAAGGTGGATTTGCCAGCGCCGTTGGCGCCGATCAGGCCGGCTTTGTGGCCGGCGTGCAGGGTCAGCTCGGCGTCATCTAGCAGACGTTGCGGGCTACGCTGTAAAGTGAGGTTCTGAATTCGGATCATAATGGCGGCGGAGTCTACCAGCTTCGTTGGCAACTGGCGCGGGCACTGCTATGCAAGCTGATCTATGGACCTTCGCGGTCTCGCTTTATAAACGCCCCGGTGTGGCAGAGGATTGCCTGACCTTGCAGGACGAACTGGGCGCAAACGTGTGCCTGCTGCTCTGTGGGGCGTGGCTTGAACAACGTTCGGTGGCCTGCACGCCTGAGCGGTTGGCGATACTGGAGACTTTAGCAGCGCAGTGGTCTGCCGCGGTGGTCGAACCGCTACGCGGCTTGCGTCGGCAATGGCGCGAAGCTGCACAGCACGATAGCCAACTGGCGCCGCTGCGCGAGGCGGTTAAGGGGCTGGAGTTGCAAGCGGAGAAGGTATTACTGGAGCGACTGGCACGGGTCTGCAAAGACTGGCCCGGGACAGCTCAGCCGGCGTTGTGGCTGGAAGCTTTGATACCAGAGCCGAAAGGCCCGGCGGCGAAGATGGACGACCGCGGCGCGCTGGATCGACTGCGCGCCGCGGCGTCCGACGCTTAGGAAGCGCTCGAAGGTGTAGCGGTGCCGCTGGTTGCCGGTGCAGCGACGGGGGTCGATGCAGTGGTTGGCGCCGGGCTGGCGGGTGCCGATTCCGACTTGCTGGCTGTGGCAGGCGCTGTGGGTGCTGGCGAAGCGGCCTTGGTAGCTGGCTTTGCAGCGGCTGGCTTTTTCACAGCAGGTTTGCGTGCCGGTTTGGCAGCAGCGGCTGGTTTAGCAGCGGCGG
>CAJCIO010000181.1 GCA_903970465.1 Gammaproteobacteria bacterium
ACTTCGAAATAACGTTTGTCGGTCCAGTCGTGGGCATCCACCTGTTCCGCACGCAGCGAGCTGTCTGCCTTGGGGTGCAGGTCGATCCAGGCCTGGTTGGGATCGGGATTGGGCAAGGTGCTGCAGCCGGACAGCATGGCCACCACCGTACAGACGAACAATATTTCACGCATGGCGAAACTCCGAAGAGGCAACATAGTGCCCTGCCCGCCTATCGCATCATGACTGACGACGCGGACGGATCTTGTACAAAAAGAGCAGGACAACCGATGGCGCAGATGGGATTTTTTTCTTTGGTACGCTCAAACCTTGGCTCACTCGACCGTTTTTTTCGGGTGTTGGTTCCCCTGACTCTCCTCGGGCTGCTCAACGGTTGCTCGACCTTGGGCTATTACGGACAGTTGGCTGACGGCCAATGGCAGCTGCTGCGCGGGCGGCAGCCGGTGGCCAAGGTCATCGCCGATCCAACGACGGACGCCAGGTTGCGCGCGCGGCTCGAACGCTCCCAGGCGGCGCGGGATTTCGCCAGCCAGCACCTGCATCTGCCGGACAATCGCAGCTATCGGTTGTATGTCGATATCCATCGGCCGTCAGTGGTGTGGAACGTGTTCGCCACGACGGAGTTTTCCCTGAGTCCGCAAACCCATTGCTTCCCGATCGCCGGCTGTGTGGCCTACCGCGGGTACTACAGCCAAGGCGCGGCCCGGGGTGCGGCAGCGTTGCAGCGCCAGCAGGGCATGGATGTGTATGTGGGCGGGGTGGAGGCCTATTCGACCCTGGGCTGGTTCGATGACCCGATCATCAGTTCGATGATGACCTGGGGCGATGAGCGCCTGGCCACGCTGATTTTCCACGAGCTGGCCCATCAGAATTTCTATGTGAAGAACGACACCGAATTCAACGAGTCCTACGCCACCTTCGTCGAGCAGGAAGGCACCCGGCAATGGCGCCTGGCGCGGGGGCTGGCGCCGGCCAATGTCGATCTGAGTCGGCAGCTGGACCAATTCACCCAGTTGGTCCTGGAGACGCGGGGGCGCCTGCAGCAGCTCTATGCAAAGCCGTTGAGTGTCGAGGCCATGCGCAGCGCCAAGGCGGCAGAGTTCCAGCGCATGCGCCAGCAGTATGAAGTGCTCAAGACCCGCCAGTGGGGTGGCAAGGGGCGTTTCGATGCCTGGATGTATGCGCCGCTGAACAACGCCAAGCTGCTGCCGTTCGGGTTATACGACCAGTACGTGCCGGCGTTTGCGCAGGTGTTCAAGCAGGTGAACGGGGACTGGCTGGCGTTCTATGCCGAGGTCCGGCGCCTGGGTGGGTTGCCGGCGGATGAGCGCAAGGCGGCGTTGCAAAGGCTTTTGCAGTAAACCCTATGGCGCGTGATCATCTGCGGCTCGCAAACGCCCCACGCAACTCAGCCAGCGTCTCGAAATGCCAGGTCGGCTGCTCGGCTTGCAACTCCTCTCGACTGCCAAACCCATACCCCACCGCCGCCACATCCAGCCCATTGAGCTTGCCGCCGATCAAATCGTGCTTGCGGTCCCCGATCATCAAGGTCTGCCGAGGATCGAGCCCCTCCTGGTCGAGAATGTGGCGGATCAGATCGACCTTGTGGCTGCGCGTGCCATCCAGCTCGCTGCCGTAGATGACCTTGAAATGCCGGGCGAAGTCGAAATGTCGGGCAATCTCGCGGGCGAATTCCCACGGTTTGGACGTGGCGATATACAAGTGCCTCCCCTGCACCACCAAGCTCTCCAGCAAGTCCACGACGCCATCGAACACCTGGTTTTCGTAAATGCCGGTCACTTTGAAACGATCGCGATAATGATTGAGCGCCTCCCAGGCCCGTGCCTCATCGAACCCGTAGGCGTGCATGAACTGCTCCAGCAACGGCGGCCCGATAAAGTGCTCCAGCGCCACCAGGTCCGGCTCGTCGATGCCCAATTGGGCCAACGCGTACTGCACCGAGCGAGTGATGCCAAGGCGCGGGTTGGTCAGGGTGCCATCGAGGTCGAACAGAATGTTTTGATAATGCATGAGGGGTCCCGATCTCATTCGCTCTGGTCGAAGCCTTCGGCCAGGTGCTGGTCCTTGAGCTTCACGTAGTTGCCCGCGGTGTAGGTGAAAAACGCTCGTTCCTTGTCGGTCAATGGCCGCGCCTGCTTGACCGGGCTGCCGACGTAGAGATAACCGCTGTCCAGACGCTTGCCCGGCGGCACCAGGCTGCCAGCGCCGATGATCACTTCGTCCTCGACCACTGCGCCGTCCATCACGGTGCTGCCCATCCCCACCAGAATACGACTGCCCAGGGTGCAACCGTGCAGCATGACCTTGTGGCCGATGGTCACGTCGTCGCCGATGATCAAGGGGAAACCGTCCGGATTGAAGGGCCCGGCATGGGTAATGTGCAGGACGCTGGCGTCTTGCACGCTGGTGCGCTGGCCGATCCGGATGCGGTGCATGTCGCCGCGGATCACCGTCAGTGGCCACACCGAGCTGTCGGCGCCCAGTTCGACATCGCCGATGACCACCGCCGAACGATCGACGAAGACCCGCTCGCCCAGCGCTGGCGTGTGCTTGTGGAATGTACGAATGGCCACGATAGTCTCCTTCTTTGATAGCGATAGCTGCGGTCAGCGTCGATTGTAATTAAGATGTCCCAGTGTTTCTTCTCAGCCAAGGTGTTTAACCGTGAGCGCGAACAATCCGCTTCTGCAGTCCTACGACCTGCCACCGTTCTCTGCGATCCGTCCAGAGCACGTGCAACCAGCGATTGAACAGATCCTGGCCGATAACCGCAAAGCCATCGCCGAGCTGCTGGCCAACCAAGGCAGCCAACCGACCTGGGCCGGCCTGGTGCTGGCCATGGACGAACTCAACGACCGCCTGGGCGCCGCCTGGAGCCCGGTCAGCCACCTCAATGCCGTGTGCAATAGCCCCGAGCTGCGCCAGGCCTACGAAGGCTGCCTGCCCGCATTGAGCGCCTACTCCACCGAGATGGGCCAGAATCGCCAGCTGTTCCAGGCCTTCGAAGCGCTGGCCAACGGCCCTGAAGCGGCCGGCTTCGACATCGCCCAGAAAACCATCCTGGAGCATTCGCTGCGCGATTTTCGCCTTTCGGGCATCGACCTGCCGCCCGAGCAGCAAAAGCGCTATGCCGAAGTGCAGAGTACCCTCTCGGAGCTGGGCAGCAAATTCTCCAACCAGTTGCTGGACGCCACCCAGGCCTGGACCAAGCACGTCACCGACGACACGAAGCTTGCCGGCCTGACCGACTCGGCCAAGGCGCAAATGGCCGCGGCAGCCAAGGCCAAGGACCTCGACGGCTGGCTGATCAACCTCGAGTTCCCCAGCTACTACGCGGTGATGACCTACGCCCACGACCGCGCCCTGCGTGAAGAGGTCTACTCGGCCTACTGCACCCGCGCCTCCGACCAAGGTCCGAATGCCGGCCAGAACGACAACGGTCCGGTCATGGAGCAGATCCTCGACCTGCGCCAGGAGCTGGCCAGCCTGCTGGGCTACGCCAACTTCGCCGAGCTGAGCCTGGCCACCAAGATGGCCGAGTCCAGCGATCAGGTGCTGAGCTTCCTGCGCGATCTGGCAAAACGCAGCAAGCCGTTCGCCGCACAGGACCTGCAACAGCTGCGTGCTTACGCGGCCGAGCAGGGCTGCGCCGATCTGCAAAGCTGGGACAGCGGCTTCTATGGCGAAAAACTGCGCGAACAACGCTACAGCGTGTCCCAGGAAGCCCTGCGCGCGTACTTCCCGATCGACAAGGTGCTCGGTGGTCTGTTCTCCATCGTGCAACGCCTGTACGGCATCGAGATCGCCGAGCAGAAAGGCTTCGACACCTGGCACCCGGACGTGCGCCTGTTCGAGATCAAGGAAAACGGCCAGCACGTCGGCCGCTTCTTCTTCGATCTCTATGCTCGTGCCAACAAGCGTGGCGGGGCCTGGATGGACGGTGCCCGTGATCGTCGTCGCACTCTGGACGGCGTGCTGCAAAGCCCGGTGGCCAACCTGGTGTGCAACTTCACTCCGGCCGATGCCGGCAAGCCCGCGCTGTTGACTCACGATGAAGTCACCACACTGTTCCACGAGTTTGGTCACGGCCTGCATCATCTGCTGACCCGCGTCGAGCATGCTGGGGTATCTGGCATCAACGGTGTGGCCTGGGATGCGGTCGAGCTGCCGAGCCAGTTCATGGAAAACTGGTGCTGGGAGCCCGAGGGCCTGGCGCTGATCTCCGGTCACTACGAGACTGGCGAAGCGCTGCCTCAGGACCTGCTGGAAAAAATGCTCGCCGCCAAGAACTTCCAGTCCGGCCTGATGATGGTCCGCCAGCTGGAATTCTCGCTGTTCGACTTCGAGATGCACGCCACCCATGGTGATGGCCGCAGCGTCGCGCAGGTGCTGGATGGCATTCGCGATGAGGTCTCGGTCATGCGTCCACCGGCTTACAACCGCTTCCCCAACAGCTTCGCGCACATCTTTGCTGGCGGTTACGCGGCGGGTTACTACAGCTACAAGTGGGCTGAAGTGCTGTCGGCGGATGCGTTTTCCAGGTTCGAGGAAGAAGGCGTGCTCAACGAGCAGACCGGACGCGCCTTCCGTGAAGCCATTCTGGCCCGCGGTGGTTCCCAGGCGCCGATGGTGCTGTTCGTCGACTTCCGCGGTCGCGAGCCGTCCATCGATGCGCTGCTGCGCCATAGCGGCCTGAGTGAGGACGCGGCGGCATGATCACCAAGAAGCGCTTTATCGCCGGGGCAGTGTGCCCGGCGTGCAGCGAGCCAGACAAACTGATGATGTGGAGCGTCGATGATGTCCCCCATCGTGAGTGCGTGGCCTGTGGCTATGCCGACACCCTCAACGAGCAAGGCAACTCGGTGCCCAGCGAGTTGGGGACGCGGGTCAACAAGCCGGCGCCGAAGGTGGCCAACCCGAACGTTCAGGTTGTGCAGTTTTTCCCTAACCCGAAGCTGAAAAAACCCACTGAGTGACACCCGAAAACGGCAGCCCTGGGCTGCCGTTTTTTCTGGCTGATCTGCGGTACAGGGGCAACACCGTTCACCTCTTGCACGTCACCATTCTGGTGTCCCACTCGAATGGACACCAACATGAACGACAACCCGCTGCTCACCGCCCACGCCCTTCCCCCCTTCAGTCGGATCCGTGCCGAACACGTCGGCCCGGCGATCCAGACACTGCTCAAGCGCAATCTCGAGCAGCTCTCGCCTATCCTAATCGAGCAACAGGCCGAGCCCAACTGGGAAGGCCTGATGCAGCCTTTGGAAGATCTGAACCAGCGCTTGCTGGCGCTGATCATGCCCCTTGCCCGGCTGGCTGACGAAGGCGGCCAGGACTCACTGGCCGAGGCTTACGAGTCTGGCATGAGGCAGGTCATCCTCTATCAAACCGCGTTGCGGCAGAACGCCAGCCTGTTTGGCCTGCTGCAAAAACTGCAGGACAGCCCTGCCGCCACCGGGTATTCCCCCGAGCGTCACTATGCCCTGACCTATTGGCTCAGGGACGCGAGGTTGTCCGGTATCGGCTATGAGCGCCAGGTGCGCTATCGCATGCAGGGCTTGCAGCTGGAACTCAACACGCTGTTCCAACGGTTTGGCCAAAATGCCCAGGCAGCTCGCGAGGCCTGGTCCAAGGATTTCAGCGATGAAACAGACCTGGCCGGGCTCACCGCCGTTCAGCGCCAAGCCCTCGCCGACGAGGCATCGCAGCAGGGCACTGCGGGCTGGCGCCTGACGCTCAGCACACCCTTGGTCAGGGACGTGCTGTCGCATGCCCACAGCCGTGCGTTGCGCGAAGAAGTCTATCTGGCGTATTTCACCCAGGCCTCTGACCAGAGCCCGTCGGTGGGCGCGCCGGACAACGGCCCGGTCATCGAGCGCATTCTTGCCGCGCGGCTCGAATTGGCCAATCTGTTGGGGCATGAAAGCTATGCCCAGCGAGCGATGGCCACCCGTATGTTCGATACGCCGCAAGACGTGGAGCGCTTTTTACTGGCCTTGCTTGCGCAAATTCGGCCGGCGGCCCAGGCGGAGCTGGAGCTACTGCGCGATTTGGCCGAGCAGGCCGGCGCGCCAGAACTGCAAGCCTGGGATACTGATTACTACCAGGAGCTGTACCGTCGGGCGCACTTTGGCGTGTCCGAAACGGCGGTCCGTGACTACTTCGCTGTACCGACAGTCCTGCAAGGGCTGGCTTCTCTGGTACAGCAACTGTTCGATGTAAGAATGGCCGAGGTAGAGGATGCCGATACCTGGCATAGCGATGTCAGAGTTTTCAAGTTGCAGGCCGCAGATGCAACGCTGGGTTACGTCTACTTCGATCTCTACCCGCGCGCTGGCAAGTCGCCGGGTATCTGGATGCAAGGCTTGCGCGACCGGCATCGATTCGCCGATGGCAGCCTGCAACTGCCCCTGGCGCACCTGAGCTGCGACTTCATCAAGCCTGGCGATGACGACGCGCGGTTGAGCCTGACGCAGTTGGTGGATTTGCTGCACGAGTTTGGCCATGCGCTGCATCATGTTCTGACCCAGGTCGACCATGGCAGCGTTGCAGGCATCAAGGGTGTGGCCGAGGATGCAGTCGAGTTCCCAAGCCGCCTGTTCGAGTTGTGGGCGCAGGAGCCCTCGAGCGTTGCGCTGATGTCGGCACACAGGCTGACCGGCGAGCCGATTGCAGAGGAGTTTCTGGGCCGCGTACTGGCCTCGCAACGCGCGTTCCAGGCCACGCAGATGTTGCAGCAGATCGAGTTTTCGCTGCTTGACCTGCGTCTGCACATGCAGCCCCGCAATCCGGTAGTCATGCCAGTGGTGAACAGTGTAGCCGCCGAGGCTCAGGTGCTGCCCGCGCCGGCGGCGGTGCGTTATGCCCATTCATTTGGCCATCTGTTCGGCACCGAGGAATATGCCTGTGGTTATTACACCTATGTGTGGTCACAAGTCCTCGCGGCTGAAACATTCGCGCGCTTCCGGCGCGAAGGGGTGTTGTCGGCGCAGGTTGGCGAGCAACTGCGCGAGTTGATTCTCAGCAAAGGCGGGACACTGCCGATTGGCCAGTTGCTGGAGCGGTTCACCGGTCGGCGTCCGGGGATCGAGGCGTTATTGGCCGATATGGGGCTGGCAGGCTGACACGCGGCAGGCGCTGGTGATCGAGGTTCAGAGGTCACAGCGCCTGCCGTTTTTTCCGCTGGCTGGCGCCTTGCCGATGACCTGGGTTCGTTGTACTGTATGTTTATACAGTCTGGAGCGCTCCATGTCATCCTCTCTCCCTCCCCGCGGGCGCGGCACCGCGAGCAATCCGCACAACCGCTTCGCGCCCAGCCGATCTGTCGCTGAAGACGACGGCTGGCACCAGGAGGCGCCCATCACTCAGGGCACCGAGGTGATGTTCGAGACCGCCAAGACCATCATCACCCGCAATCAGTCTCCGGACCTGCCCTTCGATCGCTCCATCAACCCCTATCGCGGCTGCGAGCACGGCTGTATCTATTGCTACGCCAGGCCCAGTCACGCCTATTGGGACATGTCTCCGGGCCTGGATTTCGAAACCCGGTTGATCGCCAAGACCAATGCCGCCGACTTGCTTGAACAGCAGCTCAGCAAGCGTGGGTATGTTTGCGCGCCCATCAACCTGGGCTCCAACACCGACCCTTATCAACCGATCGAGCGCGAGCAACGCCTGACCCGGCAACTGCTTGAAGTACTGTTGCGCTACCGCCATCCGGTCACCATCGTCACCAAGGGCTCGTTGATCCTGCGTGATCTCGATTTACTCACGCAGTTGGCCGAGCAGCGCCTGGTGTCGGTGATGATCAGCCTGACCACGCTGGACGATGAGCTCAAGCGCATCCTCGAGCCGCGTGCCGCTGCGCCCAAGGCGCGTTTGCGGGCCATTCGGGTGATGCGTGAAGCCGGTATCCCGGTGGGTGTGCTGTGTTCGCCGATGATTCCGATGATCAACGATATGGAGTTGGAGCACCTGCTGGGCGAGGCCCACGCGGCCGGTGCGGTGAGCGCCAACTACATGATGCTGAGGCTGCCCCTGGAGGTGGCGCCGCTGTTCGAGGAATGGCTGCATGCCCATTATCCTCAGCGCGCCGAACACGTATTGAGCCTGATCCGGCAAAGTCGCGGCGGCGAGCTTTACGACAGCCGCTTCGGCAGTCGGATGCGTGGCGAGGGCGTGTTCGCGCAGCTGCTCGCCCAGCGGTTCGCCAAGGCCATCAAGCGTCTAGACCTGGAACGTCGTGAGGGCTATCGACTGGACTGCACGGCGTTCTGCCCACCGGGACAGCAGATGTCGCTGCTCTAGTTTGGAGCTACCACCTTTGCAGCGAGGAGGCTTGCTTTCGAAAATGGTGTGCAATAGCCAGCATCCTGTTGATGAACATTTAGGACTCGTCTGATTGTAATTATTCAGATGTTCAATGTCGTATATTCAGCTTCAATTAAGTTTGACCGGGTAGTTTCAATGGCGAACGACCTACGGGTCACGAGATTCCCGCATTATCAAGTTGGGTGTAGCATCAGGTTCGATATTTCACCTGTTAAGCCTATGACCCGACCGTCAGAGAGGATGAAGTATGCCCGACCGCGACCATGAAAAGGTTCCAGCCCCCCATAACCACGAAGGCTGCGAGAGCGCTGACGAAGCCCTTCGGCACATCGTCGATGGCTTCCTGCATTTCCATCACGAAGTGTTCCCGGAGCAGCAAGAGCTGTTCAAGAAGCTGGCCACCGCGCAAGCGCCGCGCGCGATGTTCATCACCTGTGCCGACTCGCGCATTGTTCCTGAACTCATCACCCAAAGCTCCCCTGGCGATCTGTTCGTCACCCGCAACGTGGGTAACGTCGTGCCGCCCTACGGGCAGATGAACGGTGGCGTTTCGACGGCACTTGAATACGCCATCCTTGCCTTGGGCGTGCAGCACGTGATCGTCTGCGGGCACTCGGACTGCGGCGCGATGCGCGCGGTGCTCAACCCCGACAGCCTGGACAAGATGCCCACGGTAAAGGCCTGGCTGCGGCACGCCGAGGTGGCACGGATCGTGGTCGAGGACAACTGCAACTGCACCACCGAAGCCGAAAGCATGCAGGTGCTGACCGAAGAGAACATCATCTGCCAGCTGCAACACTTGCGTACACACCCGTCGGTGGCCTCGCGCATGGCCAGCGGCCAGCTGTTCATCCATGGCTGGGTCTACAGCATCGAAACCAGTGAAATCAAGGCGTATGACGCCGAACAGGATCGTTTCATCCCCTTGGACAGAAACCATCCTATCCCCTGCGCAACGCCCAAAGGTCGCTTCTGACCGACGTTGCATGACATGTAGTTGATGGGCCCTTGAACGGCTGCGCCTGCGTGCGCGGCCTGGTTCGTTGCCGGTGTAGAAAGTCGATAGCCATAACAACAAAAACAGACTTGTTGACAGGGCGATGGTGTTGCGGGGCGATTTCCGATCGTCGGCCGCTATCCCCCGGCGGCGTTCGTGTTCCCGCGAGTGCTGCATTTCGTCACTGACAGCGACCGTGGCCCTGCAGGACTTTTCAGGAGAACGCTCATGAATATGGCGCAAATGAAAGCGGCCTTGCCACGGGAACTGTTGGCCTCGGTGGTGGTGTTCCTGGTGGCGCTGCCGCTGTGCATGGGGATCGCCATCGCGTCCGGCATGCCGCCGGCCAAGGGCCTGATCACCGGAATCATCGGCGGTGTGGTGGTGGGCTTCCTGGCGGGGTCGCCGCTGCAAGTGAGTGGCCCGGCGGCGGGATTGGCGGTATTGGTGTTCGAGCTGGTGCGCCAGCACGGTATGGCAATGCTCGGGCCGATCCTGCTGCTCGCGGGGTTCCTGCAACTGCTGGCGGGGCGGTTCAAGCTCGGGTGCTGGTTCCGGGTTACCGCTCCGGCGGTGGTGTACGGCATGCTCGCGGGTATCGGCGTGTTGATCGTGCTGTCGCAGGTGCATGTGATGTTCGACAGCGTGCCCAAGCCCTCAGGGCTCGATAACCTGCTGGGCTTCCCCGCGACCGTGGCGCAGGCGATGCCTGTAATGGGCGGCAGCCTGGGTTGGCAAGCCGGCCTGTTGGGGCTGCTGACCATTGCCATCATGTGGTGCTGGGAGCATTACCGGCCGCAGTCGTTGCGCTTCGTCCCAGGTGCCTTGTTGGGTGTGGGCGCGGCCACCGGTATCAGCCTGGCGCTGGCCTTGTCGGTCAAACGTGTCGAAGTGCCGGACAACCTTGCCGAGGCCATCGATTGGCTGCGCCCGGCTGATCTGCTCAATCTTGCCGATCCGACGCTGTTGATCGCCGCCTTTGCGGTGGCCTTTATCGCCAGTGCCGAGACCCTGCTGTCCGCTGCAGCGGTAGACCGCATGCACAGCGGCGTGCGCTCGGACTTTGATCGCGAGTTGTCGGCTCAGGGTGTGGGCAACATGCTCTGCGGTCTGTTGGGGGCGCTGCCGATGACCGGAGTGATCGTGCGCAGCTCGGCCAACGTTCAGGCCGGGGCGCGCACACGGATGTCGGCGATCCTTCATGGGGTGTGGCTGTTGGGGTTCGTGGTGATCCTGTCCAGCGTGCTGCAGAGCATCCCGGTCGCCAGCCTGGCGGGCGTGCTGGTGTATACCGGCTTCAAACTGGTGGACCTCAAGGCGTTGCGTGGGCTGGGGCGTTACGGGCGGATCCCGATGCTGACCTATGGCGTGACCGCCTTGGCGATCATCTTCACCGACTTGCTGACCGGCGTACTGCTGGGCTTCGCCCTGACGCTGCTGCGTCTGGCCTTGAAGGCCGCGCGATTGAAGATCAGCGTGATCGAGACCGGGCCAAACAGGTGGAATTGCGCCTGATCGGTGCGGCGACCTTTCTCAAGGTGCCGGCCCTGACCCGGGCGCTGGAAGGTATTCCACCGGGCACCACGGTGCAGGTGCCGATGGGCTACCTGAGCTACATCGACCATTCCTGCCTGGAGCTGCTGGAGGATTGGGGGCGGGCCAACAGGGCCAATGGCTCGCGAATGGAGATTGAAAGCCGTGGGCTGAAGCGACGGATCGAGGGGCAGTTAAGGACCAGTGCCGGCTAGAGCAGCGAGTCGCTCCTGTGGGAGCGGCTCCTACCGCGAAGACGTCGGTCATATCAGCATGAGTGCCACGTCTTGCGCAGAGCTTGGGGGCTTCTTCGCTCCCGACGCTCGCTCCCACAGGTAAATGGGCGGTCTGGCTTACTGCTCCAGTGACAGCCCGACGCTCAGCTGGCGTGACATGCACGGCCATCGCTTCCAGGCCGAGCCCGTGTCCGGGCTGGTGAGCCTATCGCGGTAGGCCTCGACCTTTTCCACCGCGAAGCTCTCATCATTGAGCATGTTGTCCACCGAGTGGTGCACCACTTCGTCCAGCTCATTGCCGAAGGCTTCGCCGATCAGTTGATGGACGATCAGGCTGGCCACCGTGGTGTCCAGCGGAATCAGCGGCTGGCCGAGGTGCTTGATGTACAGATCGTTGACCTCTTCGACCAAGCGATGGGCGAGATAGGCTTCATCCAGCAGGCAATCCAGGCCTTCATGGCCATCCAGTGCAGAGGGCGGGCTGGTGAAATATTCCTCGGCGATTTTGAGCACCGGTTTGATCTGCGACTCGATACCCGCTTGATGTGCGACTTCGGCGGCGGCGTCCAGCAGGTCGGGCACTCGTTCGATGTAGGCTTCCACAAACCGGGCCAACACGCCGGCTGCATCGCGTTCTGGCAGATCGATCGCCGGATGCAGATGAGGAAGTTGTTCGGCCAACTGCTTGGCCAGCCGGCCGCTCTTGGTTTCGTGCTGATGGGCACTTTTGATCTGCTCGCGCAATGCGGCGGTGTTCATGAATGCTCCGGGTAACTAAATAGGCGATAAACGCGACGAAAGTCCTACGATAGCTGGGTTACGACGACTGATCAGACGCATTTGTCATAATTATTTTCCAAGGGTGATAAATGCGTTATATCGAAAGGCCATCACTGCTGCACAAATAGTACTGAGGACGGCTCGGTATTGCGCTTCCTGGGTGGCGACCGGGTGTTGTACCGTAGCTGACCGTCGCGCGTGGCGACCCGATACAGCATCAATGAACTGCTGCTGCGGATCATCGCGTTGCTCACCGATTACCCTGTTGCGTTGAATGTATGACTCGAACCCAAAAGACTATTTTCGCGCTGTTCGTCGTGGTGGCATTGATTCTTGGCGTGGCCGTCAAATTCGCGTTCGACCAGCGTAAAGCCAGCTTCTCCCCCGAGCAGATCGATGCCGGGATCATCCTGCTGCCCCAGAGCCGGGCCATCCCGGCATTGCAGATGACCGATCAGGACGGCCAGCCCGTCAGTCTCGATCAATTGAAGGGCAAATGGACGCTGCTGTTTTTCGGCTACACCTTTTGCCCGGACATCTGCCCGACCACCTTGGCGCAGTTACGCCAGATCAAGGCCCAGTTGCCCAAGAGCACCGTTGCCCGCATGCAGGTGATTCTGGTCAGCGTCGATCCTCACCGCGATACGCCGGCCAAGCTCAAGGAGTACCTGGGGTATTTCGACAAAGACTTCCGCGGCTTCAATGCCCCGGTGTCGGTGCTGGAGTCATTCGCCAAGGCGGTGAGCATGCCCTACGTCGAGCCGGACACCAGCAAGCCCAACTACACGGTCAGCCACAGTGGCAATCTGGCGCTGCTCGGGCCTGATGGCACCCAGCGCGGGTTTATCCGCGCGCCGTTCAGCACGCCGAAGCTGGTGGCGCAGTTGCCGGGGGTGTTCAAGGGGGATTGAGTAGAGGGATTTGTGTTGGCTGGGCTGGCCTCTTCGCGAGCAAGCTTTGCCCCACAGTGCCAGTTGTTCCAGGGCCATACACCTGTGGGAGCAAGGCTTGCCCGCGAAAGAGCCGGCAAGCCGTGCATCGATAATCAGAACGCCGGCACCACAGCGCCTTTGTACTTCTCTTCGATGAATTTCTTCACCTCAGGGCTGTGCAGCGCCGCGGCCAGCTTCTGCATGGCGGGCGAATCCTTGTTGTCCGGGCGGGCCACGAGGATGTTCACGTAAGGCGAGCCAGGGCCTTCGATCATCAGCGCATCCTTGGTGGGATCCAGCTTGGCCGCCAGCGCGTAGTTGGTGTTGATCAGTGCCAGGTCGACCTGGGTCAGCACGCGCGGCAGAGTGGCCGCTTCCAGCTCGCGAATCTTCAGATCCTTGGGGTTGGCGGTGATGTCCTTGACCGTCGACAGGATATTGGTGGGGTCCTTCAGGGTGATCAGCTTGGCGCCTTGCAGCAGCAACAGCGCGCGGCCGCCGTTGGTGGCGTCGTTAGGGATGACCACCTGGGCGCCACCGGGTAGGTCGTCGAGGGTCTTGTACTTGGTCGAATAAATGCCCAGCGGCTCCAGGTGCACACCGGTGACGGCAACCAGATCAGTCCCGCGGGCCTTGTTGAACTCGTCAAGGTACGGCTGGTGCTGGAAGAAATTGGCGTCCATCTGCTTTTGCGCCACTTGCACGTTCGGCTGCACGTAGTCGCTGAATACCTTGACCTCCAGATCCACGCCTTCCTTGGCCAGTTGCGGCTTGACGAATTCGAGAATCTCGGCGTGCGGCACGGCGGTGGCGGCGACAGTGAGGGTATCGTTGGCGTGCACGGCAAAAGATGCCAGCGCGGCGGCGATGGCCAGTAGTTTTTTCATGTAGTCAGCTCCTTGTGAAATTCTATGTGGCGAGGGGGCGTGCTCCCGATACGCTGTGTCAGGCCCCGCTGTGGAGACCGACACAGCGTATCGGGAGGACGCCCCCTCGCCACAGGATATGCGCGGCTACTTGCGCGAAAAGTGCACCACCAGCCTGTCGCCGATCGATTGCAGTACCTGCACCATGATGATCAGGATGATCACGGTCACGTACATTACATTGTCCTGGAAGCGCTGGTAGCCGAAGCGGATGGCCAGGTCGCCCAAACCACCGGCTCCGACCACACCTGCCATGGCGGTATAGGAGACGAGCGTGATGGCGGTTACGGTCACAGCCGCGAAGATCCCCGGCAGCGCTTCAGGCAGCAGCGCGCGCATGATGATCTGCCGTGGCGTGGCACCCATGGCCTGGGTCGCTTCGATGATGCCGCGGTCGACCTCGCGCAGCGCGGTCTCCACGAGCCGTGCGAAAAACGGCGTGCAGCCGATCACCAGCGGCGGAATCGCGCCCATCACGCCCAGCGAAGTGCCGACCAGGAACATGGTGGTCGGGATCAGCACGATCAGCAGGATGATGAACGGCAGCGAGCGCAGCACGTTGACGGCGAACGCCAAGGCCGCATAGAGGCCCTTGTGCTCGAACAACTGGCGCGGGCCGAAGACGAACAGCAGCACGCCCAGCGGCAAGCCCAGCACCACGGTGAACAGCAGCGAGGCGCCAAGCATCGTGAGGGTGTCGAGGGTGGCCTGGCCGATATCGAGCCAGTCGACGTCGGCAAAATAATTCAACAAGTCCATCAGCGCAGTACCTCCATATGGACATCCGCCTCGGTGAAGCGCGCGAACGCGGCGTCCATGTCACCCCCGGTGATGGCCAGGGTCAACTGGCCGTAGGGTGCGTCCTTGATGCGGTCGATGCGGCCGGCGAGGATGCTGTAATCCACCCCGGTCTCGCGGGCCACCGTACCCAGCAACGGCGCATAGGTCGATTCGCCCTGAAAGGTCAGGCGCACGATGCGCCCCGGCACATGGGCGAAATCGTCGTGTTGCTCGTTTTCGTCGACATTTTCGCTCTCCTGCACGAAGCGCTTGGTGGTGGGGTGCTGCGGATGCAGGAACACCTTGGCCACCGGGCCTTGTTCGACGATCACCCCTGCGTCCATCACCGCGACCTGATCGCAGACCCGGCGGATCACGTCCATTTCATGGGTGATCAGCACGATGGTCAGGTTCAACTCGCGATTGATTTCGGCCAGCAGCTTGAGCACCGAGGCGGTGGTCTGCGGGTCGAGTGCGCTGGTGGCTTCATCGCACAGCAGGATCTTCGGTTCGGTCGCCAAGGCGCGTGCGATGCCGACGCGCTGTTTCTGGCCGCCGGACAATTGCGCGGGATATTTTTTTGCGTGGTCCTGCAAACCGACGCGGGCCAGCAGTTCGGCGACCCGTTGGTCGATCTGCTTGCGGGACAGTTCGCCGGCCAGGCTCAAGGGCAAGGCGACGTTGTCGGCCACGGTCTTGGACGACAGCAGGTTGAAGTGCTGGAAGATCATGCCAACACGCTGGCGGAAGCGCCGCAACTGGTCGGCGTTGAAGGCGGTCACGTCTTCGCCGTCGACGATGATGGTGCCGCCGCTCGGTGTTTCGAGGCGATTGATCAGGCGCAGCAGCGTGCTCTTGCCGGCGCCAGAGTGCCCGATCAAGCCGAACACTTGGCCCTGAGGGACGGTCAGGGAAGTGGGGTGCAACGCCGGGATGTCCCTACCGGCTACGCGGTAGGTTTTATTTACCTGTTGGAACTCGATCACTTAGCGAACCTTGTGGGGCGCATGAATTAGGAGCAGCGGATAGCTGGGCGCGCATTTTAGCCTGACTGTATAGAGGGTATTAGTATTTATTTGATGACCGTCCCTTCATTTTTGGCATAAGACGACAAGAGGTTGCAAATAAAAGGAACGGATAAAAATCCCGGCCGGTCACTAGTACACACCGTGAAGGGTGCCGCGTCGATGCGGCCCTTGAATGCAGAGCCCGTTGCAATGGGCCAAACCATGAGGATCAAGTCTGATGACGAAAGCCAAAGCGCCGGGCGCTACACCCAACACTGCCAGCCAGATGGCCGGTACCGATACCCTGGATCGCAGCAACACCAACGACAAGCTCGAAAGCTTGGAAAAATTTCGCTCGGATGCCACCGAGCAGGCGTTGCGCACTAATCAGGGCGTAAAGATCAGTGACAACCAAAACACCCTGAAAGCGGGTGCCCGCGGGCCGTCGCTGCTCGAAGACTTCATCATGCGGGAGAAAATCACCCATTTTGACCACGAGCGTATTCCTGAACGCATCGTGCATGCCCGCGGCACCGGGGCCCATGGTTACTTCCAGGCCTACGAGTCCCATGCGGCGCTGACCAAGGCGGGTTTCCTCACTGATCCTTCGAAGATTACCCCGGTATTCGTGCGGTTCTCTACCGTGCAGGGCCCGCGGGGCTCTGGCGATACCGTCCGTGACGTCCGCGGGTTTTCCGTCAAGTTCTATACGGAAGAGGGCAATTTCGACCTGGTTGGCAATAACATGCCTGTGTTCTTCATTCAGGACGCGATCAAGTTTCCGGACTTTGTACATGCGGTCAAACCTGAACCGCACAACGAGATCCCTACCGGTGGCTCGGCCCACGACACCTTCTGGGACTTCGTCTCGCTGGTGCCCGAGTCCGCGCACATGGTGCTGTGGACCATGTCCGACCGCGCCATCCCCAAAAGCCTGCGCACCATCGAAGGCTTCGGCATCCACACCTTTCGGTTGATCAATGCCGAGGGCAAGGGCTCGTTCGTCAAATTCCACTGGAAGCCCAAGCAAGGCGTTTGTTCGCTGGTATGGGACGAGGCGCAGAAGCTGGCGGGCAAGGACACCGATTTCCACCGCCGCGATCTGTGGGAATCGATCGAGATGGGTGATTACCCTGAGTGGGAATTCGGCGTGCAGATCGTCGCTGAAGAGGATGAGCACAAGTTCGAATTCGACCTGCTCGACCCGACCAAGATCATCCCTGAAGAGCTGGTACCGGTAACGCCGCTGGGCAAGATGGTGCTCAACCGCAACCCTGACAATTACTTCGCCGAGACCGAGCAGGTCGCCTTTTGCCCAGGGCATATCGTACCGGGGATCGACTTCTCCAACGATCCGCTGCTCCAGGGCCGGTTGTTTTCGTACACCGATACGCAAATCAGCCGCCTGGGCGGCCCGAACTTCCACGAGCTGCCGATCAATCGGCCGCTGGCGCCTAACCATAACGGTCAGCGCGATGCCATGCACCGCACCACGATCGACAAGGGCCGGGCGTCCTACGAGCCTAACTCCATTGATGGCGGCTGG
>CAJCIO010000182.1 GCA_903970465.1 Gammaproteobacteria bacterium
GCAGGCCCTCGATCAGAAAGCCAAGATCGATGCCACGATCGCCTCCGAAGAGCCAGTCACCCACCCGTTGAGCCTCTATGAGGCCATGGCCCGCGCGCTCAAGTACAACCTCGATCAAAAGATCGAAGTGCTTGACGAAGCCCTGCGCCAGAAGCAACTGGAGCTCAATCGCACCGGCATGCTGCCTGAATTGTCCCTGGGGGGCGGCATCGCCAATCGCAGCAACGAGGCCGGTTCCAGCAGCCGCTCGTTGTTGTCCGGCAACCAGTCATTGGAGCCCTCGACCTCCAGCGAGCGCACCACCGAGAACGCCAACCTCACCGCCAGCTGGGACGTGCTCGATTTCGGGCTGTCCTACGTGCGCGGCCTGCAGGACGCCGACGAACAGCTGATTTCTGCCGAACGCCGGCGCAAGGTGGTCAACCGTATCCAGGAAGACGTGCGCACCGCCTACTGGCGCGCCGTGAGTGCCGACCGCACCTACAAGAAGCTGGTCGACCTCGAAGCCCTCGCTCAAAAGGCTCTGCTACAGACCCAGCAACTCGAATCGCGGCGCCTGGTACCGCCGCTCACCGTGCTCGACTACCAGCGCAACCTGCTGCAGGTGCAAGGCGATGTGCAAAAACTGCAACGCGAACTGTCGCTGGCCAAAAACCAGCTCGCCGCGCTGATCAACCTCAAGCCCGACACGCGCTTCTCCCTGGAGCTTCCGGATCGCACGGACGTGGTGCCCGAGCTGCCCGGCTCGGCCGACGAAATGGTCATGGTCGGCCTGCGCTTTCGCTCCGAACTGCGCGAAGGCAGCTATCGCGCGCGCATCAACAAGAATGAAATGAACGCCGCGCTGATCCGCGCCCTGCCCAGCCTCAAGGGCGTGATCGGCCTCAATTACGACTCCAACAGCTACCTCTACAACCAGAGCTGGGCCAACGCTGGCGCGCAGATGACCTGGAACCTGATGAACGTGTTCCGCTATCCGGCGCAAAAGCGCGCACTGGTGGCCGAAGGTGCGGTGATCGATCAACGCCAGCTTGCGCTGACGCTCGCGGTGATGACTCAGATCCACGTCTCGCGGGTGCGCTTCATTCGCTTCTCGCAAGAGCTGGGCACCATCCGCAGCTCCGAAGAAGTCCAGGAGCGCATCCTCGCCCTGTCCCGCGGCGGCTTCCAGGCGCACACCGTCAGTCAGCAGGACCTGGTGCGCGAAGAGATGAACTCGGTACTCGCCGAGATCAAATACGACGCGGCCTACGCCGACGTACAGAACGCCTACGCCAACCTCTATGCCTCGATGGGTCTGGACAACTTCGACATCGACATCGAACCCAATACCCCAATCGCCGAGATCGCCAGCAAGTTGCAGCAGCACTGGACCGAACGCGCCAGCAGCCTGCCACCGATGCCCGAACCTCCGGCCGCTGATGACACGTCCAATACCGCGACGCAAGGGAGCACGCCACAATGAGCCGCAAGTCACTAGGCTTGATCATGCTGTCCGGGACGGGCTTGCTGATCGCCGCGATGTATCACGGCAACCCGACCACCACCTCTGCACCACCCCTGATGCTGATCAGCAGTGCCCAGGCCGCCGACGGCCCGGCCGTGGCCAAGCCGTTGGTGGCGCTGCCCCCGGCCGCGCCCGGTACTCCCGCCACCGCCACTCCCCTGGTCTCGCCCCTGCCCGCCGCCATGAGCGGTCCCGGCCCCGCCGACCTGCAAAAAAAACCCTCCGACAGCAGCTACCAGGCCGACGCCAACGGCGGCAAGGCCCGCGGTGTGGTGCGCGCCGTCAATGAGGCGACCCTGTCGTCATCGATGGTGGCGCAGATTACCCAGATGAACTTCAGCGAAGGCACCGCCTTCAAGAAGGGCGACCTGCTGGTGGCGTTCAACTGCGATCGCGCCCAGGCCGACTTGCGCGCGGCACAGGCCGGGCTGCAAGTGGAACAGAAGACCGTCGAGACCAACGAAGAGCTCGAACACTTCAACTCGGTGGGCAAGTTCGACGTGCTGATCTCGCAATCCAAGCGCAACAAGGCCAAGGCCGAAGTCGAGGCACTGCAGGCGCAGCTCAAGGAATGCAAGGTCTACGCACCCTTCGATGGTCGAGTGATCGAGCGCATGAAGCACGTCCACGAGTCGGTGGCAGTGAGCGAGGCGATGCTCAAGATCGTCGACACCAGCAAGCTGGAACTGGACCTGATCGTTCCATCCAAATGGCTGCAATGGCTAAAGCCCGGCTCGCCCTTCAGCTTCGCCGTGGACGAGACCGGCAAGAGCAGCGATGCGGTGGTCGATCGTCTGTCGCCCGAGGTCGATCCGGTCAGCAAGACCCTGAAGATCATTGGCCGCTTCAACTCCAGCAACAATGGCCAGACCATCCCCGGCATGAGCGGTACCGCCACCTTCAAGGCGGGGGGCTGACAGCGCCATGAGCATCAACATTCAGCTGCCGCCCCAGCCGCCGACGGATGACAGCAAGGCGCATATGGCCGCGCTGCATCTGCTCACCCTGGAAGCGGAAATCCGCCGCCAGCCGTCGCGCCAGGACGTGCTGTTCCATCTGGTCAACGCCGTTCAGGACATGGTCCCTTACGGCCAGGCCATGGCTTGGCGGCGTACGCACAAGGGCGGCAAGTTTCAGTTGAAGATGGTCTCGGGCATCCCGGTCGCCGATCGTCACACGCCCCTGGCCGAAGCGCTGCAAGGGGTGCTGAGCGAACACGACAAGGCAGGGTTTCTCAAGTCGCAAGTCGCCTTCGAATTGCGCGCTCCCGTGGGCGCCGTCGCCGTGCGCTCGCCGCTGGCCGACTTTGCCCTGAGCCACGCCTTGTGGATTCCGCTGCGCGACTACGACGGCGCGGTGAATACCGGCGCGCTGCTGCTACGGGACACACCCTTCAGCCCGCGCGAACAAACCTTGATGCAGCGCCTCGGCGAAACCTACGCCCACTCGCTGCGGGTGTTCGGTCGTCAGCGCCGACTGATCGACCGTCTGCCGCTGAACAGGCGTGCTCTGGGCATCGGCGTGGCCATCGTGGTCGCGGCGGCGTTCATTCCCGTGCGTTTGAGCGTGATGGCGCCGGTCGAGGTCATCGCCGACCAGCCGTACATCCTCACCGCGCCGATCAATGGCGTGATCCGCAATATCCTCGTGGCACCCAACACCCAGGTGACCGCCAATCAGGCGCTGGTGCAGTTCGAAGACATCCAGCCGCGCAACGAAATGGTCCTCGCCCAGCAACAACTGGCCGTGGCCCAGGCCAAGGACAGCCGCACTTCAGCGGCCGCGTTCAACGACGCCGAAGCCGCCCACGAACTGGCCATTGCTGCCGCCGAGCATGATCTGGCGCGGGTCAATTACGAATACACCCTGGAAGTCCTGCAGCGCACGCTGATCCACACCCCCAGCGCCGGTCTCGCGGTGTACAGCGATCGGCGCGACTGGGAAGGCCGTTCGGTGCAGGTCGGCGAAGAAATCATGCAGGTCGCCGACCCGCAGCGCATCGCCTATCGCATCGACCTGTCCACCGGCAACGCCATCGAACTCAAACCTGGCAACCCGGTGGGCATTTACCTGGAGAGCTCGCCACTGGGCGGCATCGACGCCGATCTCAAGTCGGTCAGCTACACGCCCAAGACCACCGGCGGCAACCTTACCAGCTACACCGCCATCGCCATGCCGGCGAGCGATGAACGCCCCCGTATCGGTTCGCGCGGCACCGCGCGGGTATATGGTGAATACGCACCGTTGGCAATCCAGCTGTTGCGTCGGCCGATTGCCGCCGTGCGCCAGTTCCTGGGGGTATGACTATGGCGGTCGCAGGGTTGGCAGCGGCAGGTAAAGTCAGCGCTGGCGGGCTATTGGCCGATGACGTCGGCCTGCCGCCATTGCGCCAGGAACTGCGCCTGGAGCAGGCCGCGCCGAGCCCTGAAGGGATCCCGCGCTGGCGTCTGTACGATCCCTTGCAGCACCGTTTTTTCATGATCGGCGAAGACGATGTCAGGCTCCTCGCGCTATGGCCCTGCGGCAGCGTTGGCAACTTGCGCAAGGCCTTGGCCCAGCAGGCCCGCGCCCTGGATGACGAACGCTTCGAAGACGGTACCCTCGACGAAGAATCGCTGGAGGGGCTGTTGCGCTTTCTCAATACCCATCATTTGCTGCAGACCTCAGGCAAGCAGGCCTATCAACTGCTCGCCGATCAGGCCAAACGCATGCGCGGACACGGCCTGCGCGGGCTGATCAACCGAGTCTTGGCCATGCGCCTGCCGGTGTGGAGCCCGCATGCCCTGATCGAGTATTTCATCCCCACCGTCAAAGCCATCGGCCATCGATCGGTGATGACAGTGTGGTGCGTGCTGACCCTGTTGGGGATCTACCTGACGACCCGGCAATGGGACCAGTTCATCGGCACCTTCAGCGATTTCTTTTCGCCCTCCGGGATGGTCGCCTACGGTGTCGCGCTGGCCGGCCTGAAGATCGTCCACGAACTGGGCCACGCCTATATGGCGACCATTCGCGGTGTGCGGGTGGGCAACATGGGCGTCTCGATCTTCATGGGCATGCCCATGCTCTACACCGAACTCGGTGATGTCGCGCGCCTCAACAATCCGCGTCAACGCATGTGGATCGCCGCCGGTGGGGTGCTGGCGGAAAGTTTCGTCGCGGGCCTGGCGACTCTGGCCTGGGCGGTGCTGCCAGAAGGCAGTCTGCGCAGCGTGGCCTTCGTGATCGCCACCACCAGTTGGCTGACCAGCCTGCTGGTCAACCTCAACCCGCTGTCGCGCTTTGACGGCTACTATTTTCTCGCCGACGCCCTGCGCCTTGACAACCTGCAACCGCGCGCATTGGCCTTCAACCAATGGCTGATCGGACGGCTGCTGCTGGGCCCGGTGGAGCCGGCACCGGAGCCGGTATCGCGGCGGCGCGCGGCGCTGTTCGTGACCTACGGAACACTGTCCTGGTGCTACCAGATCACCCTCAGCTGCGGCATTGCCTGGCTGGCCTACAAGACCCTGTTCAAGGCGGCCGGGGTCATGTTGCTGGCCTATGCGCTGTGGCAGTTCGTTGGCCGGCGTATCCTGCGTTCGGTGCAACACTGGTGGAGCCTGCGCGACCGCGTCGGCAACCGTCGCCGCCTTGGACTGGCGCTGTTCGGCGCGGTGTTGCTGCTGTTAGTGGTGCTGCCGCTGGACCGCCGCGTAGAGATCCCGGCCATGGTCGGCTGGCAGTCCGAGACCCCGATCCAGGCCCCCGAAAACGCCCGCATCGAGGAGCTGCCGATGCGCCCGGATACCCGAGTGAAAAAAGGCGACCTGCTGGTGCGCTTCTACTCGCCGGAGCTCGACAGCAAACGCGCCACCGCACAACTCAACCTGACGATTTCCACGGAGCGCCTCGACCGCATCGGCGGCGACGACCGCGACCGCGCTGAAACCATGGTCCTGCGCCAGCAGCAATTGCAGGCCCAGGCCGATCTCGCCGGGCTGGCCGACCGCGCGCGCATGCTCGAATGGCGCGCACCGGACGCTGGTCTGCTGGTGGATGTGCCGACTAATCTGCAGGTCGGTCAGTGGGTCAAACCCAGCGCCACGCTCGGCCGCCTGCTGCACGGCGATGCGCTGGACGCTATCGGCTTCGTCAATGAAAAAGAACTGGCGCGCCTGCACACGGGTGCCACGGGGGTGTTCATCGCCGACGAGCCAAGCCTGCCGCGGCATCAGGTCAGCCTCAAGGCCATCGACAACAACGCCAGCGAATTCATCAGTCCCGACAGCCTCAGTTCCCGCTACGGTGGCCCCATCGCCACTCAGCCCAACGATCAAGGCAAATCGGTCCCGGTGGTGGGCCAGCACCGAGTCAATTTCAATGTCAACGAAGGCGATCCCCTGGGCCTGCCGCTACGCGTGCGCGGCGAGATCCAGCTCGCCGCGACCCCGCAAAGCCTGGCCGAACAAACCCTGCGCCGGGTCTGGCAATTGTTGATTGCAGAGCTGCGGGACTAAGCCCTGTACGAGTCGTTGCGTGAAGGATTAATCGAGCAGTCTCATGCATGGGTATCGAACATGATCAAGCGTAGAACATTCATTCAGGGCGCCGCCCTGATGGCAGGTAGCGGTCTGTTGCATACCCCCTGGGCCCAGGCTGCCAGTGGCGGGCGTCTGTTGTACGGCTACCCGCCCGGAGCGGCAGGCGATCAACTGGCAAACGCCATGTTGCCGCTGCTGGCCGCCGGTGGCGGACCGCGCTACGACCTGCAGATCGTCGAGGGACGCAATACACGCCTGGCATCGCTGCAAGCCAAGGCCGCCCCTGCCGACGGCTCGACGCTGCTGCAGGTACTGTCGTCCTCCTTCACCCTGCAACCGCATATCTACAAGAAGCTCGACTTCGACCCGCTCAAGGACTTCGAGCCCATCGCCACGCTGGGCGACGTCACCTATGCCCTGAGCCTTGGCCCTGTGGTGCCCACGACGGTGACGTCGGTGCCGAGCTTTTTCGCCTGGCTGCGAGACAACCCCGAGTACCGCAATATCGGCGTGTCGATCTACGGCACCTTGGGTCATCTGGCCTTGCGTATCCTCACCCGCAAAAGCGATGTGCCACTGCGTGGCCAGCCCTACAAGGGTACTGCGGCCATGCTCAGCGACCTCAACGATCAAAGCCTCGCCGCCGCTTTCAGCGTGGCCAGTAATTTCAGCGACAAGAACGCCCACAAGGACTTGCGCCCGATCGCCATCACCAGCCGCGAACGCCTCAAGTACTGGCCCGATGTGCCGACTTTATATGAACAAGGATTTACCGATCTGGACATCACCGGCTGGTTCGGCTGGTTCGCTCCGGCAGGCACTCCCGCCGCGGTCACCGGGCCGTTGCGCGAGCGCATCAAGGGCATGCAGGCCAGTGCGCCATTCGCCGCGGTGCAGGAGCGCTTGCTGATGGTCCATGGCTCGACGGATCCGCTGCAGATCGCAGCGCGTGTGCGCGACGAAAGCGCCCGCTATGCCAAGCTGCTGGAAAACTACTCGCTGGGCAAGATCGAATGACGGGCCGAGGAAGCGGCCAGCAATAGCCCTATAACAACAATATCAATCCATCGGCGACGGCGGTCGCTGCAGGCGAGGCCTTAAACCTCGAACGGAGTCGTAGATGATCACTCGCAGACGTTTTCTGGCCAGCTCCGGCGCTTTGCTGGCCACTGCTTCGATTGGCACGCGCAGCAGCTGGGCGCAAGACACAGGCGAGCGGCGCATGCTGTTCGGCTATCCACCGGGCGCATTGGGCACCGTGGTCGGGACCAGGATGCTGGAGCTGCTCGCCAGCAACGGCGGCCCCAGCTATCGACTGGACAACGTCGAGGGCCGCAACACGCGTGTCGCCTGCGAAACCGTCAAGGCCGCACCTGGCGACGGCATGACCCTGCTGCAGGCGCAGTCGACCACCATGTGCCTGCTGCCGAACGTCTACAAGACCGCGAGCTACGACCCGCTCAAGGACTTCACCCCATTGACCACCGTCGGCGAGATGACCTTGTCGCTCACTGTGGGGCCGGCGGTGCCGAAATCCGTCACGACCCTGGCGCACTATTTCGATTGGCTGACCAGCAATCCGGATCTCAACAACGTGGGCTTCTCTATCTATGGCTCCGAGGGCCACCTGTCGACCTTGATCCTCTCGCGTACCAAAGGTGTGACCATCAAACCCCAGCCTTACAAAGGCTCGCTGATGATGATCAAGGATGTGCTCGACGGCCAGGTCGCGGCGATCATCACTGCCGCCGGCAACGGTCCGCCCGAGAACTGGGCCAACGGCAAACTGCGCTCCTTGGGCGTGACCACGGCCGAGCGCCTGAGCTATTGGCCCAACGTGCCAAGCCTGGCCGAACAGGGCGTCGAGGATATGAACCTGAGAGCCTGGTACGGCTGGTTCGCACCGAGTGCCACACCGGCATCGGTGATTGCGCCACTGATGGAGAAAATCGCCATCATGCAAGCCTCGCCGGCCTACACCGAACTGCAAAGACAGCTGCTGATCGGCCAGAAAAAACTCGATCCCGAGCAGATTCGTCAGCGCATTCGTACCGAAACAGGCCAATACGCCCGACTGGTGGAAAAGTACGGATTGGCCAGAATCGATTAATAGCCATATGCCAGTCGTCGGTCTTCATGCTGCCAATAACGTGGGCTGCGACAGGTATTGAAGCGGTGACTATACTGATATTACCGTTCACCCGAGCAGGCCGGCTGACCCACGCCAGCCGGGTTCGAATCGGCTGAATCGGGAGGCTTCAAGCCCCAGCGCGTGCGGGTAGGCGTGGCGCCTCGCAAGGACATCAAGACCTATTCAACGGTGACGGATTACCAAGGCCAACGAGCCTTGAAGGGAGTCAGAAGATGATCAACCGAAGAAACTTTCTCGGCAGCGCCAGCCTGTTGGCGATCGCCGCATCACTGCCCGGATTCGTGCGTGCCAATGACACCACCAAAGGACGACTGGTATTCGGGATCGCACCCGGAGCCGTCGGCAACCAACTGGCGGGGACCACATTGAATATCCTCGCCAAGCAATTCAACACCGACTACCGACTGGACATCCTCGATGCCCGCAACACTTTGCAGGCTTCGGAAACGGTGAAACTCGCTCCGGCAGATGGCACCACCCTGCTGCAAACCCAGTCCAGCTCCATGGTGCTGTTCCCCAGCCTCTATCGCAGCCTGGCCTACGATCCGCTGAAGGACTTCACCCCGCTGGCGTTGATGGGCGATTATTCGTTTGCGCTGACCGTCGGCCCGGTGGTACCGGCCAGCGTCACCAACGTCGATCAGTACCTGGCGTGGGTCAAGGAAAACCCTGAGTTTCGCGATATCGGTTTCTCGGTCTACGGCTCCCAGAGTCATTTGATCAGCATGGTGCTGGGACGCAGCAAGGAAATCGCCATCCGCCCCCAATCGTACAAGTCGGTTCCGGCCATGCTGGGTGACTTGCAGGGCCAAACCATCGCGGCGGCAATCACTGTCGCGGGCAATACCGCGCTGGCCAACGCCAAGGGACTGCGGCCTCTGGCCGTCACCGGTCACGAGCGCCTGCAAGGCTGGCCAAACGTGCCGACCTTTGCCGAATCGGGGGTCAAGGACATGGAGATTCAGGGCTGGTACGCCTGGTTCGCCCCCGCCAACCTGCCCGCCGCCACGGCCCAGCAATGGCGCGAAAAACTCGCCGCCGTACAGGCGACTCCTGCGTACGCCTCGCTGCAAGAGCGCCTGCTGCTCAAGCAAGTGTCGCTGTCGGCGGAGCAGATCCATGCACGCATGCGTACCGAAATGGCCAGCTACGCAAAGCTGGTCGAGAGCTACAGCCTGAGCCAAATCACCTGACAGCCAGTCAGGTCGACTGCGCATTTTGCGAGACCACTACAAGGAGCCCAAAGTGATCGATCGCAGAACATTCTTGTCCAGCAGCGCAGCGTTGCTGCTGGGTGCGGCCTTGCCGCAAAGCAGTTTTGCCTTGCCCCCTGCCGGGCGCCTGGTCTGGGGCGTGGCCTCCGGCAACCAGGGAAGCAGTATCGGTACGCGTTTAGCCATCGGCGTGCTGGATATTCTGACCACGCAATTCAACCTGCGTTATCAGTTGGACATTCTTGCCGCTCGCGACACTCAGCAAGCCAGCGAAACCGTCAAGCTGGCGCCACCTGACGGCGCCACCTTGCTGCAGGTGCAATCGGGTTCGATGGTGCTGTTCCCGGCGCTCTACAAGTCCTTGCAGTACGATCCGCAAAAGGACTTCATCCCCCTGGCCTCATTGGGCGATTTCGGCTATGCGTTAAGCGTCGGGCCGGTCGTACCCGCGAGCGTCACCAACATCAATCAATACCTGGCTTGGGTAAAGGACAACCCGGATCTGCGCGACATCGGCTTTTCGGTGTATGGCTCCCACAACCACCTGATTGCCTTGATGCTTGCGCGGGAAAAGGAGGCAGCCCTGCGTGCGCAGTCATACAACTACCCCGAATCCATCCTCGCTGACATGAAAAACAACCAACTGGCGGCCGCGATCACCGTAGCCGGTAACGCGCCATTACTCAAAGCCATTGGCGCGCGGGTGCTGGCGGTCAGCAGCAGCTCGCGTCTGGCGGCATTGCCGGATGTTCCGACCTTCAAGGAGCAAGGGCTCGACAAGATCGTGATCGATGCCTGGTACGGTTGGTTCGCCCCGGCGCGCACCCCGCCCGCGACCGTTCAGGCGCTGGTTGAAAAAATCAACGCCATGGTCGCGCTGCCGCAATTTGCCGATCTGCAGAAAAGGAATTTCTTGACGCCCAACCCCATGACCCCGGCGCAAATCACCGACCGCATGAAAAGAGAGATCGTCAGCAATCAGAACCTGGTCAACAGCTACGACCTGAGCAAGATTGGCTGACCGACCTCGGCTGCACCAAACAGGCTGCAGCCGAGTGCTTGTTTCAGACTCCCAACGTCCCCAACCGCCGCGACAACGCCTGCATGCCTTGGCTCAACTCGCTCAACGCCGATGCATCGCGGGCACCCTCCTCGCTGGCGGCGTGGATACGCAACGCCAGTTCGTTGATCTCGTGGGTCACATGGCTTTGCTGCTGCGCCGCCACGGCGATCTGCTGCGAGCGCTGCACGATGTCGTCGAACCCCACCACCGTACTGCCCAGCGATTGCGCCAGCAGGTCGGCCTGCTCAACCACGGTGCGGGTCCGACCTTCACCGGCCACCATGGTGGTCACCGCCACTTCCGAGGCTTGGCGCAGGGCGCCCATCATTTCCTGGATCTTGTCCGCTGACGTCTGAGTACGTCCCGCCAGGGTCCGCACCTCGTCCGCCACCACGGCAAAGCCACGGCCCTGCTCTCCGGCGCGGGCGGCCTCGATCGCTGCGTTGAGCGCCAGCAGATTGGTCTGCGCCGAGATCGCCTTGATCACCTCGAGCACTTCGCTGACGTTCTCGATATCCGAGCCCAGGCGGGTAATGGCCTTGGCCACGCTGCCGATGTCGCCGGTCAGTGAGTTGATCGCCTGGCTGTTCTGCTCGACGTGGGTCTGGCTCTCCCGTGCGGTGGTCAGGGACTGCTGGGCGGTGCCGGAGCAATCCTGGGTGTTTTTCGCCACTTCTTCGGCGCTCGCCGACATTTGTGTCACGGCGGTCGCCAGCAAGGTGTTGTCCTGACTCTGCAACTGCGCCCGCTCGGCCATCAATACCGACAGGCGTGCGACATCATCCGACTGCTGCTGCAGTTGTCGCGATTCGTCGGCGATGATCCGCAGCATGCCGCGCAGACTGCCGGCGTAGCGGTTGACGGCATGACGCAAGCCGCCGATTTCGTCCTCGCGGGCGATCTCGAGTTCGGCGCTGCTGCTGCCGCCCTGCTCGCTGAGCTTGTCGATCTGCGCGGTCGTCTCGTCCAGCTGCTTGAGCAGCACCTTGCCGCCCCACCAGGCCAGGGCAAACATCAGTACCAGCACTGGCAGCAAGGTGATGAGGATATCCACGGTGAGCTTGCTGGCGATGGCCGTCATCTGCGCCTTGGGCGTGACCAGGCCGATCACCCAGCCCGTGCTGGCGATACGGGTCAGGCTCACATAGCCAGGACTGCCGAGGCGGCTGTCGGTGTCGAAGGCGAACGTCTGAGCCTCGCCGCTGCCCCGCTGGCGCCACTGCGAGACCTGCGCGAACCAGGGCGTCGACGCCGTCAAGCCCGCCTCCTCGGCTGCCGGTGCATCATTGCCCGCCGGGAAATACAAGACCTTGCCCGAGGCATCCAGCGCGAAGGCATAGCCACCGGTGACCTTGCCGTTGGCCTTGAGAAAGTCGGCCAGGCCCGTGAGGGTCAAGTCGATGGTAGCCACGCCGGCGAATTGACCGCCACGCAGGTAGGGGATGGTGCAGGTGGTCATGAGGATCTTGCTGACCGGATCTTGATAGGCATCCGACCAGCCGCAATGGCCGGGCGTCGAGCGCTTGCCCTGCTGGTACCAGTCGGCGCTCTGGTAGGCGTCGGCCTTGGGATCGTTGTATTCCTCCGAGAAGCTCAAGCCGCTTTGCGTGCGCGCCCAATAGAAGCTGCGGCGCTCCACGCCCGGGGTGAACGCGTTAGGCTCGGGCCACAGGCCACCACCGGCCACGGCACTGTCGCCCTGGGAGTCGATGATCGGTGCCAGGCTGGCTTCCACCTGCGCGGCGTCGGCCGGCAGCGTCGCGCCGAGGCTGGCCAACGCCGCGACCCGACCCTCTACCTCGGCCAGCTTGATCGACAGTTGCCGGGCGATGGCGGTGGCCGATTGCTCGGCACTCAGGGTATTGGACTGAATGAGCTTGGGCTCGCCACTGAGCACCATCACGGTATAGATCGCCAAGGCGCTGACGACCACGATCAAGGCCATCGCCAGGCTGAAACGGGACATGATTTTTACAGGTAGCAGGCGCACGGCGGCCCCCTCGGTCAGGCAGATGATGTCTGCCTATCGACGCCGCCACTGAAACCTTTAAGCCGTCGGTCGTTCCATGGCTGGATGAGGTCGTTTT
>CAJCIO010000183.1 GCA_903970465.1 Gammaproteobacteria bacterium
CGGATCGATGGGTTCGGTGTCGTCGTTGACGGGGTATGTGACGACGGGGGAGGGTCGGTTGCTGGTGGTGTCGATGGTCAGCAACAATTTCCTGAGTTCAGAAGGGCGTGTGAAGCGGCTTGAAGATCAGGTGGTGCGCGCATTGCTGGTCAGTGGGGACTGAGCCGATCTTGCGGGCCTCTTCGCGGGCAAGCCTTGCTCCCACAGGTGTACGACGTTGGATCTGCAAACCCTGTAGGAGCAAGGCTTGCCCGCGAAAAGGTCATCAGCAACACCGCAATATCTACGGTACTGCGCAGGGCCTCTTCGCGGGCAAGCCTCGCTCCCACAGGTGTACGACAGTGGATCTGCAAACCCTGTGGGAGCAAGGCTTGCCCGCGAAAGGGTCATCGGCAACACCGCAATATCCACGGTACTGCACATAGCGCAAGCGCGTTTCAGCCTTTGAAGACTTGAGGATTCACCAGGTCCTGCGGCCGCTTACCCAGTAGCGCCGCGGTCAGATTTTCCAGCGCCCGCTCTGCCATAGCCTCACGGGTCTCGGTGGTCGCCGAGCCGATATGCGGCAAGGTCACTGCGTTGTTCAGCTTGAACAACGGCGACTCCGCCAACGGCTCTTTCTCGTAAACATCCAGCCCGGCACCGCGAATGGTGCCACCTTGCAAGGCGGTGATCAGCGCCGCTTCGTCGACGATCGGCCCACGGGCAATGTTGACCAGGATCGCGTTGGGCTTCATCAGCTCCAGCTCTCGCTTGCCGATCAGGTGTTTGGTCTTTTCGCTCAGCGGCACCACCAGACAGACGAAATCGGCTTCGGCCAGCAATTCGTCGAGGCTGCGAAATTGCGCACCCAGCTCTTGCTCAAGGGCGGTCTTGCGGCTGTTGCCGCTGTACAGGATCGGCATGTTGAAACCCAGGCGGCCACGGCGGGCGATGGCGGCGCCGATATTGCCCATGCCAACGATGCCCAGCGTCTTGCCGTGCACATCAGTGCCGAACTGCGCGGCCGGGACCGAGGCTTTCCAGTGGCCGGCCTTGGTCCAGGCATCCAGTTCGGCGACGCGCCGGGCACTGCTCATGATCAGCGAGAAGCCCAGGTCGG
Organism: Gammaproteobacteria bacterium; assembly: GCA_903970465.1. Taxonomy (GTDB): domain Bacteria; phylum Pseudomonadota; class Gammaproteobacteria; order Pseudomonadales; family Pseudomonadaceae; genus Aquipseudomonas. Next base: position 1,103 of record CAJCIO010000183.1, read on the forward strand.
CGGTGCTCTCGGTCAACACGTCGGGGGTGTTGGTGAGCATGATGCCGCGCTCGTTGAAGTAGTCGACCTCGTAGTTGTCATAGCCCACCGACACGCTGGAGACCACCTCGAGGTTCTTCGCCACCGCCAGTTGCTTGCGCCCCAGCGGGCGACCGGCGCCGATCAGGCCATGGGCCTCGGGCAGCGCGGCGTCGAACTGGGCGGCGACATCACCTTTTTTGGGATCGGGCACGATGACCGTGAAGTTCTGCTCCAGGCGCTCGATCAGCGCCGGCGCAATGCGGCTGAAGGCAAGTACGGTCTTTTTCATTGGGCTTGTTCTCGGCAGACGCTAGAGGAAGGCCAAGGTTAGCAAGCTATCGATCCGCGCCGCAAACGCGGCTCAGATCGCCATGTGCAGTTCGTGGATTTTCAGGTCCGATTCATGGGCGGCAAGCATGTCCGGCAAGGAGCCACGCAAGTATTCCACCCAGGTGCGGATCTTCGCGTCCAGGTACTGGCGCGAGGGGTAGATGGCGTAGAGGTTGAGCTCGCCGGAGCGATACTTGGGCATCATCCGCACCAGGCTGCCGTTGCGCAGGCCGTCGATGGCGGCGTAGATCGGCAGCACGCCGATGCCCATGCCGCTAGTGATGGCGGTGGTCATGGCATCGGCGGAGTTGACCTGGAACGGCGCGTTGGTGATGTTGACCATTTCCTGGCCATCCGGGCCGTCGAACAGCCATTTTTCCAGTTGCAGCACCGGGCTCACCAGGCGCAGGCACGAGTGCGCCGGCAAGTCGCTGGGTCTGTAGGCCATGCCGTGGGTCTGCACATACTCGGGTGAGGCGCAGGCGATGCTGTAGGTGATGCCCAGACGTTGTGAGACGAAGCCCGAATCCGGCAGCTCGCTGGCCAGCACGATGGACACATCGTAGCCCTCGTCGAGCAGGTCCGGCACGCGGTTGGCCAGGGTCAGGTCGAAGGTCACGTCGGGGTGGGTCTTGCGGTAGCCGGCGATGGCGTCGATGACGAAGTGCTGGCCGATACCCGTCATGGTGTGCACTTTGAGCTGTCCGGCGGGGCGCGCATGGGCATCGCTGGCTTCGGCTTCGGCCTCTTCGACATAGGACAGGATCTGCTCGCAGCGCGCCAGGTAGCGTTTGCCGGCCTCGGTCAGGGCGATGCGCCGAGTGGTGCGATTGAGCAAGCGGGTCTGCAGATGGGCTTCCAGATTGGAAACAGCGCGAGAGACGTTGGCAGTGGTGGTATCCAGTTGCACGGCTGCGGCGGTAAAGCTGCCCGCCTCGGCGACGCAACTGAAAGCGCGCATGTTTTGCAGGGTATCCATGTGTCACTCTCAAGATCGACGGCAAATTGTCGCATGAAGTTACAATTCAGTCTTGTGAATAACGCCGTATTATCGCGTTATCGGTAACAAAGAATCGCATGAAACGCTGCTTATCGGCACCGTCGGCGCCCCCTAGAATTGCCGCTCCAATGGTCTTTCTTGTCTATTTCTCCCCGGGAACTCGCCGCTGTGCAGCCTTGCACCATCCGTCAGCTGAATGCTTTCAGTGTTTTGGCCTTTACCTTGATCATCAGCGGCTGCGTCGGCACGGGAGGCATTGCACCACAAAGCCGCCCAATGGCTGCCGATACCCTGGCCACCGACGCGGCTATCCAGGCCGCTGCGCAGGATGCCCACTGGCCCACCGCGCAGTGGTGGCGCAGCTATGCCGATCCACAGCTCGACCGTTGGGTCCACTTGGCTGTGCAGGGCAGCCCGAGCATGGCGGCGGCCCTGGCGCGGGTGCGTCAGGCCAAGGCGATTGCCGGTGTGGCCGAGGCAGCCGAGTCGTTGCAGGTCACTGGCAAGGCGGCGCTGGATCGGCATAACTGGCCGGCGGATCAGTTCTATGGGCCGGGGGAGTTGTCGGGTGCCACCACCTGGGACAACACCGCCGGTGTCGGCCTGAGCTATGCGCTCGACCTGTGGGGCCGCGAAAGCAACGCCAGCGAGCAGGCGGTCGATATGGCCCACATGAGCGTGGCCGAGGCGCGCCAGGCGCAGTTGGAGCTGGAGAACAATATCGTGCGGGTGTATATCCAGTTGTCGCTTAACTATGCGCAACGGGACATCGTCCAGGCCACCTTGGCCCAGCAGCAGCAGATTCTCGACCTCGCGCAAAAACGCTTGAGGGGCGGCATCGGTACGCATTTCGAGGTCAGTCAGGCGCAGACGCCGTTGCCCGAAACCCATCGCCAGATCGATGCCTTCGATGAGGCCATCGCGCTCAATCGCAATCAGTTGGCCGCCCTGGCCGGCAAGGGCCCAGGTGAGGCTGCGCAACTGCAGCGTCCGACCCTGATGCTGGGCGCCGAGCTGAAGCTGCCTTCGGCCTTGCCAGCGCAGTTGCTCGGACAGCGTCCGGACGTGGTCGCGGCTCGGTGGCAGGTGGCGGCGCAGGCGCGGGGTATCGATGTCGCCCACGCCAATTTCTATCCGAACGTGGACCTTACGGCGAGCTTCAGCTATATGGCCACCGGCGGCAGCATGCTGGGCTTTTTGACCGGCAGCAAATCCAGCTACAACGTCGGCCCGGCGATCAGCCTGCCGATCTTCGACGGCGGCCGCCTGCGCGGTCAGCTGGGCGCGGCAAGTGCCGGTTATGACCTGGCGGTGGCGCACTACAACCAGACGCTGGTCAACGCCCTCAAGGATATTTCCGATCAGTTGATCCGCCGCGAATCGATGGCCAGGCAACAGGGTTTCGCCGCCGAATCGGTAGCCTCGGCGCAGAAGACCTACGACATCGCCATGATCGCCTATCAGCGCGGCCTCACTGATTACCTCAATGTGCTTAACGCGCAGACCTTGCTGTTCCACGAACGCCAGGTCGAGCAGCAAGTGCAGGCCTCACGCCTGATGGCCCATGCCGAGTTGGTCACTGCGCTGGGCGGCGGTTTGCAGGCCGGGGACGACGCGCCCTCTGCCGCGCAGGCTGCCCCGGGTGGCGTCAAGGCCGGCCTGGTGGCTGCTCTTGTGGGAGCAGGCTCTGCCCGCGAAGGCGTCAGATCAGACGCCGAATCGAACCCTTTGCAGGCAGCGCCCGCTCCGGCCAAGGCGCAGTGGCGGCCATGAAAGCACTGATGGACCTGCCTTGGCGGCGCACAGCCTTCGACTGGGTGCGCAGTGACGGTGTGACCTGGGCGTACATCTTCAAGGTGCTGTTGGCGGCGTTCATTACGCTTTGGCTGGCCATGCGCCTGGAGTTGCCGCAGCCGCGCACGGCGATGATCACCGTGTTCATCGTCATGCAGATTCAAAGCGGTCATGTGTTCGCCAAGAGTGTCTATCGCTTCCTCGGTACCCTGGCAGGCTCGGCGGTGTCAGTGCTGCTGATCGCGCTGTTCCCGCAAAACAGCGAGCTGTTTTTGCCCTGCCTGGCACTGTGGATCGGCCTCTGCTCGATGGGCGCGATGCGCCATCGCAACTTTCGCGGCTACGGCTTCGTGCTGGCGGGCTACACCGCAGCCTTTGTCGGCTTGCCGGCGCTGGCACATCCCGACGGGGCATTTCTGGCGGCCATGTGGCGGGTGCTGGAAATCTCCCTGGGGCTGATCGTCTCGACCTTTGTCAGCGCCGCGGTGCTCCCGCAGTCAGCCAGTGCGGCGATGAACAACGCCCTGTACCAGCGCTTCGGTGCCTTCGCCGGTTTCGCTACTCAGGCGCTGCGCGGCAATAGCCAGCGCGAGCTGTTCGAGAGCAATAACGTGCGCTTCATCGCCGAGGCGGTCGGACTTGAGAGCCTGCGCGGCATCACGGCGTTCGAGGACCCGCACATGCGCCGGCGCAGCGGCCGGGTGAGCCGCTTGAACAGTGAATTCATGGCCGTGACGACGCGCTTCAACGCCCTGCACCAGTTGCTCGAGCGCCGTCGCGTTCAAGGGCCGCAAGTGATCGCCGCGCTGAACCCGGCGCTGCTGGGGCTGGCTGATATTCTCGATCGCTATGCCGGGCGCGGATTGACGCTCGAAGACGCGGCGCGGTTGGTGCACGGCCTGGCGGATTATCAGCGCGAGCTGCCGATGCAGGTGCGCAACCTGCGCGCGCAGTTCCTTGAACTCGACCCCAGCGCTACACGACTGCTGGATTTTCATACCGCCAGCGAATTGCTGTTCCGCCTGGTCGACGATCTGCAGAGCTACGCGCAGACGCATGCTTCGCTGGCCGACCACAACCACGTCCGCGAGCGTTGGGACGAGCCCTTCATGCCGCAGACCAACTGGCTGGCCTCGGCGGCGTCGGGGATTCGCGGCGCTACCGTGGTGATGCTCCTGGGCAGTTACTGGCTGCTCACCGCGTGGCCCAGCGGCGCGATCATGACCATCGTCGCGGCGGCCACGGTGGGCCTGTCGGCCGCGACGCCGAACCCCAAGCGATTCTCCTTTCAGATGGCCTGCGGCACGTTGCTGGGGGCGGTGGTGGGCTTCGCCGAAACCTTCTTCGTGCTCCCCTGGATCGACGGCTTCGCGCTGTTGTGCGTGGTGCTCACGCCGGTGTTCATGTTCGGCGCCTTCCTCGCTTCGCGCCCACAGTACGTTGGCTATGGCGTCGGTTTGCTGATCTTCTTTTCGATCGGTTCGGTGCCGGACAACCTGACCCTCTACAACCCCTACAGCTTCATCAACGATTACATCGGCATGATCCTCGGCATGCTGATCTGTGCAGCAGCGGGAGCGATCATTCTGCCGCCCAACGCGCGCTGGCTGTGGCGGCGCATGGAGCAGGATGTGCGCCGCCAGGTGGTGTTCGCCATCAGTGGCAAGTTGCGCAACCTGGGCACGTCCTTTGAAAGCCGCACTCGCGATCTGGTGCATCAGGCGTATGGCCTGGCCGCCGGGCAGCCGCAAGTGCAGCGCGACTTGCTGCGCTGGGCGCTGGTGGTGCTGGAAGTCGGCCGGGCGATCATCGATCTGCGCCGCGAGCAGGCGCAAATGCCGGTGCACCCGTCCTACGCCGAGTCGCAGCCGTGGCGCCAGGCGATCCGGGTCATGGGCCGTTCGTTGATCCGCCTGTTCATTCAGCCCAGCCAGGCCAATCTGGAGCGCAGCCTGTACGCGGTGGATCAAGCCATCGAGACAGTGCAGAACGCCGACGAACCCTTCGGGCCGCACTTCGATACCTCGGTATTGCGGCGCGTGGCCAGTTACCTGCATTTCATCCGCACTTCCTTGCTCGACCCCCATTCGCCCCTGGCCGCGCTGGCCCCCGGCGATGCACCTGCAGGACTGCCCCATGCCTCGTGAAATAGCCTTCCACGGCGTGTATATGCCGACCATGACGTTGATGTTCCTGCTGGCCGCCGGGGTCACCTGGGCGGTAGACCGGTTCCTCAGCAGCCTGGATGTGTATCGGTTCTTCTGGCACCCGGCGTTGCTGCGGCTGTGCCTGTTCGTCTGCATTTTTGGCGCCATGGCGCTCGCTGTTTACCGTTGAGACCTGACTGATGAAAAAGCTTTTCAGCCTGATCGGCACCTTGATCGTCCTGGCCGTCGCCGTGTTCATCGGCCGCGCACTGTGGGTGAATTACATGGACACCCCCTGGACCCGCGATGGCCGGGTGCGCGCCGACATTATCAACGTCGCGGCGGATGTCAGCGGCTACGTGGTGGCGGTACCGGTCAAGGACAACCAGTTGGTGAAAAAGGGTGACGTGCTGATGCAGATCGACCCGGAGCATTACCAGATCGCGATCAAGCAGGCGCAGTCGCTGGTGGCATCGCGCAAGGCCACTTGGGAAATGCGCAAGGTCAACGCCAGCCGTCGCGCCGACCTGGATGCCTTGGTGATCTCCAAGGAAAACCGCGAGGACGCCAGCAACATTGCCAGCTCCGCCGAGGCCGACTATCAACAGGCCCAGGCGCAGCTCGATGCGGCGCAGTTGAACCTCAAGCGTACTCAGGTGCTGGCGACGGTGGATGGTTACGTCACCAACCTCAATGTGCATGTCGGTGATTACGCGCGCACGGGTGACGCGAAGATGGCGGTGGTCGACAAGAATTCGTTCTGGGTTTACGGGTTCTTCGAGGAAACCAAGCTGCCGCACATCCGCGTGGGTGATCAGGCGGATATGCAGATGATGAGCGGCGAGTTGCTCAAGGGGCATGTGGAAAGTATTTCTCGCGGGATCTATGACCGTGACAACCCGCAGAGCCGGGATCTGGTAGCGGACGTGAACCCGACGTTCAACTGGGTCCGGTTGGCGCAGCGGGTGCCGGTGCGGATTCATATCGATGAGGTGCCGGAGGGGATGCTGTTGTCTGCCGGTACGACGTGTACGGTGATCGTCAAGGAATAACAGGGGACGCGCGGGCTGTCGGCGGTATTTCCGTTGCTTGGAAGGCGTGGTTGCGGGTTATTTTGGTGGCGTCTGCTATTGAGTTCCGGGCTAGGCCAGAAGGCTTTTTGGGGCGGTTGCGGGCTGCCGGGATTAGGGTAGTTCTGCTTTCGGGCCAGCCTTGGGGTCGCGGCCCCCGCCATTGGCCCTTCGCTTAGGCTCAGGGTTCCCGCGTTCCGGCACGCTTGCGCAGGGCACGCCCCGATGGGCCTTCCGTGGCCCAGCGGGGCTTAGCCGGCATCCATGCCGGCTATCCCTGAGCAAGCGCACCTCCATGCGGCCTGCTGGAAGGGGGCCGCGACCCCAAGGCCGGCCCGAAAGCAGAACTCGGAAATTAGGGCGCGTGGGTGAATATCTGTGGAGTTTGCGGTGAGGTGCCTGGCCTCTTCGCCGCCGAACCCGCAAGCCCGCTCCCACAGTGCCAGCCGTTCCGGAGTCGTACACCTGTGGGAGCAAGGCTTGCCCGCGAAAGGGCCGGCCGGTTCAACATCAATGTTTCTGATTCAAACCAAATCTCTTCATCAACACTCGGTCCAGCCATGCCGTTGGCAGTAAAGCCGTCAGCAGCGGTAGTGCCCGGCAGCCGTTGCCGACTCGCACCAAGGCTGGTGGGGTAGCGCGTTGAGCGGCTTCGAGTACTTTGCGGGTGACCTCTGATACCGGTGTTGGCCGATCCTGCGACGCGCGCGAGCGTGCGCGGATGCCCTCACGACACGGCCACCAGGGCGAGCTCGGCGCGATCAGCCGTTCTGCCTGAGCGCCAGCGTTATCGGCGAACCGTGTGTCGATAGCACCGGGCTGCACTTCCATTACCCGCACGCCCAGCGGTTTGAGCTCCATGCGCATCGCTTCATTGATGGCATGCACGGCCGCCTTCGACGCACAGTAAACACCGGCAAATGGCGTCACAAACACCCCGGACACGCTGCCGATATTGACCACCAGCCCCTGGCGAATACGCAACGCGGGCAACAGTGCACGAGTCACCTCCACCACCGCAAACACATTGGTCTCGAACTGCCGCCGCATGGTTTCGGCGCCACCATCGAGCAGCGGCCCGATAGCGCCATAGCCCGCGTTGTTGATCAGCACATCGATACCGCTGCCGTCTTGCGCCAGGCGTTCAGCCAACGCTGCCAAGGCCCCTGCATCAGTGACATCCAGTTCCAGCGCGACAAAGCCCTCGGCGTGTAACCGCGCAACATCCTCGACCTTGCGCGCCGTCGCCCAGACGTCATAGCCAGCGTTCTTGAAGGCATGGGCCAAGGCGTGGCCAATGCCGCTGGAGCAACCGGTGATGAGGGCGATGGGCATGGGTAAAGCCTTTGGGCAGATAACGAAGAACGAAGAT
>CAJCIO010000184.1 GCA_903970465.1 Gammaproteobacteria bacterium
CCCTCAATGCGACAGGTTTGTGGTTGGGCGCTTGATGAGCAGGAGATTGGGTGATGGTCCTCTGCTGCCGGGCCTTTAGCGTATTACCACTTGTCTGTCGTGGATCAAGATCTGCTCCGCACGCCGATAGCCTGATAGGGCATTTTGCCTGCCTGGCATTGCCTGTATAAAAATGGCCGATAGGGGATCTTGTATGCGCTTGAGAAATCTCAACCTCGCTCCACGTGCAGCGTTGTTCTTCACCTTGATCATTACCCTGGTATTCGTCCTGGGTGGCGTTGCGGTGACCCAGATGGGTGAACTGCGGGACGCTGAAAATGACGTCGAAACCAACTGGATGGCCAGTGTTCGCCAAGGTGGCTTGATCAACGCCGGACTGTTGCGCGTGCGCCTTGAAAGCCTGCGCGCCAGCAGCAGCACGGATGCCCAGGTACGCGACAAGACCTTGGCCGATATGGCCGGGTTTCGAGAAAAACTGCTGGATGCGGTCAAACAATACGAACCACTGGTCAGCGATGATCGTGAACGCGCTATCTTTCTGTCGGTCAAGGACGGTATCGAGAAATACACGCGCCAGCTGGAGCTGCTCGAACCGCTGATCCGAACTGGCGACAGCACCCAGTCGCAGGCCTTCATCAGCGCCAACATCAAGCCCCTGACCAATGACCTGGAAGGGGTGATCAGCAAGCTGATCGCCTACAACAACGACGGCGCCACCGCCGCGGGCAAGGAGGCCGCCAAGCTGTACAGCAACGGCCTGACCTTTGTCATCGGCCTGATCGCCGCCGTGGTGGTGCTGACCATCGGCCTGGCCGTGTTGCTGACCCGTAGCATCACCGCACCCATCACCGATGCCCTGTCGGTGGCAGAGCGCATCGCCGGCAGCGACCTGTCGCGTGAAGTGCTGGTAAGTGGCGGCGACGAAGCTGGGCGCCTGCTCAAAGCCTTGGCGCAGATGCAGGAAAACCTGCGCAACACCATCCTGCAGATTTCCGAATCCTCGACTCAGTTGGCGTCCGCCGCGGAAGAAATGACCGCGGTCTCCGAAGAGTCGAGCCGCGGCATGGTCAGCCAGAACGACGAGGTCAACCAGGCGGCCACGGCGGTGACGCAAATGAGCGCGGCGGTGGATGAGGTCGCCCGCAACGCCGAGTCGGCCTCTGACGAATCGCAACGTACCCAGGGTTTCACCCAGACCGGCTTGGCCCACGTGGCGCAGACCTTGAAGTCGATCCAGAGCCTGAGCGGCAACGTCGCCAATACCGGCGATCAGATCCAGGCGCTGTCGACGCGGGCGCAGAGCATCAACAAGGTGGTCGAAGTGATCCGCGCCATCGCCGAGCAGACCAACCTGCTCGCCCTCAACGCCGCGATCGAGGCAGCCAGGGCAGGGGAGCAGGGCCGCGGTTTTGCCGTGGTGGCCGATGAAGTCCGCGCCTTGGCTCATCGCACCCAGCAGTCGACCCAGGAAATCGAACAGATGATCAGCGGCATCCAGGCTGATTCCGAGCTGGCGGTGAACGCCATGAACATGAGCAAGACCCTGGCCACGCAGTCTCTGGACGTCGCTCAAGAAGCCAGCACCTCGCTGGATCAGATCGCGGCGGCCATCGTGCGCATCAACGAACGCAACCTGTTGATCGCCACGGCGTCCGAAGAGCAGGCTCACGTGGCTCGCGAAGTCGACCGCAACCTGGTGAGTATTCGCGAACTGACCGTGCAGAGTTCCGCCGGCGCCAGCCAGACGGCAACCGCTTGCGGGGAAATGTCCAAGCTGGCGGTCAACCTTAATCGCCTGGTCAATCGCTTCGTGGTCTGAGACCGTTGGGCCCAGGCGCCGTGCGCTGCCGACATCGACGCCCTTGAGAACTGGGCGTCGATTTATTTTCATTGTCGCTGTCCCCTTTTTTGCGCTCGGCTGTCACTGCAGGTAAGTGAATCCAAAAGAGAGCGCATCCATGCCCGCACTGACACGCCATCGGCCCCGACTGGCGTCATCGATTTCCTGTCGCACCTTGTGCCTGAGCCTGTTGCTCGGCGGTGGCACCTTGGCCGCTTCAGTCACCTCGCCAACGGCCGTTGCCGATAGCCGCACCTATAACGTGCCTGCTGGCGACTTGGCGGCGGCCTTGACGCGCTTTGCTGGCGAGGCGGGGGTGAGCCTGTCGGTGGACCCGCAACGGGTGAGCGGCCGACTCACGCCGGGGTTGTCCGGCAGCTACAGCGTCGAGGCCGGTTTCGCCAAGCTGCTGCAGGGCACCGGTCTGCAATTGCAGGCGGTGGGCGCTTCAGCCTACACCCTGGTGCCCGCCCCGCAGGGCTCAAACGCGGTCGAGATCGCACCGACCAGCATTCTCGGCGCAATCACTGGCGCGTCCTTGGATGACGGTGAACGCTACGCCGGCAGCCAGGTCGCGCGACGCGGCTCCCAGGGATTGCTGGGCGGGCGCGACTTCATGGAGACGCCGTTCAGCATGACCACTTACACCAGCGAGGCGGTCAAGAATCAACAGGCGCGCACCTTGGGCGACCTGATCGCCAGTGACCCCTCGGTGCGCGCCACCAACCCGGCGGGCGGGCGCTACGAGCAGTTCACCATTCGCGGCTTCAGCCTGTTCAACAGTGACGTTTCCTATAACGGCCTGTACGGCATCCTGCCGACGTACACCATCGACATGGAAATGGCCGACCGGGTCGACGTGCTCAAAGGCCCCAGCCAGTTGATCAATGGTATATCGCCGCGCGGCAGTGTCGGCGGCGGTATCAACGTGGTGCCCAAGCGTGCCACCGACAAACCCATCACCGAGTTCACCGGCAGCTATGCCTCGGACAGTCAGGCCGGCGGCGCGGTGGATATCGGCCGGCGTTTCGGCGATGAAAACCAGTTTGGCCTGCGCTTCAACGGCGTCAAGCAGTCCGGCGACACCGCGTGGGATCATCAAAGCGTCGACCGACAGATGTACGTGCTGGGTCTGGACTTTCGCGGTGAGCGGCTGCGGCTCTCGACCGACATCGGCCACACCGAACGCGCCACCGATGCGCCCCAGGAGCGTGTGCAGATCGGTGCCAACGCCAAGGTTCCGGATGCCGACGATGTGCGCCGCAATTACGCGCAATCCTGGAGCCAGGCGCGCACCAACGACACCTTCGGTGCGGTCAACGGCGAGTTCGACGTCAACGACTCGGTGATGGTCTATGGCGGCGTGGGTGCACGCAAAAGCAACCATGACTTCCTCCGCCATGCCGTGTCCGTCACCAACGATGCCGGCGACTTCAGCGTACTGCCGCGCGACTTCACCCGCGACGAGAACGTGCGCACTGCCACGGCGGGTGTGCGCAACTGGTTCCACACCGGGCCCGTCAGCCATGAGGTCAACCTGGCCTTCAGCGACTTCTACATGGACTTCACCAACGGTGGCGCACGTTATGCCGCCTCGCCGAGCAACCTCTATGACCCAGTACAAACGCCCACGCCGATCAACGCCACGCGCCAGGACGACAAGGTCTATACCGAAAACCGTTTCACCGCTGTGGCCCTGTCCGACACCCTGGGCTTTATCGACGATCGCGTGCTGCTGACCTTGGGCGGACGCTGGCAGCGGGTCAAGGTCGACGACTGGACCAACGGCATCAAAGGCGACACGGCCTATGACGAGGAGAAGCTCTCGCCCTCGGGTGGCCTGCTGTTCAAGGCGACCGAGCGGCTGTCGCTGTACGCCAACTACATGGAAGGGCTGAGCCAGGGCAAGATCGCACCGTCGACCTCGGTCAACGAGGACGAGATATTCGCGCCGTTCATCAGCCGCCAGATCGAGGTCGGCGCCAAGTACGACCTGGGTGCCTTCGCCCTGACCGCCTCGGCGTTCCGCATCCGCCAGCCGGCCTACGAGACCAACACCACCTCACGGCGCTTCGGGCCCAATGGCAAGCGCAAGAACAAGGGTGTGGAACTGAGCCTCTTCGGCGAGCCGCTCGAGGGCGTGCGCCTGCTCGGTGGGGTGATGTACATCGACAGCAAGCTGACCCACACCACCAATGGCACCTACGATGGCAATCGCGCGCCGGCCACGCCCGAGTACAACATCAATCTGGGCGCCGAGTGGGACGTGCCGGCCGTCTCCGGCCTGACCCTGACCGGGCGCGGGATCTATTCCAGTTCACAGTATCTGGACCAGGCCAACACCAAGGAGATTGACGCCTGGCGCCGCTTCGACGTGGGCGCGCGGTACGCCTTCAAGGTCGATGGCAAGGACGTGACCCTGCGCGGCAGCGTCGAGAATGTGATGGATGCGCGCTACTGGTCTTCGGCGGGCGCCTCCGATGACAGCGAGCCCGGGCTCACGCTATCGACGCCGCGTACCTATCTGCTGTCGGCCACCATTGGGTTTTGAACCTTTGAACCTTTGAAGCAGCTGCAAGCTACAAGCCAAAGCGCAAAGCCAGCTACCTACCGCTTGAAGCTTGCAGCTTGAAGCTTGAAGCTTAAAAAATGCAGCTTTTTCCACGGAGGAAAGGCACAATTCGCATCCTTTTTTTTGCTGGCCATGCCGGGGGTCTCGAAATGATCAAGACGCCGTACTACCTCATCGACAAACAGAAGCTGCTGGGCAACATGCAGAAGATCGCCTACGTGCGCGAGCAATCCGGCGCCAAGGCGCTGCTGGCGCTCAAGTGCTTCGCCACCTGGTCGGTGTTCGACCTGATGCAGGAGTACATGGACGGTACCACGTCGTCGTCGTTGTACGAGCTCAAGCTCGGCCGCCAGAAGTTCGTCGGCGAAACCCACGCCTACAGCGTCGCCTGGGCCGATGACGAGATCGAAGAGATGCTCGCCAACTGCGACAAGATCATCTTCAATTCCATCGGCCAGTTGCAGCGGTTCGCCGAGGCGTCCAAAGGCAAAGTGCGCGGCTTGCGGGTCAACCCGCAGGTGAGCAGCTCCGATTACCTGCTGGCCGATCCGGCACGCCCGTTCAGCCGCCTGGGCGAGTGGGACCCGGTCAAGGTCGAAGCGGTCATCGAGCAGATTTCCGGCTTCATGTTCCACAACAACTGCGAGAACGGTGATTTCGGCCTGTTCGACCAGATGCTGAGCACCATCGAAGAGCGTTTTGGCCACCTGTTGCACAAGGTCGAGTGGGTCAGCCTGGGCGGCGGTATTCACTTCACCGGCGAGGGCTATGCACTGGATGCCTTCTGCGCGCGCCTCAAGGCCTTCTCCCAGAAATACGGCGTGCAGGTGTATCTGGAACCGGGCGAAGCCGCCATCACCCAGAGTGCTTCGCTGGAAGTCACCGTGCTCGACACCCTCTACAACGGCAAGCATCTCGCCGTGGTGGACAGCTCCATCGAAGCACACATGCTCGATCTGCTGATCTACCGCCTCAATGCCAAGCTCGCGCCAAGCGAGGGTGAACACACCTACACGGTGTGCGGCAAGTCGTGCCTGGCCGGTGATATCTTCGGTGAATATCAGTTCCCGGCGCCGTTGCAGATTGGCGATCGCCTGTCGTTCGTCGACGCGGCGGGCTACACCATGGTCAAGAAAAACTGGTTCAACGGCTTGAAGATGCCGTCCATCGTAGTGAAACAACTCGATGGTACAGTCGAAGTCGTACGTGAGTTTGGTTTTGCAGACTACCTGTCCAGCCTTTCCTAGCTGGCAGCCTGAGGAGAAGTAAAGAAATTGAAGAAGAACGTTCTTATCATTGGTGCAGGAGGTGTCGCCAAGGTGGTGGCCCACAAGTGCGCGCAGCACAACGACGAACTCGGTCGTATTGCTATCGCGTCGCGCAACATCTCCAAGTGCCAGGCCATCATCGACAGCGTCAAGGCCAAAGGCAGCCTCAAGCAGCCGGCTGATATCAAGGCTTTCGCGCTCAATGCGCTGGATGTCGAAGCGACCAAGGCGTTGATTCGCGAGACCGAATCGCAGATCGTCATCAACGTCGGCTCCGCCTTCCTCAACATGTCGGTGCTGCGTGCCTGCATCGATACCGGCGTCGCCTATCTCGACACCGCCATCCACGAAGAACCGGGCAAGGTCTGCGAAACGCCGCCCTGGTACGGCAACTACGAGTGGAATCACCTCGAAGAGTGCCAACGCAAGAACATCACCGCCATCCTTGGCGTGGGCTTCGACCCGGGTGTGGTCAATGCCTATGCGGCATTGGCGCAACAACAGTATTTCGACCGCATTGATTCGATCGACATCCTCGACGTCAATGCCGGCTCCCATGGCAAATATTTCGCCACCAATTTCGACCCGGAAATCAACTTCCGCGAGTTCACCGGACAGGTGTGGAGCTGGCAGAACAGCCAGTGGACCAGCAACACCATGTTCGAAGTCAAGCGTACCGACGACCTGCCGGTGGTCGGTGCTCAGAACCTGTACCTCACCGGTCACGACGAAGTGCATTCGTTGTCGAAAAACCTCGACGTGCCCAACGTGCGTTTCTGGATGAGTTTCGGCGAGCACTACATCAATGTGTTCAGCGTCTTGAAGAACCTCGGGCTGTTGTCCGAGCAGCCAGTCACCACCGCTGAAGGCCTGCAGGTGGTGCCGCTGAAAGTGGTCAAGGCCGTGCTGCCCGATCCGTCTTCGCTGGCGCCGGGCTACACCGGCAAGACCTGCATCGGTGATCTGGTCAAGGGCACCAAGGACGGTCAGCCGCGCGAGGTGTTCATCTACAACGTCGCGGATCACGAAGACGCCTTCGACGAGACCGATAGCCAGGGCATTTCCTACACCGCCGGCGTGCCGCCCGTGGCCGCGGCCTTGCTGGTCGCCCGTGGCGAGTGGGACGTGCAGCGCATGGTCAACGTCGAGGAGTTGCCGGCCGAGCCGTTCCTCAAGGCGCTGGACGTGATGGGCCTGCCGACCCGCATCAAGGACGAACACGGCGATCGCCCGTGGAACTGAGTTCCTGCTGAGGTAAGCGAGGTGCGCCATGAATGGCGCACTTCGCCAGGCTCTCGCACCTCGCACCTCGCACCTCGCTACGCGTCAGCGCACCTCACACGCCTCCAGAAACCCCGCCACCTCTGCCATGCAGGCTTCGCGCTCTTCGACGTGAGGCATATGGCTGGACGCCTCGAAAATCCGCCAACGCACATCGCTGATGTGGTCCGCATAAGGCTGCACGGTGGCCGGCGTAGCCTCGTCAAACCGCCCCGAGATCAGCAAGGTCGGTACGCGAATGCGCGGCAGGCGCTCGATCACGCTCCAGTCGCGCAGGCTGCCGATCACGTGGAACTCGGTGGGGCCGTTCATGGCGTGGTAGACGGTCGGGTCGGCGTCGATGGCCGCGAAGGTGCGCGCCACCTCGGGCGGCATCGGTTGCACCCGGCACACATGGCGGGCGTAGAACACCTCCGTGGCGGCGCGGTAGTCATCGCTATCGGTGCTGTGGGCCGCCTCGTGATAATCCAGCGCAGCCTGCACCTCGCTCGGCAGCTCGCGGCGCAACGCCAGTGCGGCGGCCTTCCACAGCGCCATGGAGGCCGGCGAGTTGGCGATGACCAGGGCCTTGAGCAACGGCGGCTGACGCACCGCATGTTCGGCGCCGAGCATGCCACCCCAGGATTGCCCCAGCAGCGCGTATTCGCCGATGTCCAAATGCTGTAGCAGGTTGGTCAGCTCGGCGAGGAACAGCTCCACGGTCCAGAACGCCGGATCGGCGTCAGGCAAGTGGGTCGAGCGCCCGTTGCCGAGTTGGTCGTAGTGCACCACGGCGCGGCCACTGCGGGCCAGGTCCTTGAAGCTGTCGACGTAGTCGTGGGTGCAACCCGGGCCGCCGTGGGCAACGACCAGCGGCAGGCGGCCGCTGTGCAAATCGCCGGTGACCCGGTACCAGGTTCGATAACCGCAAAAATCGGCATAGCCTTCGTCTACCTGCATGGGGTCGCGCCTCGTTGGGAATGGACGAGGGACAGGCTATGCGAGCAGCGGCGTTTGCAGCATTGGTAAAAATGGTAGGTTTTGCCGGTTTGGCTCAGATTTCTACCAAGCGGTAGTGCAGACCACGCACCACGGCTTCCACCCGATTGCGCGCGCCCAGTTTGCGCGCGGCGGCGATCAGGTGCACGTTGACCGTGGCCTGGGAGCGGTTGAGCGTGGCGGCGATGCCCTTGGCAGTCAGGCCCTGGGCCGAGTGTTGCAAACACTCGCGCTCGCGTCGGGTCAGGTGCACATGGTTGCAGCGCCGCTCGGCCGGGGCCAGCAGCTCGCTGGCGCGGGCCTGAAACAGATGCGCGACGATCATCAGTTCGCCCAGGCACTGCTGAGCATGCCGCTCGGCATCGGGTTCGGCGGCGTCGACGATGCCGGTGAGGGTGGCGAAGTCGCCGCCCGGCAAGTGCAGCGGCACGGTCAACCCGGTCCCCAGGCCGCAATCACGTATGTAGCGGGTCACGGGCCGGTGTGCGTCGTCCAGGTATTCGCGCAGCGCGCTGGTGGTGTCGGCGCGGAATGACCAGGCGAACGGTGTGGTCCGTTGCGCGGCGCATTGCTGCACTGGGTCGATCTGGTAATAGCCGCGCTCGCACCAGAATGCATGCATATCGCTGGGGGCGTTGCGCGATTTGAACACCGATGGCGTGATCAGTGCGCCTTCGAGACTGACCGGCACCGGGGCGTAGTCGTAGATCAGGGTCTTGAACCCGAGCGAATCGGTAAAGCGCTGAACCTGATCCAGGCAAGCATCCAGGCTGGTCAGGTGGGCGAATTGGGCACTGAGCGTCATCAGGTCGGTATGCATCGGGGCACCTGTGGGCGTTTTCTTGGAATGTCCTTCAAGCCTAGCAATCCCTGCGCCATACCTGATTCAGTCTGACCATAGGCAAAAACCTAGTATTTTTCAGGATACAGCCGCAGCGAATCCGGCCTTAGAGTCAAGGCTCGACCATATCTCCAGGAGCGCCGCCCATGACCGACACTACCGCTGCCATCGATGACGCCGAACTGGCGCGTTTCGGCTACGCCCCGGAGCTCAAGCGCCAACTGAGCCTGGCCGACCTGCTCATCTACGGCATGGTGTTCATGGTGCCGCTGGCCCCGTTCTCGATATTCGGCGGGGTGTTCGACGCCAGCCACGGCATGGTGCCCTTGACCTATCTGGTGGGCTTCGTCGGCATGCTGTTCACCGCCGTGAGCTACCAGCAGATGTCCCAGGCCTTTCCGGTGGCGGGCTCGGTGTACGCCTACGTGGGGCGAGGCCTCAACAACAGCCTGGGGTTCATGGCCGGCTGGATGATCCTGCTCGATTACCTGCTGGTACCCACCTTGCTGTATGTGATCGGCGCCAACGCCATGAGCAACGTGTTGCCGGGCATCCCGCAGCCGCTGTGGATCGTGTTTTTCGTGGTACTCAACACCTTGGTCAACCTGCGCGGCATCGAGACCACGGCGCGGGCCAACCGGCTGTTTCTCTATGGCCAGCTGGTCGTGCTGGTGGTGTTCGTGGTGCTCGCCAGTATCGCCATCAGCAAGGGCGTCAACGGCGCGAGCTGGAACATGAAGCCGCTGTACAACCCGGCGGAATTTTCCTTCCCGCTGATATTCAGCGCGCTGTCGGTGGCGGTACTGTCGTTCCTGGGATTCGATGCCATTTCCACGCTGTCCGAGGAAACCCGCGGCGGCAGCCGCTCGGTGGGCCGTGCGACCTTGCTGGCGCTGACCCTGGTGGCGGCCTTGTTTATCGTGCAAACCTGGCTGGGCGCGCTGCTGCAGCCCAACATCATCCAATACCCCGATGCCGATGCGTCCAACAATGCCTTCTACGAGATCGGCCGACTGGTGGCGGGGCCGTGGTTGCAGGTGGTGATCGCCCTGGCGGTGGCCATTGGTGCGGCGATCGCCAACGCCCTGGTGGCGCAGGCGGCGACGTCACGGTTGCTGTTCGCGATGGCTCGGGATCGCCAACTGCCGCAGTTTCTGCGGCAGATCGATCCGCTCACCAAGGTGCCCCAGCGCGCCATCTTGCTGGTCGCCGCCTTGAGCCTGGTGCTGGGATTATTCTTCGTCGGCCAGATCAACTTGCTGGCCTCGATGTGCAACTTTGGTGCGCTGACCGCGTTTCTGCTGCTTCATGTCGCGGTAGCCTGGCATCACCGGCACGCCGGACGGCGCATCGTGCATGCACTGGTGCCCCTGATTGGCTTTTTGATCATCGGCTACGTACTGATCAGCGCCGATGACTACGCCAAGATCGGTGGCGGCTGCTGGTTGGTGCTGGGGATCGCCGTGGTGGTGTTTTTCAAGGTTACCGGGCGGTCCACCGAGTTCAAGGCCAACGATGCGCTTGGCTGAGGGCCCGAACTCGGTCCTGCTTTATTTCGAGTAGCTGTACTCGCCGCCTTGTTCGATGGCCTTCTTGTAGGCAGGGCGGGCCTGGAAGCGCTCTACCCAGGCGGTGAGGTCAGGGTAGGGCGCGAGCAGCCCCTGGGCCTTGGCGATTTCGCCAATGAAGCTCATCTGAATGTCGGCTCCGCTGAGCTCGTCGCCCACCAGATAAGGGGTCAGACCCAACGCCGTGTCCAGATAGCCGAGGTAATTCGCCAGTTCCGAGTGGATGCGCGGGTGCAACGGCGCACCGGCCTCACCCAGGCGGCCGACGTAAAGGTTGAGCATCAACGGCAGCATCGCCGAGCCCTCGGCAAAATGCAGCCACTGCACGTATTCGTCGTAGGTGGCGGTGGTCGGATCCGGCTGCAGGCGGCCTTCGCCGTGACGACGGATCAGGTAGTCGATGATGGCAGCGGACTCGATCAAGGTGTGCGGCCCGTCCTCGATCACCGGCGACTTGCCGAGCGGGTTGATCGCCTTGAGCTCAGGCGGCGCCAGATTGGTTGTCGCATCGCGCTGATAACGCTTCACCTCGTACGGCAGGCCGAGCTCTTCGAGCAGCCAGAGGATACGTTGCGAGCGCGAGTTGTTGAGGTGGTGGACGATGATCTTGCCAGTAGTCATGTGAATCTCCAGGGCGGTGTGTATCAACAGACTGCCGTGCGGCGGTGAAGTGCTATCCAAACCATCGCCCATCACGCCTCGCTATCCATTGATCAGGGCAGCGGCAACGTCACCGTCACCAGCGCACCTTGGTCGTTGCTGCGGATCAATTCGGCGTTGCAGCGCTTGGCCAGCGCACCGATCAGCCCCAGGCCGCGCAACGAGCTGCCGGTCGCGCCGCCGCTGATCAATTGATCGGCGTGAAAGCCCTTGCCCGAATCGCCGATCGACACCTGCAACCTGCCGCTATCCAGACGCTTGACGGCAAAACGGATGGCGGGCGCTTCGGTGCCGCCGTGTTTGATGGCGTTGGTGATCAGTTCATTGGTGATCAGGCCGAGATCCGAGGCCAGCTTGAAGGGCACGTTGATCGACTCGGCGTCGACGCGCAGCTGCGCGCGGTTGCCACTCTCGGCCTGGATCGACGCCCGGATCAGATTCGGCAGATACACCGCCAGGTCGACAAAACCGGTGGCGCTGCGGTGCAATTCGGCTTGCACTGCGCCGACGCCTTGAATGCGGCCGATGGCCGATTCCAGCAGCTCCTTGGCCTCGTCGCCTGTGGCGCGGATCTTGGACATCTGCAAAAAAGCGATGATCAGCTGCAGATTGTTTTTTACCCGGTGGTCCAGCTCGGCCAACAGGACTTGCTGGTGGGTTTCGAGGTCTTTCTGATCAGTGATGTCGGTGCAACTACCGAAGAACCCGGCGAACTCGCCATGGCGGTAGTACGGCGCGCCCTTGTCCAGAAACCAGCGATAAGTGCCGTCCTGCCGACGCAAGCGGTACGGCAAGGTGAAGGCTTGGCGCGCCTCGAAAGCCTCATGATAGAGCGCCACGCTGGGGTTGAAGTCGTCCGGGTGCAGGTCTTCGGCCCATCCGTAGCCCAGCAGTTGCTCGTGGCTTTTGCCGGCAAAGGCTTGCCAGGGCCGGTTGAACCAGTCGCGCAACGGCGTCTGGCTCGACCGCCAGATCATCACCGGGGCGTTGTCCGCCAGTTCGCGGAACTCGTCTTCCCCCAGGGCGGCGTTATGACTAGCGTGATCGGATTCGGTCATGTTGCGTTCTACCATGAAGAGTACTGCCATCAAGAGGTGCGTATAAGCCGGTTGAATCGGTAAACAAGGTGAGCGGTGAGGGCACCGACAGGGTCAACGGCAGTTCACCTTTGACCAGTGCATGAACAATGTGCGCGCTACGCGACAGATCATGGGGCGTGTACGGCTTGGCCAGCAGGCCCACGGCGTAGCGAGTGTTGGCCTTGGCCACATCGATCTGGCCGCTGACGAACAGCGAGAAGACGTTGAAACGCTCGTGCAGCAATTGCGCGAGGTCTACCCCCTCGTCATGGCCGCTGAGGTTGATGTCCACGAGCGCCAGGTCGATGGCGTTGGTTTCGGCCAGCCGCAATGCCTCTTCGGCGTCGTAGGCGGGGCCGATGATCTGGTGTCCATCTTCTTCAAGGGCGATTTCGGCCAGTAAAGCCAGGATGGGGTCGTCGTCTATCAGCAGGATGCGCATTCGGCAAAATCTCGGCGTTAGCTCCGGTCGAAGCGGTGATGTGCAGTGGGCGCTTCAATTGAGAACCGTCATTCATTGATCCGTTCAATCGGAAGTTGACGGCGCTCTGTGGCCAGACGGCGCGGGGATCGGGAGCGTATGCCATTGCCGCGCTGCGGGCGGTACTGATCTGATGTGTGGGTCGATCGCGGCGTTTCTGGCAGGGCGGCCATTGTGGGTCCAATAATTGCTCGGCAGGATGCGAGTCTTTGCCTTGGCGAGCATTTTCGCTTCCCGCAATAGCGTAGAACGCACTGGGTGAGGCATCGAGTGGACGCTGGTCCTGAAGGGTGTTCTGATGCGCTGACAAACGGTCACTTTTATTTAAAGGATTAGCCAATGAGTACGCGTATCGAAATGGCGGTCAACCCTGGGGACGTCGAGCGTTCGGCGATTCTCAAGCCGCTGCGGGCATTCAATCATTCCCACTTGGGTGATCCCAAAGCGCAGACGATCGCCTTGCTGGTGCGAGACGAACTCACCGACGACATCATTGGCGGGCTGTATGGCGACATCTTTCATGGCTGGTTGTTGATCGAGTTGCTCGCCATACCGGAGCAAGCGAGAGGGCAGGGTACCGGCTCGCGGTTGATGCAAATGGCCGAGGAAGTCGCGCGTGACCGAGGCTGCGTCGGCATCTGGCTCGATACTTTTGATTTCCAGGCCCCGACCTTTTATGAACGGCATGGTTTCACTCAGTTCGGGCACCTCGATAATTTCCCCGCCGAGCACAAACGCTTCTTTTATCAGAAGCGATTAGGCTGATCCGATCATCTCGCCGGCCAGATCTGTTGATCAATCGATCTGCCGTCTATTTTGGCATCCTATATAGAACCGCCCGCGATGCTGTTGCACCACTGGAAGCTCGATACCGGTCTTATTACCCATTGGGTACCCATCGGCACATTCCCGGGCCCTATGGATTTTGCTTGAGCGTTAAGAGGGCAACTGCTGGGTCTTGCTAAAAGCCGGTAGCGAATCGTTCGCCGCTCATGGTAATAAGCCTTACTTCCAAAAAAGAGGTCGGTCATGAGCAAGCTGCGGGTAGGTATTATTTTTGGTGGCCGTTCGGCCGAGCACGAAGTTTCGTTGCAGTCTGCCCGCAATATCGTAGATGCCCTCGACCGCTCACGTTTCGAGCCAGTGCTGATCGGCATCGACAAGACCGGCCAGTGGCATCTCAACGACAGTTCGGACTTTCTCATCAACCAGGAAAACCCGGCGCTGATTGCGCTCAATCAATCCAATCGAGAGTTGGCGATTGTGCCCGGCAAAGCCAGCCAGCAATTGCTGGAGACCCGCAGCGAAACCTTGCTCGGCCACGTCGATGTGATCTTCCCCATCGTCCACGGCAGCCTGGGCGAAGACGGTTGCCTGCAGGGTTTGTTGCGCATGGCGGACTTGCCGTTCGTGGGCTCCGATGTGCTGGGTTCGGCGGTGTGCATGGACAAGGACATCAGCAAACGCTTGCTGCGCGACGCCGGGATTGCGGTGGTGCCGTTCATTACCTTGAACCGCGCCAATGCCGCGCGCACTTCTTTCGAGTTGGCACAACACAAGCTCGGACTGCCGCTGTTTGTGAAACCTGCGAATCAGGGTTCTTCCGTCGGTGTGAGCAAGGTTGGCAATGCAGCGCAATATGAGGCCGCGATTGAACTTGCCCTGGGTTTTGATGAAAAAGTGCTGGTGGAGTCGGCTATCACAGGCCGGGAAATCGAGTGCGCCGTACTTGGCAACGATCAGCCGATCGCCAGTGGTTGCGGTGAAATAGTGGTGCGCGACGGATTCTATTCCTACGACAGCAAATACATCGACGACCAGGCCGCCCAGGTCGTGGTGCCTGCGGATATCAGCGTCGACGTCAGCGAGCGTATTCGCGCCTTGGCAGTAGAGGCGTTTGAAACGCTGGGATGCGCCGGGCTGGCGCGGGTCGATGTGTTTCACACCGAGGACGGGCAGGTGTTGATCAATGAGGTCAACTCGTTGCCTGGTTTTACCCGGATAAGCATGTATCCGAAGCTGTGGCAGGAAGCGGGTATGAGTTATAGCGAGTTGGTCAGCCGCTTGATCGAGTTGGCGCTGGAGCGGCATGCGGGGCGTAAGGCGTTGAAGATCACCCGGTAAATGGCCACGGGGGCTCTGCGGTTCAGGCAGTGCCCCTGACAGTCGTTCATGGCGCCGCTTGATCTATTTAACGCTGTTCTGCCCGATGTCTTGATGATTGATCACAACTTCATCTATGACCACTCTGAAGACTCGCTGAACCAGTTCATCCTTCAACCCGTGTTGCGCCGCCAGGACTGAATACCGTTGCGCCTGCGCGGCCTCACGAGAAGGATCTACCGCCGCGAGGCTTTGAGCTGCCTTGATATGGCCTACCTCGCCGGTCGCGATAAATCTCAATCCCAGGATCCTGATCAGCTCTTCATCCAGGCTATCGATGTGTGCCCTTAAACGCTTCAACTCGTCGCCATTCATGTCCGTTGCCTCGCAGGGTTGGTGCGAACATAGTAATTGTCGAATTCGCCACTTTCGATGAATTCGAACCCGTGGCGAATGTAAAAACGATTCGAGGCGCTTTGCTTGAGGGCGCCGACGCTGACCGAGCGCCCCTGCTCATCGGCTTCTCTGAAGACCTGAGCGAGAACCTCGGAACCAATCCCTGTGCCTTGAGCACTGGGGATTACATACAAATGATCGAGCAGAAGCCCGTCCTGTAGGGGTTTGACGACGACAAATCCAACCAGCTCCCCCGAGACTTCCATGCGCCGAGTGCAGGCGGCGTCGAAGCCACTTAGAAAGCGTGCCCGAGCTCGATCCGGATCAAAGCGCCCGACTCGCTCCAGGCTTTCGCGCATGGCTTCGATCCTGATGGCGACCAAGGCCTCCAGATCGTCATCGGCTGCTTGATATAAGGCCACGTGGGGCCGTTGAGTCGGGGGAATTGGCATGTTCGGCGCGTTCTGCCTCAGGTGAAAGGGCGGTAGATAAAGGAGAGCCAGTGACTGATATCAATCCAGTGAGGTTTCAGAACCGCTCCAACCATCAAGCTCTCTCGACACCACCAGCAAACGATCGCCAATGCCACGGGTCGCTGCAACATTCCGACCCCGTTCATCCCAGAATGCACTCCGCCCGGCGGCAGCCCAGCCACCCGTTGGCCCGCCATGATTGGCCATGAGCACGGCCATGCCATGGCGTTCAGCGTAGGACTGCAATAGCGCGCTGTCGTGTGTATAGCCGGTTTCGCCGATCAGCACGCTCGCGGCATACACTTGTGCCCCCCGCGCTGCCGCGTGCTGTGCATGTTGCGGTTGACTGAAATCGGCACACACCGACAGGGCGATGGGCAAATCGCAGAGCCACAGCAAGTCACCACCGTTGCCAGCGCTGAAATATCGATCTTCTCCCGGATGCAGATGCTGCTTGGTATAGATACCCAGCGAGCCATCAGGATGTAGTATGAACGCCGCAATCAGCGGTTTATCGTGATCTGGTGAGCGCAATGGCAAGCCCACTACGGTGGTCATCGAAGCCTGCTGGGCAAGTGCTCGCAAGGGCGCCAACAGTGCGCAGTGCGCGTCCTGGGCCAAGGCGTCAGCCAGGGTCGGCTCATAGCCGGTGAGGGACAACTCGGGGAATACCAGCAACCCGACGCCCAGTGCCTGGGCACGCTGCATGAACTGCTGGTGAAGTGCCAGGTTGGCATCGATATCGCCAGCCCGAACAGCGCATTGGGCGGCGGCAAGAATGGGTACCGACATCGACATCTCCATGAGTGATCTGCGGCCATCCCTGGAAAGGTGGGGCAATGGCGCGGGATTGTAAACGCGAGTCATCAGGCGGAGCGATAGGGCGAACGTAAAAATGCCGATTGCCAGTGTGCAATCCTGGTCAATCGGCTCACGGGTTACCGGCCTTGATCGTCAAACCGAACTCGTCACCCCGCCATCGACCCGCAAGTTCTGCCCGGTGATATAACCCGCTCCTGCACCTGCCAGAAACGCAATCACGCTGGCAACTTCTTCAGCGGTGCCATAGCGTTCCATCGGCACGCTTTTGCGGCGCTCATCCGTGCCCGGCAAGCTGTCGATCCAGCCCGGCAGAACGTTGTTCATGCGCACGTTATGCTTGGCGTAGCCGTCGGCAAAAATCTTGGTGTAGGAGGCCAGGCCAGCGCGGAATACCGCCGAAGTCGGGAACAGATCGCTGGGCTCGAATGCCCAGGCCGTGGAAATGTTGACGATCGACCCGCCTCCCTGTTGCTGCATGATGGGTGCGACCAGTCGAGTAGCCCGCACCACTGGCAGAAAATACACGTCCAGGCCGGTATGCCAGTCCTCGTCAGGGATCTCCAGGATCGGTGCGCGCGGGCCGTGCCCAGCGCTGTTGACCAGTACGTCGATCCGACCCCATTGCGCCATGACCTTGTCGACCAACGCCTGGAGATCGTCGACGGACTGGTTCGAGCCGGTCATGCCGATCCCGCCCAGTGCCTTGCCGAGCGTTTCGCCCTTGCCTGAAGACGACAGAATAGCTACATGGTAGCCCTCTGCAGCCAGCTTGCGAGCAGCCGCCGCGCCCATGCCGCTGCCGCCGGCTGTGATGATCGCTACTTTCTGGTCTGTCATGACGGTTGTCTCTGAAGTGGGAGTTGCGTCTATTAGGCCCGAATTACTGTAAATTCACGCACCATGATTAGTCAGGTCTTGCAGTAGAAAAACTACAGGGTAGGGTCCGCCAATGAGCAATCCGGAAGGTCGCCGCGCCGCCTTCGCGGTCCACAATCACCTGCTGGCGCTGGAGGCCACCGCGAGGCTGGGCAGTTTCCGCGCCGCAGCAGAGGAGCTCCATGTTAGCCAAGGCGCAGTCGCGCAGCAGGTGCGCGCCATGGAGAGCAAGCTGGGCGTGCAGCTCTTCACCCGTTTGCCTCGTGGTCTTTCGCCCACCCCGGCGGCTGAGCAATACATCAGCCGCGTGCGCCTGGCGTTGAGTATGGTCGAGGACGCCACCCGTGAATTGCTGGCAGCGCACAACGGCAGCGATGCCCATCAGTTGACGCTCAGCACCACCGGCACCTTTGCCAGCCGCTGGTTGATCCCGCGCTTGCCCGGTCTGGGCCTCGAGCACCCGCATCTTGCCGTACGGATCGACGCGTCCGAGGTCATCCGCCCGCTCGCAGGCCGCGGCGGGGTCGATATGGCGATCCGTTGGGGCACGCCGCCTTTTGCCCAGGGCGAAGCGCGCTTTCTGCTGCCGGGGCGCGCCATCGCCGTCTGCTCCCCGGGCCTGAAAGGGCTGGAGACCTGGCACACACCGCAGGACCTGGCGCGCGCTCCCTTGATCACCGACAGCCACGACAACTGGAAGCGCTGGTTCGAGACCTATGGTCACCCCGGCATGCCGTTCACGGGGCCTTCGTTTTCGCAGACCAGCCTGGCGCTGGACGCCGCCGAACAGGGGATGGGCATCGCCCTGGTGCCCGAGCTGTTTGTCGAGTCGGCCCTGAGCAGTGGCCGACTGGTGCGCGTGCTGCGCGGCCACTATCCGCTGGATACGCGCCACGGTTTCTACATGGTCACCGCCGAGCCCGTCGCCTCGGATACCGCGCTGGGCACGGTGGTGGAATGGCTGATGGCCGAGGCGGTTGCCCACCGCTGAATTCATACCTACGCCATTCAGCTATTTAGCGACGCAGCCCCCTCGCCACAGGCTTGGGGGCCGGGGCCTGTCAAACCGCCGCACTCAGCGCCTGAATATCGCGGTGCAAGATCTGATCGTTTTCCGAGTAATCCACCGGGCAATCGATCACATGCACCCCTGGCGTTTGCAGGCACTGCGTGACCAGCGGCGCGAACGCCTCGGCGCTTTCGACCCGGTGCCCGAAGGCGCCATAGCTCTGCGCGTACTTGACGAAATCCGGGTTGCCGTAGTCCAGGCCGAAGTCCTGGAAGCCCATTTGCTGCTGCTTCCAGCGGATCATGCCGTAACCATCGTCGCGCAGGATGATCACCACCAGGTTCATCTTCAGGCGCACGGCGGTTTCGATTTCCTGGCTGTTCATCATGAAGCCGCCATCGCCACACACCGCCACGATCGGCGTGTCCGGGTGCACCAGCCGCGCCGCCATGGCCGACGGCAGGCCCGCGCCCATGGTCGCCAAGGCGTTGTCGAGCAGCACGGTATTGGGCATGTAGGCCTTGTAGTTGCGCGCGAACCAGAGCTTGTAAACGCCGTTGTCCAACGCGACGATACCGTCGGACGGCAGCACCGCGCGAAGGTCCGCCACCAACCGCTGCGGGTACACCGGGAAGCGCGCGTCATCGGCGCCCAGAGCGACGTGGGCCTCGTTTGCTTCGCGAATGGTCAGCATGCGCTCGAAGTCCCAGCTGTCCTGCACCTCGATCCTTTCCTTGATCTCCCAGATGGCATTGGCGATGTCGCCGACCACTTCGATCTGCGGGAAATACACCGGGTCGACTTCGGCTGAACGAAAGCTCACATGAACCACCTCGGTGCCGCCACGAACCATGAAGAACGGCGGCTTCTCGATGACGTCATGGCCGATGTTGACGATCAGGTCAGCGGACTCCAGTGCCCGGTGCACGAAGTCTCCCGCCGACAGCGCGGCGTTACCGAGGAAGCGCGGATGGCGCTCGTCGACTACGCCCTTGCCCATTTGCGTGGTGACGAAGGGAATGCCGGTTTTTTCGATCAACTGGCGCAGCACCCGCGCGGTCATCTTGCGGTTGGCGCCGGCACCGATCACCAGCACCGGGCTACGCGCCGCCTGCAGCTTGGCCACAGCGGCTTCGATGGCCTTTTGTTCGGCCACCGGGCGACGGCTCAGGCTTGGGGCGATGGGCGTGCTGTCGGTGAATTCAGCGGCGATGTCTTCCGGCAACTCGAGGTGCACGGAGCCTGGCTTCTCTTCTTCAGCCAGGCGAATCGCTTCGCGGATGCGCGAAGGGATGTTGTCCGCCGACGCCAACTGGTGGGTGTACTTGGTCAGCGGCGCCATCATCCCGCACACGTCGAGAATCTGGAAACGCCCCTGCTTGGACTTCTTGATGGGCTTCTGTCCGGTGATCATCATCATCGGCATGCCGCCGAGATACGCGTAAGCGCCCGCGGTCACCAGGTTGGTCGCGCCGGGGCCGAGGGTCGACAGGCACACGCCGGTCTTGCCGGTCAGGCGCCCGTAAGTGGCGGCCATGAAGCCCGCAGGCTGTTCGTGGCGGGTGAGGATCAACTTGATGGACGAGCGCGAGAGCGAGTCCAGCAGGTCGAGGTTTTCTTCACCGGGGATACCGAACACGTATTCCACGCCTTCGTTTTCCAGGCACTTGACGACTAACTCGGCAGCTTTGAGCATGGGGGCGAGCCTCTGAGGAGGGAGCAGGGGAAAGGCCGCGGTAGGGCTGCGGCCTTGGGGGTGGTGATTGTGGTGGTTAGGCATCTTGTGAAATTAAGGTTCATCGGGCTGAGCGCAGGCGTCGAGTAGTCAACGGGTGGGCTGCCCGATCACCACATCAATCCAGATCGGCCGCGTCATGCCGCTCCGGCACCTGAGTCGCTTCATCTCCCCAAGTCCGGTTCACGCGCGTACCCCGAATCACTGCCGGGCGCTGCGCGATGGTTTCTGCCCAACGCTGCACGTGGGTGTAGCTCTGCGCGTCGAGAAACTCCGCAGCCGAATACAGATCGCCTCGCACGAGCTTTCCGTACCACGACCACACGGCGATGTCGGCGATGGTGTAGCTGTCGCCGGCCAGGTATTTGCTCTCGGCCAGACGACGATCGAGCACGTCAAGTTGGCGCTTGGCCTCCATGGTGAAGCGGTTGATCGGGTACTCGAACTTCTCCGGCGCGTAAGCGTAGAAGTGCCCGAAACCACCGCCAAGGTAGGGCGCCGCACCCATCTGCCAGAACAGCCAGTTGAGGGTTTCGGTACGGCCGGCGGGCTCGGCAGGGATGAAGTGACCGAACTTTTCCGCCAGGTACAGCAGGATCGAGCCGGACTCGAACACGCGGATCGGCGGTTCGACGCTGTGGTCGAGCAGGGCGGGAATCTTGGAATTCGGGTTGATGTCGACAAAGCCGCTGGAGAACTGGTCGCCCTCGTTGATGCGGATCAGCCACGCATCGTATTGCGCCTCGGACACGCCGAGCGCCAGCAGCTCTTCGAGCAGGATGGTGACCTTGATGCCATTGGGCGTGGCCAGAGAGTACAACTGCAGTGGGTGTTTGCCGACCGGCAGGACTTTCTCGTGGGTCGGGCCGGCGACCGGGCGGTTGATGCTGGCGAAGTTGCCGCCGACAGAGGTGTCGGCGCGCCAGACCTTGGGCGGAACGTAGGGGGCGTTGCTCATGTGACAGAAACTCCTGGTTCGCGGTGAGCGGCCCGGGGGACCGCTGGCAATCGATGCCAAGAATACCGCCACACCTTGCGCCGTCGTCAACCTGCGAAAAAGTCGTGCGGTTTGACGTTTGGTTATAAGGCCACACAGGGTTTGGGTTTCAGGCTGTGTATTGTCGGCTTTCACCAAGGCCGCAGAGTGTGGCGCATTCGTTCAGGGTCGTTGAACGCTACCGTCGCGCTCGCTCGCGTCAGTGGGTGGACTGCATAAGCAGACACGCTGACCATGGCTGTCGGCGTGAATCCCCGCCCTTGGGATATCGGGCGGGGGGGGAGGGTTCAGCTCATCAAAAAATGAACTTGAACAGCGCAATCACCACGATCAAGCCGATCAGAAAGATGATGCCGACGGTACCGCCTAGAAATTTCAACATGGTCAAACTCCTTTTTAGTGGGGCGTCTCTTTATCGAGACTGAAAACTTGTGCAACCGATCAAGGCAGCGGGTTACCGCCGGTGACGCCGAATACCTCGCCGGTGATGTAGCTCGATTCCTGGCTGGCCAGCAGGACATAGATCGGTGCGCATTCGGCAGGTTGGCCGGGGCGGCCCATCGGTGTCTCGGAGCCGAAGTCAGGGATCTTGTCCTGAGGCTGGCCACCGCTGGGCTGCAGCGGCGTCCAGAACGGACCGGGGGCCACGGCGTTGACGCGGATGCCTTTGCTGATGACCTGCTTGGCCAGGGCTTTGGTGAAGGCGACGATGGCGGATTTGGTCGAGGCGTAGTCCAGCAGCGTGGCTGATGGCTGGTACGACTGGATCGACGCGGTGTTGATGATGGTCGCACCCGCCGGCAGATGGGGCAGGGCCGCCTTGCACAGCCAGAACAGGGCATAGACGTTGGTCTTGAAGGTGGCGTCAAACTGTTCAGTGGTCAGCTCGGCGATGTCCTGTTGCGCAGTCTGCTTGCCGGCGACGTTGACCAGGATGTCCAGGCCACCGAGGCCGGCGACCGCCTGACTGACCAGGCTCAGGCAGAATTGCTCGTCCTTGAGGTCACCCGGTACGCTGATCGCCCTGCGGCCTTCGGCCTCGATCAGCTTGACCACTTCGCGGGCATCGGCCTCTTCCTCGGGCAGGTAATTGAGGACGATATCGGCGCCTTCGCGGGCAAAGGCGATAGCGGCCGCGCGACCGATGCCCGAGTCGGCGCCGGTGATCAGCGCGCGGCGTCCGGCCAGGCGGCCAAAGCCTTTATAGCTTGTCTCACCATGGTCGGCGGCCGGTTGCAGTTCATGCACCGTGCCCGGCGCCGACTGCGGTTGCTTGGGAAACGGCGGCTGCGGGTACTGAGTCAGCGGGTTCTGCATCGAATATTGGTTGTCGCCAGGCATGCCAGGCTCCTCATGCTGCTTTAATGAACATTGCAGCGTTGCCGTGGGCTGTGCTGCATCGAATAGTCATTAAAATGGAGCGCCTTGAGGATTTGTTCGTTCCATCTTTTATTGATGTATGGACTAATGTAAAAAAATGTACATGATGTAGATACCAATATTTAATTTAGACATTGCCAGGGAGGTCGATATACCGAATAACCAGCTGAATGCCGTTCATGACCCCAGCGTCCTGGACTCGCGCAGCACTCTTCCCTGGGGAGCACCTGCAATGCAGATCGAGCGCTTGGACATCATTCAACACGACCTTGAAGACACCGCAACCCACCTGGCAGGGCTGTCGAGGATGCTCGAAGGGCACGCTCGCTATCTTCGACATAGCCGAGTTATCGATAACCTGGCCGAGATCGACTCCATCGAACACCGTCTCGATGGACTGGCGGCATCGATCCTCGATCTGCGCGGAGTCGCCAGCAACATTGCCAAGGTGGCGTAAGGATTTTCCCGCGGGTTGATGATTTCAGCCCCGATTTCGATCAAAGATAACCCTGCACCCGGGCCTAGAAAAACCGCGCCTGCGGGCCGCCCGCTCGAGACAGGCCATAACAGTCGTAGTGATTGTCCGCCAGGCGCCGCTCCGGCTCCGGGCTCGGCAAGAAGGTCCGACCCCTGCGCCTGAAGGTCTACGATTCCGGAGCGGTGTGTACTGCGGGGCAATTTTCAAAACCGCGTGCTCGCGAAGCCGCCCCTCAGATCAATCCCAGTCTCAATCCCACGCCCCCACATCCGCCACCACCGTCGCAAAGCGGTCATGCAACGCGGCCAACGTGCTGCGATGCAATTGCTCGGCAGTCAGCGCTTCGCCCCCCAGCGGGTCGGGCAGGTCGCGGGTGGCGCAAGCGTCGGCCACCAGGGTGACGCGATAACCATGGTCCAGGGCCGCGCGCACCGTGGTGCTGACGCACATGTGGGTCTGGAAGCCGGCGACGATCAGTTCCTTGCGCCCCAGAGCGGTGAGCTGCGCGGCGAAGTCTGTGCCGGCAAAGGCACTGGGAAAGGTCTTGCTGACGATGGTTTCATCCGCCAGCGGCGACAGGCCGTCGATGATCGCACCAGACGGGCCCTCGGGGTCGAACACGCCGCCGGCGCTGCCGCGGTGCACCACATGGATGACCGGGGTGCCATGGGCCCGCGCCCGGGCCAGCAGTTGAGCGCACTGCGCCACCGCTTCCGGCATGCCGACCAGCGCCAGGGTGCCGTCGACGTATTCGCGCTGATGATCGATCAGTATCAGCACGGCGGCGTCCCAGGCGGCCGGGGTACGGCTGGCGCCGGCGAGATCGAGCAAGGTAAAGGGCGTGGTCATGATGGACTCCTTGAAAGATAGGCGAGGGGTGCTAGGCGCCTATCCTGAGGCCGGCTAAGCTGTACGCCCATTCCCTGAAAAGGCACAGCCACTGTGCAAAAAAGCACAATGTCCTGGGACGATCTGTTGACCCTTTCGACCCTCATGCGCAGCGGCAGCTATTCGGCCTGTGCCCGCGAACTGGACCTCACCCACGCCACGGTGATTCGTCGTATCCGCCGACTGGAGCAGGCCCTCGGCAAGCCGGTGGTGACACGCGAAGACAATACCTTCCGCCTGACCAGCCATGGCCACGGGGCCTTGGCTGCGGCCCTGCAGATGGAGCAGGCCGCCGATCGTCTGCTGCGCGAAACCGAAGCCAGCGGTCAGGGTGTCACCGGCGAGGTGCGGATCGCCGCCACCGCCGCCATGGGCAGCCACTACCTGACGCCCCACCTGCCAGCGCTGTATCGCGCTCATCCGCAGATCGAGGTGTGCCTGCAACTGGGCGACCGCATCACCAGCCTGGCCAAACGCCGCGCGCATATCGGTGTGCGCCTGGCGCGGCCTCAGGAGGTCGACATGGTGGCGCTGAAAGTTGGCAGGGTGCGCTTTGGCTTGTATGGCGCCGCCGCTGCCCCGGCCAGCGATGGGCAGCCGCTGTGCGGGCTGACGGAGCACAGCAACCTGACGCTACCCGAGGTGCAGTGGCCGAAAACATTGGGCCGTCGGTTCGCCTTTACCGCCAATGATCTGCTCGCCGTGCGCGAATCGGTCCGGGCGGGCCTCGGTGTCGCATTGTTACCCCATTACCTGGCTGACCCAGGCCTGGTGCTGTACGAGCACATCCCCCAGGTTGAGCGGGAAATCTGGCTGGCCTACCCGACGGAATATCGCGACACGGAGCGGTTCCGGCCCGTGATTGCGTGGCTGGCGCAGGTGCTCGGCGAATGTCCGTGAGAACGCATGGCGTCACGGTGGGATCTGCCAGCGTGGCGGCGATCGACACCGGCAGGTGGGTCATGAAATGCAAATCGGGAATATGAACCGCTGCTAAAAATTAGCGGATTGATTTGAGTCCGCTCGCTGCGTACTCAGCTAAACGCATAAGCAAATATCTAAATATTCCTTTAAGAGATATCGATTAGCACCGATTATCGCGGCCTTGAGCGGTGGCCGACAGAGAGGCGTGCATCGGCGCCGCTCCTTTTATTCCATGGAGCAGGAGCTGACCGATGGGCAACGTCCCGACCGCTGCCAGTGCAACGCGAACACTTTGGCGCGAGCCCGCCAACGGCGAGCTGTTGGCATTGGGCACTGTATTCCGCGAACCGCTGTGGACGTCGCGCCTGCAGCGCAGCCCAGGGCCAATCCTCAGCAAGCGTGAGGGCATCCTGCTCGGGGTGTTCGCCCTGGTGCTGCACGGTGCGGTGATCTACTGGCTGAACAGTACGCCCACGCCGACCTTGCCGGTGGTACCGCCTGAAGTACCGCCCATGACTATCGAGTTCTCCCAGCCAGCGCCACCGGCACCGCCGGTGGTCGAGCCACCACCGCCGGCCCCCGCGCCGCCGGTGGCCGAGACGCCGCCACCGCCCGTGGTGGACGAGATGGCTGCCAAGCCGGAACCCAAGCCCAAACCCAAGCCAGTCGTGAAGCCGGTGCCCAAGCCTGTTGCCAAACCCGTCCAGAAAACGCTCGAGAAGCCTTTGCCCAAGCCTGCCGAACCCGTACCGGCGCCTGCGCCCGTAGCGGCCCCGGCACCGCCCGCGCCGCCGGCACCCGCACCTGTCACGCCGCCATCGGCCACTGCCGGCTATTTGAAGAACCCGGCGCCGCAGTACCCGGACCTGGCCATGCGCCGCGGTTGGGAGGGCACTGTGTTGCTCAGGGTGCAAGTGCTCGCCAGCGGTCAGCCCGGCGACATCCAGATTCAGAAGAGCAGCGGTCGTACCCAGCTCGACGACGCCGCGCTGGCGGCGGTCAAGCGCTGGAGTTTCGTGCCGGCCAAGCAAGGCAACGTAGCGCAGGCCGGTTGGGTCAGCGTGCCGATCGACTTCAAGCTTCGATAGTTCCTCAACTTTCGGGGGCAAGCCCCCTCACTACCAGCTTTGCGGGCCACCACCACCAAAGGAGCGCCGCCACCACGAATCCATGAATCAGCAAGGACGTACCGCCATGAACCTGATCGCTTCGCCGTTCGCCTCCATTGAATCCGCTGTCATCTGGCTGTTGATTCTGTTCTCCGTCGCTACCTGGGGCCTGTTCCTGCTCAAGGGCTCGCAGTTCACGCGCCTGAAATCGCAGGATCGCAAGTTCCACAAGCAGTTCTGGGCCGCCTCGAGCCTCGATTCCGCCGCCGTGCTCGCTCATGAGCAACCCGGTGCAGCCGCTCGCGTGGCACTGGCGGGTTACAACGCCATTCAGGTCCCCGAAGCCGCGGCGGCCGATCTGAGTCAGGCCATCAATCATCAGGACCGCCTCGAGCGCGCCCTGCGTCAGCAGATCGTCCGTGAACGTCGCTCGCTGGAAACCGGCCTGGCGATCCTCGCCAGTATCGGCAGCACCTCGCCCTTCATCGGTCTGTTCGGCACTGTGTGGGGCATCATGTCGGCGCTCAAGGGCATCAGCGCGGCCGGCTCGGCGAGCCTTGAAACCGTCGCCGGACCCATCGGTGCAGCCTTGGTGGCCACCGGTGTGGGTATCGCTGTCGCCGTGCCGGCGGTGCTGGTCTACAACTACTTCCTGCGCCGTCTGAAGCTGACCGCCGCCGACCTCGACGATTTCGCCCACGACTTCTACAGCCTCGCGCAGAAGAGCCAGTTCCGCTTGATCAGCCTGCCGACCGGCCCGAAAGCCGGCGTCAGCCGCCCTGTGAAGGAGGCCGTTTGAGATGGCCTTTTCGACCCAGGACAGCGATGAAGTATTGAGCGAAATCAACGTCACGCCGCTGGTGGACGTGATGCTGGTGCTGTTGGTCGTGTTCATCGTCACCGCACCGCTGTTGACCAACGCCATCCCGATCAATCTACCCAAGACCGATGCCGTGGCGCCGGTCGAGCAGAAGGACCCAGTGGTGGTAAGCATCGACGACAAGGGCCAGGTGTTCATTGCCAAGGAGCAGATCGAGCTCGACCAGTTGCAGTTCCGTCTGCAGGGCGCCAAGGCAAAGGACCCGGACGTACGCATCCAGCTGCAAGCGGACAACGGCGTCAATTACGGCGTGGTCGCCAAGGCCATGGCCGTGATCGAGAAGGCCGGAATCACCAAGCTGGCAGTGATCACGGCCAAGTGAGGGGCTATGTGAGGGGCTATGTAAGGGGCTATGTAAGGGGCTATGAATGAGCGATCCGATCTTTCGCCTGGCCGGTGTCACCAAGGTGTTTGGTGACGCCGCGGCACCGGCCCTCGCCGGGATAGACCTGGACATCGAGCGTGGCGCGTTTCTGGGCGTGGTGGGCACTTCGGGTGCCGGTAAAAGCACGCTGTTGCGGTTGCTCAACCTGCTCGAAACGCCCACTGGCGGCAGCATCGCGTTCAATGGCCGCGACCTGGCCAGACTCGATGGCAAGGGCCAGCGTGAATACCTCTCGAAAGTGGCGACCATCTTCCAGCACTTCAACCTGTTCCACGGCAAGACGGTGCTGGACAATATCGCCTTTCCCCTGGCCATTCGCGGTGTGCCGCTGGCCGAACGGCAAGCCCGTGCGCGAGAGTTGATCGCCCAGGTCGGCCTGCAGGATCGCGAAAATCACTACCCCTCGCAGTTATCCGGCGGGCAGAAGCAGCGGGTCGGCATTGCGCGTGCGCTGATCACTCATCCCGAGGTGTTGCTGTGCGACGAAGCCACCAGCGCCCTGGATTCGCAGACCACCCAGACCATTCTCGACCTGCTGGCCCGGCTCAAGCAGGCCTACGGGTTCACCGTGATCCTGATTACCCATTCGTGGGACGTGATCCGCCATGCCTGTGACGCCGTGGTGCTGATCGAGCACGGCGCGATCACCGAGGCCGGGGCGCTCAAGGAGGTGATCCAGCGTGAACGTTCGGTGCTCAAGGATCACCTGCTGCCGCTCGACGAAAAGGCCGCCTGGCAGAGCGGCCCGGACACCGTGGACCTGATCTTCGAGCACCCCGAAACCCAGACGCATCTGCTGTCGAAAGTGGCCAACGCCTTGCACCTGGATTTTTCCATTCTCTCGGGGCGCATGGACAGCCTCGGCAACACACCGATCGCGCGCTTCAAGGTGCGCTTCAGCTCCCGTGATCCGCAGGCGTCGTTCGACGTCGCGCGGGTGCGCGAGCTGCTGGCGCAGGAATTGGTCACGGTGAATGTGTAACCCCTGGCAGAGCGCTCGATGAATACCCTCACTTGGCAAACCTACCTTCCGGACTTCTGGGCGGCCCTGCTGCAGACGCTGTACATGGTCGCCATCGCCGGGCCGAGCATCATTGTCGTCGGCCTCACGGTCGGCACCACGCTGTACCTGATCGCGCCCGGTTCGGTCACACCGAAACCAGCGCTTTATTACCTGCTGACCACGCTGGTGAACGTCGGCCGATCGATCCCGTTTCTGATCCTCATCGTGCTGTTGATTCCGGTCACCCGCGCGGCGGTCGGCACGACCCTGGGGCCGGTGGCGGCGATCATTCCGCTGGTGCTGGGCTTCAGCCCGTTCTTCTCGCGGCTGGTGGAAGCGGCGCTGCGCGAGATCGACCAGGGCCGCATCGAAGCCGCGCGTTCGATGGGCGTGACCCAGTGGCAACTGGTGTTTCGCGTGCTGCTGCCCGAGTCGTTTTCGGGCCTGTTGAACGCCATGACCATCATCCTCGTCGGCACCGTCGAGGGCACGGCGGTGGCCGGCGCCGTGGGAGCGGGCGGGGTAGGGGACTTCGCGATCGAGTTCGGCTATCAGCGTTTCTATGGCGAGCTGATGTTCATCTCGGTGTTCGCCATGGTCATCATCGTGCAGGTGATCCAGATCAGCGGCGACCTGTGGATCCGCGCCCGAAAACACAAACGTTAAGCCTCATTCACCGACGACTATCGTTCAGGACATTTCATGGCTAATCGCAGATTCAAAACCGCTCACATCGGCGTGTTCGCCGCCGCGCTCGTCGCCATCGCCATCGGTGCGTCGTTGGCCGTGCCCGGGCTGCTCGACAAGGGCAAGGCCCAGGCTAGCGATCAAGCAAGCACTGTGAACAAGGGCACGGTTGTGCCAGGCACGCCACTGAAGGTCTACGCGACCGCGTCTCCTCAGGGCGACATCATTCGCTACGTGCAGAAGCTTGCCGAGGCCGACGGTTCGGGCCTGGTGCTCAAGCTGACCACCAGTGGCGGCAGCGGCACCCTCGACTCCTACGAGCTGCTGGCCAACGGCGATGCGGACGTCAACTTCACCGGCCATCAGCCTTACGTCAACGCCTGGAAGGCGGCCCATCCCAAGCTGAACAACTTCGACGGCAAGGCCACGGTGCTGCTCAATGCCTTCGGCCTGTACTCGCAAAAGTACCAGACCCCGCAGGCGCTGCCTGACGGTGCGCGGATCCTTATCCCCAACGAGCAGACCAACCTGCCGCGCGCCTTGTTCATCCTTCAGGATCTGGGCCTGATCAAGCTCGACGTCGCCCGGCTCGACAGTTCCCCGGCAGCGGTGGCAGTGAGCGAGAAATCGATCGTCGACAACCCTCGCCATCTGGTGCTCATCCCCACCGACACGGTGCTGCGCGCCAAGGCACTGCCAGATGCCGACGCCAGCTTCATCAACGGCGATGTGGCCTTGTCCAACGGTATCGACCCGTCGAAGGCACTGGTGCGCGAGCACACCACCGACAACCCTTACGCCAACCTGATCTACACCCGCAACGATCAACTTGATGATCCGCGGGTCAAGCTGCTCGCCCGTTTCCTCACGGGGCCGGAAGTGAAAAAGTTCATCGATGACAACTACCGAGGGTTCGTGATTGCCGATCAGAAGATCGTGCGCTGAATCACCCCTTGCTACAGCGAGAGTGGTGTCCGGTCCGACCTCGCTCATAAGGATATGACTAAATGTTTCTTAATTTATATATTTAGGATCGATAAGCTATATCGATCGGACGGCCGAACTCAATCAATTCGCAAGGATGCCCGCGACCGCTGCCAGCGGACCGCTCCTGCCCCCGGCACACTGAGGTGCCGGGTCTGGATTCAAGGAAATCGGTTCATGCAACCCTTCCGCAAGACCCCTCTGTCCCTTGCCATCATGTCCGCCAGCCTGCTGTGCGGGCCCACCTGGGCGGCTGACGCTGAGGTCAGCAATGACACCGATGCAAAGCCCCTGAGCACGGTCATCGTCACCGGCACCCGGGTGCTGAAACGTACGGCCAGCGACTCGCTGTCGCCTATCGACGTGATTAGTGGCGACACCCTGCGCAGCAGCGGCTCCGACGAACTGGGCACGGTGCTGGCGCGGCTGATCCCCTCGATCAACTTCCCGCGTCCGAGCCTGGTCGACGGTGCCGAACTGGCGCGACCGGCGCAACTGCGCGGCTTGTCGCCCGATCAGGTCCTGGTGCTGGTCAATGGCAAGCGCCGCCACACCGGGGCGTTCGTCAACCTTGGCGGCGCCGTGGGCCGCGGCTCGGCCCCGGCCGATCTGAACGCGATCCCGCTGTCGTCCATCGATCACATCGAAGTACTGCGCGATGGCGCTGCGGCCCGTTATGGCTCCGATGCGATTGCCGGGGTGATCAACATCATCCTCAAGGATGCCAACCACGGCGGCGAAATTTCCGCCAAGTATGGCAGCTACAAAAAGGGTGACGGCATCCAGCGCCAGCTCAGTGGCAACACCGGTATAGCGCTGGGTGACCGCGGCTTTCTCAACATCTCCGCTGAAGGTGCGGACAACGATTACACCAACCGCGCCGGCGACGATTACCGCAGCGCCAGCATCGGTTCCACCACCTATGGCGAGCGTGTGTTCCGCCAGGGTGAGCCCGCCACCGACGAAGGCAAGCTGTGGTTCAACGGCGAGTTCGACCTCAACGATTCCGCGCAACTTTACGGCTTCGGCGGCTACAGCAAGCGCCGTGGCGAAACCGCCGCGTTCTACCGCGCCAGCAACGCCAGCAACAACCTGCCGGCGATCTACCCCAACGGCTATCTGCCGCTGATTCGCGGCACTCTCGAGGATCGCTCGCTGGTGGTCGGCGTGCGGGGCGAGTGGCTGGACGACTGGCACTACGACCTGTCGGCCAACTATGGCCAGAACCAGTACGAAATCAACACCCGCACCATCAACACCTCGTTGGGCCTGAACACGCCGCGCTCGTTCTACAACGGCACGTTGAGCAACACGCAAAAGCAACTGAGCCTGGATCTGTCGCGTGAATTCAACGTCGGCTTTTTGCCCAATCCGGTCAACGTGGCCTTTGGTACGGAGTACCTGCATCAGGATTACCAGATCGAATCGGGTGACCCGGCGTCCTATTACCTGACCGGCAGCTCCGGGCTGGGCGGCTTTCGCGATGCCGATGCAGGGAGCTACAGCCGGCATGACTTTGCCCAGTACCTAGACCTGGAAACCGACCTGACCGATCGCTTGAGTGTCTCGGCGGCGGCTCGCCACGAGGACTACAGCGACTTCGGGTCCAACACCAGCGGCTCGTTGTCCGGGCGCTTTGCCTTGACCCCGAAAGTGGCGATTCGCGGCAGCGTGTCGACGGGCTTCCGCGCGCCGTCGCTGGCCCAGCAGAACTTCGCCTACACCTCGTCGCAACTGATCGGCAACACCGTGCAGGAGGCCGGCACCTTCGCGTCCAACAGCAAGGTGGCCAAGCTGCTCGGCGCCGAAGACCTGAAGCCCGAAAAGTCGCGCAACTACAGCCTCGGTGTGGTCTTCGAACCCACCGACAACCTGACCCTGACCGCCGATGCCTACCGCATCGACATCCGTGACCGGATCACCTTGTCGTCCAACCTGAGCCTCAATCAGGATGCGATCAATTACCTGCAGGCCAACGGTGTCGGCAACATCAATTACACCACGGCGCGGTACTTCACCAATGCGGTGAACACCAGCACCAACGGCATCGACCTGGTGGCCAACTATCGCTATCAACTGGACAGCGGCGTGCGCTGGAACAGCACGGTGGGCTACAACTACAACCACACCAAGGTCACCCACGTGGCGGCCAATCCGGGGATTCTCGATCAGTTGGGGCAGAACCTGCTGCGTGTCGATCGACGGGAGAAAGACGGGCTGCTGGGCGATACCACGCCGCAGCACAAATTGAGCCTGGGCAACGATTTCACCTACGACGCCTGGACGTTGCACAGCAATCTGGTGCGCTACGGTTCGTTCACCAGCTATCAGGCCAGCGAAGTCAACGACCAGACCTTCAAGGCGGCGTGGATTCTCGATCTATCGCTGGATTATCGCTACCGCAACTGGTTGTTCACCCTGGGTGGCGACAACGTGACCGACAAGTACCCGGAGAAGCTCAACGCGTACAGCAACAGTGGCGGCAACCTGGCGTACAGCACGTACTCGCCGTATGGGTATAGCGGCGCGTTCTATTACGCCAAGGTGGCGTATCGCTGGTGATTCTGCCCTAGCAGGGCCGGCCTCTTCGCCGCCGAACGCGCAAACTTGCTCCCACAATGGTGCGGTGTACCTGTGCAAGCAGGGCCGGCCCCTTCGCGGGCAAGCCTTGCTCCCACAATGGTGCGGTGTACACCTGTGGGAGCAAGGCTTGCCCGCGAAGGGGCCCTCAAGCTCACCCCACAAACAGGCCCTTATCTGGCCTTTTCTTCACTCCACACATCATACAAATTCGACGGCGCATCCAGCTGCACCTCGAAATTCAATCCGTGCAACGTACTGCGCGCCGCCAGCTGATAGTTGGGCGCGAACAGCGGAATGACGTAGGCCTTGTCCACCGCCAGCTTCTGGATCTCATCCAGGATCGGCTGGCGTTTGGCGAGGTCGGTTGTCGCTCGCGCCTGGTCGATCAACCCGGTGATTTCCGGGTCCGGAATCTTGATGCCGCGGTACAAAAAGCCGCTCGCACCCAGCACGTCACGCAGCGACAGCGCCGCATCGGACGGGTTGAGGGTGTTGGGGTACACATGCCACGAGCCGTCGGCTATCGACTTGACCCATTCCCCCGAACTGATGATGCGCAGGTCCAGCTGCAGATTCAGGTTCTTCTTCACCGCCGCCTGGATCTGCTGGATCAACAGATCACGGTTGTCGCGCACATAAGGCTGCGGGTAGCCCACCTCGATGCGCAGACGCTGGCCGTCGCGGGTCCGGTAGCCGTCGGCGTCGCGACCGGTCCAGCCAGCGTCGTCGAGCAGCTTGTTGGCGCCTGCCACGTCGTTGCCCCAGGAACCTTTCAGGCCCTTGTTGTAGGCCGTGTTGTCCGGGCCGATGTTGGACCAGGCGCGCGGTACCGTGCCCAGATAGATGTTCTTGACGATCGCCTCCAGTTCGAAGCCATCGCGCAGAGCCCGGCGCACGCGCACGTCATCGGTAGGCGCGGCGGTGTAGTTGAGGTTGAGCGTGAACGATGTCTCTGCCGACGGCCCGGTGAGGAACTGGAAGCCTTGGGCATTCTCGAACAGCGCGCGATCGGTGGGCTGCACGCCTTCGATCAGGTCCACTT
This sequence comes from Gammaproteobacteria bacterium, assembly GCA_903970465.1. Classification (GTDB taxonomy): domain Bacteria; phylum Pseudomonadota; class Gammaproteobacteria; order Pseudomonadales; family Pseudomonadaceae; genus Aquipseudomonas. The sequence continues at coordinate 33,323 of CAJCIO010000184.1, forward strand.
GCCCGGAGCTCAAGGCCCCCGCACGTACCGCGTATTCGGGCAGGAAGCGATAGGTGACCGAGTTCAGCCAGGCCGGGCCTTGATGCGCGGCATAGGCCGGCGCCCAGTGATAGTTGGGGTTCTTGACGAAGCGCGCCGACTGGCCGCGCGTGTACTGGTCGAACACGAACGGGCCGGTGCCCACCAGGTTCGGACCGCCTTGGCAGAGGTCGCCGCCCTTGGCCAGGGTCTTGGGCGACAGAAAGCCCAGCTTGACGCTCGACAGCGACTCGAGGAACGCCGAGTCGGCCTTGCTCAGTACGATCTTGACCTCATGGGGCGCGACCACCTCGGTGTGATCGTAATATTCAAGAAAGGCGGCGGCATTGGCGGTGTGGGCCGGGTCCTTGGTCCAGTCGAGGTTGGCCTTGACCGCCTCGCCATCGAACGGCGTGCCGTCGCTGAAGGTCACGTCGTCACGCAGCGTGAAGCTGTAGCTCAGGCCGTCGTCGGAGATGCGCCAGCTTTTCGCAAGCCAAGGTGCGAACGTGCCGTCGGCCTGCTTGCCGACCAACGAGTCGATGTAGTTGCGGATCACCAGGAAGGCATTCTGCTGCGACGAGTTGTGCGGATCGAAGCACACCGGTTCGGTGGTCACGCCAAAGGTGATGTCGCCGCCTTCGCGGGGTTTGACCACGCTGTTCTCGGTGTTGGCGACGCTCTTGGCGGGTTCTGGAGGGTTGTCGCAACTGGCCAGTAGCGGACTGATGGCAACGGCCAGGCAAAGCAGGGGAAGGGGGGCTCTCATGATGTCCTTAAACGCAAGCAGGGGAAGCGGCCACGGTCGGCTGTGCCGACAACAGCCGTTGGGTATAGGGATGTTGCGGGGCGTCGAAGACTTGCTGCACGGTGCCGTGCTCGACCACCTCGCCCTGATGGAACACCAGCACGCGATCGCTGACGTGGCGGATCACTTCCAGGTCGTGAGAAATGAACAGCAAGGCGATGCCGCGCTCGGCCTGCAACTCGCTGATCAGGTCCAGTACCTGCGCTTGCACGTACACGTCCAGCGCCGACACCGGTTCATCACAGATGATCAGCGCGGGCTCTGCTGCCAGTGCACGGGCGATAGCGATGCGTTGGCGCTGACCACCGGACAGCGAGCGGGGATGGCGATCGAGATAGGCGCCGTTGAGGCCGACCTGGGTGAGCAGGGCGGTGACTCGCTCGCGCTGGCGATCCTGAGTCTGGAGATTTTCAGCGATGATCTGCAGCACGCTGTAGCGCGGGTCGAACGAGCTCAGCGGGTCCTGCGGGATGTACTGCATCTGCCGCCGCCAGGGCCGACGTTGCACCTCAGGCACCTGGCTCCACGGCTGGCCGAGCAACTGCACGCTGCCGCTGTCGGGTTCCAGCAGGCCGAGGACGATGTTGGCGCAGGTGGTCTTGCCGGAGCCCGACTCCCCGACGATGCCCAGCACTTCGCCCTTGTGCACGCTGAACGAGGCGCTGTGCAAGGCGGTGAAACGCTCCTTGCGGCGCCCGAAGCCGCCGCGCCGATAGTGCTTGCTGATGGTGTCGACGTGCAGCACCACCTGTTGCCGATCGATATGCCGACTCGGCAAGGCGCTGCGCTCGATGCGCAACGGTTGAGTCTCGTCGACGGCCGGCAGCACCCGCGCCGAACTCAGACGGGTGCCACGGGACTGTTCGCTCGGTGTCGCCGCCAACAGTTGGCGGGTGTAGTCGTGGCGCGGGCGGGTGAGCACTTGCGCCACCGGCCCGGAGTCGACCACCACGCCGTTGTGCATCACGTAGACGCGGTCGGCGATCTGCGCCACCAATGCCAGGTCGTGGCTGATGATCAGCAGCCCGGCACCGCGGGCCACGCGATCGGCCAGAACCGCGATCACTTGTTGTTGCACGGTCACATCCAGGGCGGTCGTCGGTTCGTCGGCGATGATCAGGCTCGGCTCGCCAGCGATGGCGGCACCGATCAATGCCCGTTGGCGCAGGCCGCCGGAGAGTTGATGGGCATATTGAGCGGCGCGCTCCCTGGCTTCGGGGATGCCGACCTGCGCGAAGACTTCGACCACCCGCTGTTCCACCTCGCGACTGCTCTTGAGCAAGTCGTGCACGGTGAGGACTTCGCCTGCTTCCTGGCCGATGGTGCGCAATGGGTCCAGCGACACCAGCGCATCCTGCATCACCAGCCCGGCCCAGCGACCGCGGATCTGGCGCCAGTCCCGGTCGGTGAAGGTCAGGGCGTCGCGACCGGCGATCTGCAAGGTCCGGGCCTTGACCACGGCGCCGTCACCGGCCAGACCCAACAGGCTGCGCGCGGTCAGGCTCTTGCCCGAGCCGGATTCGCCCACCAAGGCCACGCATTCGCCGGGCTGGATACTCAGGCTCAAACCGCGCACCAGCGGCGTATCACCGTGCAGTGCCGGGAAGCTGATGCTCAGGTTGTCGATGTCTACCAAGGCCTGGGTCATGGCGCGAGCCTCCCTTCGAAGCGGCGCTGCAGGTAGCTGCCGACCAGGGTGAAAGAGATCACCGTGAGGGTGATGGCCACGCCGGGAAACACGCTCG